>CAZGCI010000030.1:0-43339 GCA_964524185.1 uncultured Thiohalocapsa sp. | reverse complement strand
CCCCGGTTGCCGCCGTGAAAGGGCGGTGTCCTAGGCCTCTAGACGATGGGGACTGTCGTTTTGCCTTGATGAAGCTGCATGGTGGAGCCAGGCGGGATCGAACCGCCGACCTCAACACTGCCAGTGTTGCGCTCTCCCAGCTGAGCTATGGCCCCAGTAAGCCGCACACTATAAATCCACTTCGCCGACGTGTCCACCCCCGAGTGCGGCCCCGGCGCAGACTCAGCGTCGGGCACGGCGGTTGAACAAGTGCTGACTCCACCTGGGGGCGGCACCCGGGAGCGCCACCCCACGCAATCGCCGCTGGACGCCAAGCCAATCACGCGCAGCCAGACGCGGTGGCCCTTTTACTAACGACCTGTAATGCCTCAGGGCGCCGCACTCGGCGTACCATCCGGCCGCACGGAGCGGCTGCAAATGGCAGTGGCGGCCTCCGGGGGCCGGGCACACGCCGCGGGCCGACTCGTGATGTCGCCAGGAGCCGCCACAGTGCTCAACGCAAGGCCGCCACACCCATGGCCGAAACCGGGCACATCTGGGGCAGCGCGGGCGCGCTACCTTGCGCCGGACACACCGGGCATGCATTTTATAGCGACAAAGATTTTCGCGGGGCCGTCTACAGCGCAAGGGCTGGGTCCAACCGCCACACCCGCAGCCGAACCTCTTCCTGACCTCGTTTTCAGCTTCACCGACTAGGAGAAACCCACCCATGTTGAGAGTCTTGCTCTTCGTCGCGACCAACTTCGCGATCTTGACGGTGCTCTACATCGTGTTGAGCATCCTCGGCGTCTCTGCGCAGACCGGCAGCGGATTGCTGATCATGGCGCTCGTGTTCGGCTTCGGCGGATCGATGATCTCGCTATTCATGTCCAAGTGGCTCGCCAAGCGGTCCATGGGCGTACAGATCATCGAGCAGCCGCAAACGCCCTTCGAGCAATGGCTATTCGAGGTGGTGCGCCGCCAGTCCGAGCAGAGTGGTATCCGCATGCCGGAGGTGGGCATTTTCGATCAGCCCGACCCCAACGCCTTCGCCACCGGCTGGAACCGCAACGACGCACTGGTGGCCGTCAGCACTGGGCTGTTGCAGCACATGAGCCGCGACGAGGTGGAGGCCGTGGTGGGTCACGAGATCAGCCACGTCGCCAACGGTGACATGGTGACCCTGGCCCTGATCCAGGGTGTGCTCAACACCTTCGTCATCGTCCTCGCGCGCGTCATCGGCGGTTTCGTCGACTCTGCCATGCGCGGGAACAATGACAGCGGCGGCGTGGGCATCGGTTATTTCGTGGTGTCCATCATCGCCGAGATCATCCTGGGCTTCCTCGCCGCCATCATCGTGATGTGGTTCTCCCGCTTCCGGGAATTCCGCGCCGACGCCGGCGGTGCGCGCCTCGCCGGGCGCGAGCAGATGGTCGCAGCACTGCGGGCACTGCAACGGGTGCATGAACCGCAGGATCTGCCGGCGGGCGAATTCGCAGCCTTCGGCATTTCGGGCAACATCGGCGAGGGGCTGAAAAAGCTCTTCGCGAGCCACCCGCCGCTGGAGGAGCGCATCGCCGCGCTGGAGGCCGCGCGCGGCTGAGGACCTGTCCCCGAGCACCCTGGCGGCTGTTGCAACCCCGCCACCAGCCGCCAGGATTGCACCGTAAGCCTGCGCGATGGCCACGGGCATGCCACACTGTCACACGCCCCCGCCATCCTTCTCGCGCATGACGATTGCCCCGCAGCAGAACCGACCGCAGCACCGCATGGCGCCAGCACGCTTGCTGCCTGCGACGTCCTACGCAACCGGCCGCTGAGCCGGCACCGAGCTCAGGACACCCTGACGAATGGACTCGATCCGCATCCGCGGCGCTCGCACGCACAATCTCAAGAACCTGGACCTCGACCTGCCACGCGACCGGCTGGTGGTGCTCACCGGCTTGTCCGGCTCCGGCAAATCCTCACTCGCCTTCGATACCCTCTATGCCGAGGGCCAGCGGCGGTATGTGGAGTCGCTGTCGGCCTATGCACGGCAGTTCCTGTCCATGATGGACAAGCCGGACGTGGACCTCATCGAAGGCCTTTCGCCGGCCATCGCCGTCGAGCAGAAGACCACCTCCCACAACCCCCGCTCCACCGTCGGCACCATCACCGAGATCCACGACTACCTGCGCCTGCTCTACGCCCGGGTGGGCACACCACACTGCCCGGAGCACGGTGAGCCCCTGTCGGCGCAGACCGTGCAGCAGATGGTCGATCAGATCCTGGCCCGCCCGGAAGGCGAGCGCCTGATGCTGCTGGCACCCCTGGTGGCAGCGCGCAAGGGCGAGTACCAGCACCTGCTCACCGAGCTGAACGCCCAGGGCTTCGTGCGGGCGCGCATCGACGGCTCGCTGCATGAGCTCGACGCCCCGCCGCAGCTCGACGCAAAGAAGAAGCACGACATCGAAGTGGTGGTGGATCGCTTCCGGGTGCGGCCGGACCTGCAGCTGCGCCTCGCGGAGTCCATCGAAACGGCGCTCAAGCTCTCCGGCGGGATTGTCCGGCTGGCGTCCATGGACGACACCGAGGCAGAGCCCACGACCTTCTCCGCCAACTTCGCCTGCCCGGTGTGCAGCTGGAGCTTGGCGGAGCTCGAGCCACGGCTATTCTCGTTCAACAACCCCGCCGGCGCCTGCCCTGCCTGCGACGGGCTCGGCGTCGAACAGTACTTCGACCCAACCAAGGTGATCGCCCAGCCGCAGCTGAGCCTCGCTGACGGCGCCATCCGCGGCTGGGATCGGCGCAATGGCTATTACCACCAGATGCTCAAGGCGCTGGCGGCACACTTCGGCTTCGCGCTGGACGTGCCCTGGCAGGATCTTGAGCCCTTCGCGCAGCAGGTGGTCCTTGACGGCAGCGGCGTTGAGACGCTCAAGCTCAAGCTGCCGCACGAGCGCGGCGCCGGCAGGCAACGCGCCTTCGAGGGCGTGCTGGGCAACATGCAGCGCCGCTACCGTGAGACGGACTCGCCCACAGTGCGCGAGGAGCTGGCGCGCTTTATCTCCACCCGCCCCTGCCCCGCCTGCGGCGGCGCGCGGCTCAACGCGGCGGCGTGCAATGTGCTGGTGGCGGGCAAGGGCTTGGGCGCCGTCTCGGCCATGCCGGTGGGGGAGGCACTGAAGTGGTTCGAAGCGCTCTGCGAGGATGGCCAGCTCACTGGTCAGCGCGCGGAGATCGCCGCCAAGGTGCTGCAGGAAATTGCACAGCGGCTGCGGTTTCTCGCCGACGTCGGGCTCGATTACTTGACGCTGGAGCGCAGCGCCGAGAGTCTCTCGGGTGGCGAGGCGCAACGCATTCGCCTCGCGAGCCAGATCGGTGCTGGGCTCATGGGCGTGATGTACATTCTGGATGAGCCGTCCATCGGCCTGCACCAGCGCGATAACGAGCGGCTGCTGCACACGCTGACCAGGCTGCGTGATCTCGGCAACACGGTCATCGTCGTCGAGCATGACGCCGATGCCATCCGCGCCGCGGACCACGTGGTGGACTTGGGCCCCGGCGCCGGCATCCACGGCGGCGAAGTGGTGGCACAAGGCACGGCGGAGGCCATCGCCGCGACGCCGGCATCGCTCACCGGCCGCTATCTCTCAGGCGCCCTGCGCATCGACATTCCTGCCGAGCGCACGCCGGCACGCGAGGGCAAGCAGCTCGTCATCCGCGGCGCCGCCGGCAATAACCTGCGCGCTATTGATGCCGCCATCCCGGTGGGCACCTTCTGCTGTGTGACCGGCGTGTCGGGCTCCGGCAAGTCCACGCTGGTGAACGACACCCTCTACCCCGCTGCCGCACGGCGCCTCAACGCCGCCAGTCTGCGTGCCGCCGAGCACGTCGCCGTCGAGGGACTGGAGCACTTCGATAAGGTGGTCGATATCGACCAGAGTCCCATCGGACGCACACCACGCTCCAACCCGGCCACTTACACCGGCGTGTTTAACCTGATCCGCGACCTGTTCGCCAACGTGCCGGAGGCCCGCTCCCGCGGCTACGGCCCGGGGCGTTTCAGCTTCAACGTCAAGGGGGGACGCTGCGAGGCCTGCAAGGGCGACGGGCTGATTCGGGTGGAGATGCACTTCCTGCCGGACGTCTACGTACAGTGCGACACCTGTCGGGGCCGACGCTACAACCGCGAGACCCTAGAGATCCGCTACAAGGGCAAGGCCGTCGATGAGGTGCTGGACCTCACCGTGGAGGATGCGCTGACCTTTTTTCTGCCGGTGCAGGTGATCCACCGCAAGCTCAACACCTTGATGGACGTGGGCTTGGGCTATCTGAGGCTGGGTCAAAACGCCGTCACACTGTCTGGCGGCGAGGCACAGCGGGTCAAGCTCGCCCGCGAGCTCTCCAAGCGCGACACCGGGCGGACGCTGTATATCCTGGATGAGCCCACCACTGGCCTGCACTTCCACGACGTCAAGCAGCTGCTCGCTGTCCTGCACAAGCTCCGCGATGCAGGCAACACCGTTGTGGTGATCGAGCACAATCTCGACGTCATCAAGACCGCTGACTGGGTCATCGACCTAGGGCCCGAGGGCGGCGACAAGGGTGGCGCAATCATTGCCAGCGGCACGCCGGAAGACATCGCGGCCAGCGCCGCGTCCCATACCGGACAGTTCTTATCGCCCCTATTAGCACGCGGATGGTGAAGCCACCGCAGGCACAGCCATTAGAGTGCTTGAGCCCGCGAGATGTTTGCGGATGCGTCAAGTTTTCCACGCTGCGTCGTATGCTAGGTGCCGGCAGGGGGAAAGAGCCGAGGCGCACCCGCTGATGCCTGGTCTGTGCGTCCGCGCCTCAGCCCTCGGCCCTGGCCAGTGAACGACCCGCTGGCGTGCCGGCGCCCTCGTCGCTCGTCGGTCTGAGGCATCGCCTCGCCAAGCCTGGGGCTCGCGCTCGCGCAAACCCCTCGCGATGCCGAATGGGGCCCGGCATCACAGTCCTCTCGGGTCAAAGATGAGCCGCACGTCCCCCGGCGCCGGCCGATCGATTCGGCGCCGAGGAACGCACGACCCATGCCCAGTTGCAGCCCGCAGCAAGCGGCAAAGGTGGCCCGCCGTCCGCGGTGACAAGCGCCATGCGCCAGGCCACGCAAGCCCATTTTTGCTGCAGGTCCACACCACGCGCACCCGCATCGACACGGTTGTCATCACCCGCGTGCCGGCGAGGGCTCGGCCTGGTCGTCGGGTGAACACCGTCTGTTCAGCAGGTGGTTGCTATTACCGATGCGCAACTACCAACCGCTGCATGACAGCGCCCCGCCCGAAGGCATGCATGTTGCTAAAAAGTTACGCTAAGCCGCGCTGATTGCTCGAATTCAAGCCCACGAGGGCTCGCCAGACGCGTCACTGCGCGCACACTGTTGTGATTTCTGAACAGTGTAGCCTATTTCACATCGAAGTGTGGCAGCCCGCTATCCAGATCCGAACGGGCTGGGAAACCACCACCATCGCCTGCAGCTCGGCGACCGAGGTTCCTATGAGCCCGCGTGGACACTGACCGCCGCAGGGGCGCAACGACGGATGCCGATTGCGCGCAGGCCTTCACCGCGACAGGATTCGAGAACCGCCTGCTTGACCCACGCCTTGCCGTGCCGAGGGCCAAGGACCGAGGAGCCCCGGTTGCCGCAATCACGCCGGGGCGAACCTTAGTTCTTGGCCCTTGGCCCTAGATACACGCATCGCCCTGAAACGCGACGCATCGGCAACCCGTTCAGGCCCTCAAGGCGTCTGAGCACTCGCTGCCGAAGCCACTGTGCCCAACACCCGGAACCGCGCGTCCAGGTCGTAGAGGTCCACGTCGGCGATACCCAGGCGCAGATGCTGATCCAGTGCGAAGTCGGACTTGGCGCGGAGCTTGGTCTCCAGCGCGAGTTCCGGGATCAACACCGTGTCCTTGCGCTCACCGACCTCGACGACGACACCTTCGCCCTGCCAGTCCTTGTGACGCCTTAGGAAGACCAGCTTCCAGTGCTGATTGGACTGGCGCTCAGCGCGGCGCACGGCAATGCCACCTTGGTCCGCCTCGCCGGCGCGGGCGCTCACTTGCTCGGCGCTCAGGGGCTCGTCGCCGCGCAGCACCGCCCGAATCTGCTGGTGGACGAGGAGATCCGCATAGCGACGCAGCGGACTCGTGGCGCGCGCATAGGCATCGAGCCCCAACCCGAAGTGCGGCAGCGCCTCGATGCTGCTGCGGCTGGGTTTGAACTGGCGACGATACGCGTACATGGCCGCCATGCCCTCGGGCTGCTTGATGGTCTCCGGCGGCGGCTGGGTCGCATGCGGGATGGGGATACCGCGTGCCCCACACCACTGCGCCGCGGCCTCACCCGCCATCAGCATCAGGTCTGCCACCATGGCGCGGGAGCCGTGCCGATCGATGGGCCGAATGTGGATCTCCCCGTCTTGGATGCGCACGCTGACCTCGGGCAAATCGATGCCGGCGGCACCTTGGGCCTGACGGCGGGCGCGGTAGCGCTCGGCGGTGGCATTCAGGACCGCGAATGGCGCTGTGCTCAGGCGCGCCTCGGCCTCGGCGTAGGTCAAGCGCTGGGCACGAATCCAGCTGCGGCGGATCTCGATGTCCGCGAGTGTCCCTGCTGCCGTCACGGTCATACCGAAGGACAGCGCCGGGGAGGTCTCCTGCAGGCCGAGGCCAAGCTGCGTCGTTACCGCCGCCGGCAACATGTTGACGACGCCCTCCGGCAGGTAGAGGTTGGCACCGCGGGCGCGGGCCTCGCGATCGAGCTCGGCGTCGGGCGCCACCAGCGCAGCCACATCGGCCACGTGCACCCAGATGCGCTCGCCGTCGAGGCTGACGGCGTCGTCCGGGTCCTGATTGCCCTCGTCATCGATGGCGAAGGCCGGCAGCTGGGTCAGATCCAGACGTTCCTCTCCGGGCAATGCCGGGACCGGCAGATCCGGATCGGTGACGGCCACGCCGCTGCGCGCTGGATACGGGTTATGCGCTGCCGCCCAGTAGCCGACCTGCACCAGCAGCCGATGCGCCGCCTGCGGGGTCTCCGGGAGATCCAGAGCCTTGAGTATTCTGCTGTGCTCGCCCTGCTGGTTGGCGAGGCGTTCCACCTCGACGAGCCGGGGACGGTCGGCGTCGATGATGCGACTCTGACCGAGCCGTTGCATGAAGCCGAGCCATTCCTCCTCGGCGCGGGCCTTGGCTGCGCGTTCGGCGCGGTCGCGCTCGATCGCCTCGCGCGGGCGCGGCTGGATCGCCTCCGGCGAGCCCTCGAAGTACAGGCCCTCGTCCAGCAACCGCCAGACCGCCCAGGCACTGGCGGGGGTAAAGGCATCGAACATCAGCTCCGCGAGCTCCTTGAGGTCTGTCTCCGCGCCCTCCAGCAGCTCCCAGGCCTCCTCCAGCTGTCCACCGTGCGGCTCGGCGAGATCCGCCAGGCGCTGTAGGGGCCCGGGGTGCAGCAGGGTGATGTCCTTCGGCCGCACCCGCTTACGCTGGCCGCCTTCGAGCTCGATCTCGATCTTTTCGCCCACGCTGACCACGCGGGCAGGGTGGACCTTGTAGAGCACGAGGCTGTCGGCTGCGAGGGGCATGGACGCACTTGGGGAGGCTGGGATGGAGGAACGGCTGGGCGGGCGCGAGCAGGCCAGGCCGGGAAGGTCGGGAGCGAGTCCTCGGGGGCGGCGGATACGGCCGTTGGCTGAAGCCGCGTCCTATCAGGCGGCCGCGTCGGCGACGGCGATGCGAAACCCGTCGGCATCGGCCCCACATCGGGCAGTGCGAACGATCGACGCCTGCAGGGGCAGCCGCTATCCTTCTCAGCCTGCCCGTTCCCGGAACCATAAGCAAGCGAGACGACCTACCATGAACCAGGACTGGCAAGCCTTTCTCACGGCGCGCGGCGCTGCGCTCACCCACGACGGCGGGGCGCAGTTCCCCACCACGGCGGCAAATCCGGATTGCGCCCTGGTGGACCTCTCCCACCTCGGGCTTATCGCCATCGCTGGACCGGAAGCGGCGGACTTCCTCCAGGGGCAGGTGAGCAATGATGTCCGCGAACTCTCCGACACCCACACCCAGCTCAGCAGCCATTGCAGCCCCAAGGGCCGCATGTTGGCCAACTTTCGCCTGCTACGCATCGAGGACAGCTTCCTCCTGTTGCTGCCGCGCAGCCAAATGGCGGGGCTGCTGAAGCGCTTGCGCATGTTTTTGCTGCGCGCCAAGGCCACCATCGACGATGCGAGTGACGCCCTGGTCTGCTGCGGCAGCATCGGTACCTGCGCCGAAGACGTCCTCGCCGGTCACTTCGGCGGCCTACCCGCGGGCAACAACGACATGGTGCGCGCCGGGGACGCCGCACTGATCCGCGTCGCCGACGAGGTGCCTCGTTATCTTTGCATCGGTCCCGCTGCCGTTGCCCAGTCCCTTTGGGCGGGCGCAACCGCGGCGGGCGCCGTAGAATCCGGCCCAGACCTCTGGGCGCTGCACGACATCCGCGCCGGCATCCCCACCGTGGTGCCGGAAACGGCCGACGCCTTCGTGCCCCAAATGGCCAACATGCAGCTCCTCGACGGCGTGAGCTTTCACAAGGGCTGCTACACGGGGCAGGAGGTGGTGGCCCGCATGCAGTACCTCGGCAAGCTCAAGCGGCGCATGTACATCGCCGAAGTCGACACCGATACCACACCCAAGGCCGGTGACATGCTGAGCGCCCCCGGCAGCGCATCAGAACAGGGCCCAGGCCGAATCGTCGATGCCCGCGCCAGCGCCCCTGGCCACTGGGAGCTGCTGGTGGTGGCGGAGATCAGCGCGGCCGAAGGCGATGGCCTCACCCTCGGCGACGGCGGGCCGGCACTGCAGCTGCGCGCGCCGGCGTATGGCTTCGGCGACGCCGCCTGACGCCGCCCAACGCCGTCGGACCTCAGCCCGCGCAATGGAGACAGCCGACTGAACACACAGGGACAGGCGGCGCGGCTGGGTCCGCCCCGCGGCGATGCCCCCATCGGCGTCTTCGACTCCGGCGTCGGCGGGCTCACCGTGCTCGCCTGCATCCGCCGCCTGCTGCCGGCGGAAGACCTTCTGTATGTCGCAGACTCCGGCCACGCGCCCTACGGGGATCGCCCAAACGACCACGTCCGCGCCCGCGCAGAGATGATCACTGAATTCCTGATCGAACAGGGCGCCAAGGCCATCGTGATTGCCTGCAACACGGCCACCGGCGTGGCCGCGGCCCACCTGCGCACCCGGCATGAGCTACCCATCGTCGCCATGGAGCCCGCGGTGAAGCCAGCGGCGGCCTGCACCCGCAGTGGCATCATCGGCGTACTCGCCACCAGCGGCACGCTCAAGAGCGACAAGTTCGAGGCCCTGCGCGGGCGCTTCCATGGACCGGTAGAGGTGCTGACCCAGCCCTGCCCTGGCCTAGTTGAGCTCGTTGAGGCTGGGGACTTCCAGGCCGAGGGCCTGCGGACGCTGCTTGCCGACCTGATACGACCCCTCATCGACCGCGGCGCCGACACACTGGTACTCGGCTGCACCCACTACCCGCTCGTGCGCGGGCTCATCGCCGACATCGCAGGCCCCGACGTCATCATCACCGACGCCGGAGACGCGGTTGCCCGCCAGGTGCAAAACCGCCTCGCCGAGGCCAACCTACTGCGCGCCAGCGCCGCACGCGGCCGCGCGCGCTTCTGGACCAGTACCCAGCCGCCGGAGACCGCCGCAGACCTGATCCGCCGCCTGTGGGGCGAGCCGGTCACCGTCGCTGGACTGCCCGGCTGACGGCTGGGTTTAACCGCCCTTACCAGGGCTGGCCTCCCGCAACGCCAACTGCGACCGTGCTGTGTCCCTCGGCCCTTGCGGCGTCTGACACACGAGGCGCCTCGAAACTGCCCACATCTGCAAACAGCGGACGCCGTCGAACGATCTAGGTCACATCTTCCGGGCGCATGTGCGGAAACAGCAGCACGTCGCGGATCGACGGGGCATTGGTGAAGAACATGACTAGGCGATCGATACCGATGCCCTCACCCGCCGTCGGTGGCATGCCGTGCTCGAGTGCACGGATGTAGTCGGCGTCGAAGTGCATGGCCTCCAGGTCGCCGGCATCCTTCTCGGCCACCTGCTGACGGAAGCGCTCGGCCTGGTCCTCGGCGTCGTTGAGCTCGGAGAAGCCGTTGGCGATCTCGCGCCCGCCGACGAAGAATTCAAACCGATCGGTCACGAAGGGGTCATCGTCATTGAGCCGGGCGAGTGGTGAGACCTCGGTGGGATAGGCAGTGATAAAAGTAGGCTGCATGAGCCCGCTCTCGACCGTCTTCTCGAAGATCTCTATCTGCACCTTGCCGAGACCGTAGCTGTCCTTCAGGTGAATATTCAGGCGCTCGGCGACGGCCCGAGCGCGGGCCAGGTCGTCAAGGTCTGCGGGCGCAACGCTCGGATTGAACTGCAGGATGGACTCGCGGACCGTCATGCGGACAAAGGGCTGAGACAGGTCATAGTCGCCCCCCTGATAATGCACCGTGAGTGTGCCCAACACCTGCTGCGCCAGCGTCCGGATCATCTCCTCTGTGAGGTCCATCAGATCCCGATAGTCCGCATAGGCTTCATAGAGCTCAAGCATCGTGAACTCGGGGTTGTGGCGGGTGGAAAGCCCTTCGTTTCTGAAGTTCCGGTTGATTTCATAGACCCGCTCGAAGCCGCCCACCACAAGCCGCTTCAGGTAGAGCTCGGGTGCAATGCGCAGAAAGAGCTGCATGTCGAGCGCGTTGTGATGCGTCACAAAGGGCCGGGCCACGGCGCCGCCCGGAATGGCCTGCATCATGGGCGTTTCGACTTCAAGGTAGTCCCGTGCATTCAAGAACGCGCGCACACCCTGCACCAACCGCGTGCGCACGCGGAAGGTTTCCCGCGCTGACTCGTTCATGATGAGATCGAGATAGCGCTGGCGGTAGCGGCTTTCCTGGTCGGACAGGCCATGCCACTTCTCCGGCAGCGGCCGCAGGGATTTGGTCAGCAGCCGCAGGGCGTCGACCTTGATGGACAACTCCCCGGTCTTGGTCTTAAAAAGCTGCCCCGAGGCGCCGACGATGTCGCCGATATCGAGCTCTCGCTTAAACCGGGCATAGTCATCGGCGCCGAGCAGGTCGCGCTGCACGAAGAGCTGGATGCGCCCGGACATGTCCTGCAAGTGCGCAAAGCTCGCCTTACCCATGACCCGCCGGCTCATAAGCCGGCCGGCGACCTTGGCGCGGACGTTGCGCATTTCTAGCTCGGCGCTGTCCATGTCGCCGTACTCCGCGTGCAGCTCACCGGCGATGACGTTGCGGCGGAAGTCGTTCGGGAAGGCGACGCCCTGCTCGCGGATGCCCTTCAGCTTCTCGCGCCGCTGGGCGATGAGCTTGTTCTCATCCGTTTCCGGCTGTGCAGATGGGTTGTTGGCCTGCTTGGGCTGCGTATCGTTCATGCTTCCAACTCAAAGTCCGCTCTTCAGGCTCGCCTCGATGAACTGATCCAGCCCACCGTCGAGCACCGCCTGGGTATTGCCGGTCTCGACGTTGGTGCGCAAGTCCTTGATGCGGGACTGGTCCAAGACGTAGGAACGGATCTGGCTGCCCCAGCCGATGTCTGCCTTACTGTCCTCCACGGCCTGCGCCGTGTCGCGACGTTTCTGCATCTCCAGCTCATAGAGCTTGGCCTTGAGCTGCTTCATGGCTTGGTCCTTATTCTTGTGCTGGGAGCGGTCGTTCTGGCATTGCACCACAATGCCAGTGGGGTTGTGTGTGATGCGCACGGCGGATTCGGTGCGGTTGACGTGCTGGCCTCCGGCGCCGGAGGCACGGTAGACGTCGATGCGCAGGTCCGCCGGGTTGATATCAATCTCGACCGAGTCGTCGATCTCTGGCGAGACAAACACCGCGGCAAAGGAGGTGTGCCGCCGATTGCCCGAGTCGAACGGCGATTTGCGCACCAATCGGTGCACGCCGGTCTCGGTGCGCAGCCAGCCGAAGGCGTGATCGCCCTGCACCGCCACGGTGGCGGACTTGATGCCGGCCACATCGCCGGGCGACACCTCCATCAGCTCCGCCTTGAACCCGTGCTGCTCGGCCCAGCGCAGGTACATGCGCAGCAGCATCTCCGCCCAGTCCTGCGCCTCGGTGCCCCCGGAGCCAGCCTGGATGTCGAGGAAGGCGTTCGCGGCGTCCATCTCGCCCGAAAACATGCGGCGGAACTCCATTTCACCGACGCGCTGCTCGAAGCGATCCAGATCGGCCGCCACCGCGTTGACCGTCTCGGCATCGCCCTCGTCTGCAGCCATGTCGAGCAGGTCTGCCGCATCGCCGAGCCCTGCGCCCAGCTCATCCATGGTGACGACGATACCCTCCAGCGAGACCCGCTCGCGGCCCAGCGTCTGTGCGCGCTCCGGGTTGCTCCAGACATCGGGGTCTTCCAGCTCCCGTAGAACCTCCGTCAGTCGCTCCTGCTTACCGTCGTAGTCAAAGATACCCCCTCAGGGACGCGAGGCGGCCCTGGAGGTCGGCGATCTGCGCGCGGATCGGGTTGATGTCTTGCATGGTCGAGGTCTCGTCGAGAAAACGGCGAAGGATAACGCATCCAACCGCCTCGAAGGATGACGCGGCGGGTCGACGGGGACGCAATCGACTGGTTGTCTATACTGAGATCAGAGGTCAGCAGCTCGCTGGAGACGCGCCATGGCAAGGCTACCGCGATTCATGCTCCCGGGTTATCCACAACACGTCATCCAACGCGGCAACAACCGCATGGACATCCTGCACGACGAGGATGACTACTGGGTGCTTTGGCGCACATTGCGGGAGGCGGCGCAGCGGTTTGCCTGCGCCGTGCATGCGTACGTGCTCATGCCAAACCATTTCCACCTGCTGCTGACGCCGGCCCATGGGGATGGCATCGGCAAACTGATGCAGTACACGGGCCGCTACTATGTCCGGCATGCGAACGAGCGTTACGGGCGCACGGGTACCCTCTGGGACGGCCGCTACCGTGCCACGCTGCTGGACCCGCAGGCCTTCTTCTTGCCGGTGTGCCGCTACATCGAGCTCAATCCCGTTCGCGCTGGGTTTGTGGGCACACCGGCGCACTACGATTGGTCGAGCCACGGGGCCAACGCCCATGGCATCGCAGACGAACTGGTGCAGCCGCATCCGGTTTACCAAGCGCTCGGCGACAGCGACCGGGTCCGCCAGGTAACCTATGGTCGGAGCTTCGACAGCCCGTTGCAGCAAGGGTTGGTGCAGCGCATCCGCGATGCCACCAACAAGGCTTGGGTCCTTGGCGACGACGCCTTCTGCCAGCAAGTCGAGCGTCGGCTCAATCGGCGCACGCGCCCGGAGCCGCGCGGCGGCGACCGCCGCTCCGCTGCCTTCCGCCGCGCCCTCGTCGAGCGCCGCAGTGCGAGTGACGGGGGCGGCTGATCGATGCGCCACGCTGTGTGCGGCATCACGCCAAATCAACCCGAACCGGGCGATTCCCATCGCCGCGCGCCGCCCAGGAGGCCGGAGAGCATGTCGAAGATCCGTATCATCCGCTCGCACACCCTCTCCGTGGAGGACGCGAGAGCGGAGGTGGAGCGCATCGCGCAACGGGTGCAGCGCGAACTCGGCGCCGACTATGCCTGGGACGGCGACACACTCAGCTTCGCGCGCTCGGGCGTTTCAGGCCATATTACCGTCACCGCAGAAGTGCTCGACCTGACCGTTCGCCTGGGTCTGCTCCTGTCGGTCATGAAGGGCCAGATCGAGGAGCAGATCGCCGCCAAAGTGGACGAAACCCTCGCCGCGCGCGGCGCCGCGCCAGACGAAAAGCATCGGGCCTGATCGCTCAGATGCTTGATTAGCTGGATGAAGAGTGCGCCAGAGCCCTATGACTGAACGCGATTTTTTGAGGCATCGACCCCTTGCTTTTTTGGCAGGCGCCGACTACCCTCAGTCCCGTAAAAGAGCGCGTAAGCGCCCGTCTCGCCTTGGGGGCAAAACCGTTCGCTTACGGACGGTGTGGACGGTGCGCTTGCGATCGGAGCACGCGCGTATCGGGGGTAACCAGCATGCGCGGCATCTCGCAGGGCTTCACGGTCCAGCCACAAGACGACATCCATCACGACGCACCGGCGCTGCTTGACCGGCGCGGCTTCCTGAGTCTGTCCGCACTCGCGGGCGGCGCCCTGATTTGCGGCCTTCCCGGCACCGCCGACGCTGCGCGCGCACCGACCCTGCAGGCGCAGGTCGTCGGGCTCGTCAATCGCATGCGTGCCGAGGGGAAGATTCGGTGGGACGAGAAAACGGCCTGGTCGGTTTACGACTTCACCGGCCGCAAGAAGCTCGTCTCCATCAACGAGGAGCAGCCCCGCCAGGCTGCGAGCATGATGAAGCCCTTCGTGGCCCAGGCCTTCTTCTACACCGTGGGCGACAGTGGCGGTCGGCTGCAATACACGTCTGGCATTCGCGACACGATGGAGCAGATGATCCGTCGCAGCAGCAACCGTGCCACCACGGATATCATGCAGCTGGTCAGCCGCTACAACGGCAACATGGGCCCGAAGGCCACCGAGCATGTGTTGAAGCGCCACGCGCCGGAGATCTTCCGGCAGACCAGCATCGTTGAGTACATCCCGGACGACGGGCGCACCTATCGCAATCAGGCCTCAGCCCGGGACTACAGCCGCTTCCTCTTTGCCCAGTGGCATCGGCAAATGCCCTATTCGGCCGAGGTCATGGAGCTGATGTCCCTGCCCAACAACAACCGCATCACTCGCGGCGTCCGCAACATACCCTCCGATGTCCGTGTCTACCACAAGACCGGCTCAACGGCGATGCTGTGCGGAAACATGGGCATCATCGAGAGCGTCGACAGCCGCGGCCGCTCGCGCCCCTACACCTTCGTCGGCATTATCGAGAAGGCCGACCGCACCGACTATTACGCGCGCTGGATCACCAACCGCAGCAACACCATCCGAGAGGTCTCAGGCCTCGTCTATGACTATATGCGGGGGCAACATCAGTTGGTCTAAGGCGATTGATTTGGCATCCTGCCCAACAATCGCACGGAACCCGAAAACGCGATTTCCGGGCGCCCTCATCTGCAGCGACTTGGGTCGCTGAAAAACGCGGGACTCCCTGCCCCGCATGGGGAGCGCCGATGAATTGGCACTTCCCTAAATCGTCGTCGGCCTGAAGCAATTCCGTTTGAGCAAGCAGACTTGGCCCCGTCACACGGGGCCTTTTTATTGGGCCAGACAAACCGCGCCTACACCGCGATCGACCCAGACAGGCCTTGGCCATGCATCGGTCTCGCCGGATCAAGCGAGAAAGATCCGCTCCAGCGCACCGCGGGCGACGTTGCCGCACTCATCCTCCGCTTCGAGGTAATACCGTACGTCACCGGCGCCCACCGGCAGCTCGGCGGTGAGGTAGTGCGCGCTGACCGTTGCGCCTGTTTCGCTGGGATAAGGGCCGTGGTCGCGCATCGCCAGGCGTTGTTCGCCACCCGCAGTGCGCAAGACCAGATCCACGCGCTTGAGCCCCGAGCAATCGGCAACGAAGCTGTGCACGATGCCCTCCTGCGGCGCATCCAGCAGGCAGCCCTGGCCCCAACGCTTGCCGCCGGGGCTCTCCGGCGTCACCCAGGGCGGGAAGACGGTCGGCGCCGTGCGCTCCCGGCCCGCCGCACAGAGGGCATCGATGGCCGGCTTGATGCGCTGCAGCGCGAGGTTGGCGGCATTGGTCACCTGCTGGTCCCACCCGGTTTGGCCCGTCCAGTACCAGTAGCAGCTGGTCTCCGCCGTCAATAGCAACCGCGTGGCCTCTGCCAACGCCGGATGCTGGGGCTCGCTGTCCTCCAGCGTATGCACCAGATTCTGAAAGGCCGTGAGCACGGCCCAGGAGTTGAGATCCGGTGAATAGGGCTGGTCGTAACGGCTGAACCACTTCATGAACTGCGGGTCGCCGTTGTCAGCGCCCGCCCAGGAGCCCGGCTCAATGTGGACCACCCGTGCCGGATCGGGTGGAAAACGCTGCAGATAGTCCTCCGCGGTGCTCAGCTCGAAGCGCCCGTCCCGCTGCAACCACTCCACGAGGCGGCCCGTGTTGTGATGGTAGTAGCTGTCGGCACCGCCGCCATGGTTGTCGCCGTCGGAATGGAGCAGGAAGAAGGGCGGGTGCGCTGGGTCGAAGCTGCCGGTGTCGACGATATGCTGGTAGAGCTGGCCCAGCACATCTGGATATTGCAGCGCGCCGAAGCCGCCGCGGGCGTCCTCGTTACCGATGTAGCGCTCCGCCGGTATGGCGATGAGCTTGTGCAGCTCACCGTCTGGGTCCTCATAGCCAACGTACTCGGGCCGCAGCAGCGACGGCGAGATCTTCGACGCAGCCCAGATGTTGTGGAGCTGTAGCCAGTCAGCCACCGGCGGGTTGATCTGCTCGGCAGGGTTGGGCGGCAGCATGCCCTCCTCGAGGCCGGCATAGGGGTAATCGCGGCAGGCGCGGAAGCGATGGATGGAGTCGTAGATGACCGCGCCGACCCCCGCCTCCAACAACGCCGGGATCATGCGCACGTGGAAGGCAGTCTCTGGCGGAAACAGCACCGACGACGGCTGCACACCGAAGGCCTCTTCGATGGCCCTGCGGTGCCACAGGATGTGCCGCACGATGTCGCGGTGCGGAATCAACGGCATCAGCGGGTGATAGAAGCCGAGCCCGGAGAAGGCAACACGCGGGTTCCCCAGCTGGGTAGTGGCCCCCGCCATGCGGCGCAGCGGCTCCCGCCAACCCGCGAAGCGACCACCGCAGCGCGCCGTCTTGGCCGCACGGTCGAGCTGCTCGATGAGCGAGCCGCTCCAGCTCGTTGATAAACCCGCGTGCGGCAGGCCGCCGTCGATGTACTGCTGCACCGCAGCCGGGATGAAGTCGGTGTAGTTGCCGCCGCGCGAGCCGAAGATTGCGTCCTTTTCACCATCCCAGGCGTCGACATGCGTCGTGCTGTAATAGGGCTGATGCATGTGCTTGTGAATGCCGAAGTACAGCTTCACCTCCGCCCCAGCGCAGACGACAGGGCGAATGCTCAGGCGCGGCTGATCAGCAGCGCCCGTCACCCCGGACCCGGCTTGGCCGGGCCCCATGATGCGGATCTCACGAAAGGCCTTGATCCAGTCTCCCCCGCCGGCCTGACTGAGATCCGCCCGGCGGCAGCCCTCAACCTGCACAGCGATGCGCTCGCCCACCACGGTACCCGGCGGGATCTCGGCCACATAGACCCAGGTGTCGCGGCTTACCGGCGCCGCCTCGATGGCGGTCCCGTTGACTAGCGTCTCCTTGCCACCAGCGCGCAGGATCACCTGCGGGAAGGGGATTTCCCCGTCCGCGGTGAAACGGACGCTGAACCCTGGATGCCCGCCAGCGGCGTCGACGTGCAGCGCCTGTGGGCAATCGACAGTCAAGATGTCGGTAAAGATCGGCATGGGTCGTTGTGGATCGGTTTGCACTGTTACGTGACACGCGGCGACCCTAGCACAGGCCGATCCAAGGCCTTTTACGGTGGCTGCAGTCCCGGCGGCACCGGGGGCGCCCCGCCGCCCTCAATGACTCGACGACGGAAACCCCGCCATGACCCTCTGGATCATACTGCCGCTGGTTGCTTGTCTGCTGGCTAGTCTGCTGCCGCTGGGCGTCCACTTGGGCTTTCGCGCCCCGCGCATCCGCCCGCTGGGCTCGCCGGCCGACCTGGGGCTGCCCTTCGCGTCCGTGCGCATTGCCACCGTGCGCGACCGGGCGCTGGCCGGCTGGCTTTTGCCGGCGACCGGAGCGACCACCACCGTGGTCATGCTGCACGGCTGGGGCAGTAACGCCGAGCACATGCTGCCCCTCGCGCTGCCCCTGCACCGCGCCGGTTTCACCGTGCTGCTCATCGAGGCCCGCAACCACGGCGCCAGCGATGGGGACAGCTTTTCGTCGCTGCCGAGGTTCGCCGAGGATCTGGGCGCAGCCATCGCTTGGCTGCAGCAGCAGGGCGTACCGCAGCCAGGTCGCATCGCGGTGCTCGGTCATTCGGTGGGTGCCGGCGCCGCCCTGTTGGAGGCGACCCGCAACACGTCCATCGCCGCGGTCATCAGCATCGGCGCCTTCGCCGATCCGACGGAGGTGAACCAGCGCTACCTCGCGGACGTCCACCTGCCGCAGCCCGTCGTCTGGCTGGTGCAGCGGTATGTCGAATGGCTGATCGGCCATCGCTTCGCAGCCATTGCACCCATCAATACCATCCGTCACGCACGCTGCCCGGTGCTCTTGGTCCATGGCGCCTGCGACCGCCGAGTGCCGGTGGAGGATGCACGGCGCATCGCAGCGGCCGGCGAGCCAGCGCGCGTCGCGCTGCTCGAGATCCCGGGTGCCGACCACGATTCGGTGGAATTGATCGAGTCCCACGCGGACCGGCTGGTGCAGTTTCTCCACCAAGCCGCCGGGGACATGCAGACTGCGGCTAGCTGAGCTGGGCCGCCCGATCCGTTCGCTCCCAAGGGACCTCGAAGTCGCTGCGGCCCATGTGGCCATAGGCGGCAAGGCGACGATAAAAGCCCTCCGGGTGCTCGGCGGGGAGATGGCGCAGACGCAAGTCGCGGATGATGGCGCCGATGCGGAAATCGAAGTGCCGCTGCAGGCGGCGTGCAATCTCGGCGTCATCCACGCGCCCAGTCCCCGCGGTCCGCACGCGCAGGCTCACGGGTCCAGCGGAGCCAATGCTGTAGCTGAGCTGCACCTCGCACTCCGTCGCCAGGCCGGCCGCCACGGCGTTCTTGGCGGCATAGCGCGCAGCATAGGCGCCCACCCGGTCGATGCGCATCGGGTCCTTACCGCTGAGGGCCGCACCGCTGTGGCGGGCATATTCGCCATAGGTATCGATGCCGGTCTTACGGCCGGTCAGCCCGGAATGCACCGCCGGACCGCCACCGATGACCGGCCCCTCCGGATTGATGAAATAGTGGGTGTCGCCGTCGGGACCCACCGGCTGCTCGTCCAGCACGGGCCTGATCACGGCGCGGATCAGGTCCGCCTGCAGGTGCTCCGCACCCGGGTCCGCGCCCTCACGCTGGCTGGTCTCGAGCGCCACACTGTGGATGCGTAGGGGCCGCCCATTGCGATACTCCACGCCCACCTGGACCTTGGCATCCGGCAACAGATAAGGCAGGTCCGCGTCCAGGCTGGGGTCGTCCAAACGGCGCGCCAGGGCATGGGCGATGGCGATCGGCAACGGCATGAAGGTCTCGGTTTGATCACAGGCATACCCGAAGACCGTGACCTGATCCTTTGCCGTGACGCGCCCCAGGTCCTGGTCGCCCAGCGCATCCAAATCCACCGGGCGGTAATCCCGCTCGGTGTGGTCCATGAAGCTGGTCATGATGGTGCAGGCATCGGCGTCGAAGACCTCCCGTGGATAGCCGACGCTGCGGATCACCGCCCGGGCCACATCCGGTATCGCGAGCCCGCCCTTGGACGCATAGTGGGCGGAGATGAAGAGCACACCGCTGGCCATGGCGCACTCGGCGACGATGCTGGCGTTCGGGTCCTGCGCCAGGAAATGATCGACGATCGCATCGCTCACCTGGTCGCAAAGCTTGTCGGGATGACCTGTGGTCACGGACTCGGACGTAAAAATGAAATCGTCGCTCATGGGCGCGCTCCGGTTTCGGGTTGACCTATTTCTGCGCCGCGACTAGACCAAGGCTTAGCGCGGCGGTGCCTCAGGCTCACGGGCGGCCGAAAACCCATGCGCGACGGGTATACGTTGCCGGCAATCGCCTAAACAATACCCGGCGCTACGTCCGGGTCGGTTTCCGGCAGGCGCTCCGGCCCCCGGTAGCCGGGCTTCGTCGCTTCATTGACGATCAACGGCAACAGGACGCCCGCGCCGATGGCAGCGAGGTCCATCCAGCCCAGCGGCACGGTGCCGAGCAGCCGCCGGGCGCCGGGCACGACGCTAACCACCACCTGCAGCACCGCCATGCCCAGCACGGCGCGAGTGAGATGCTTGTTAGGCAAGAGCTTTTCGCCACCGAAGACATTGCGATAACGGCTGCGGGAGCTCAGCGCATGACTCAGCTCATTGAGCACCAGCGTGTTGAAGGCGAGGGTGCTCGGGGCCGGCCCCAGGCCATACTGGCGCGTACCATAGATGAAGGCGCCAGCGGTGCCCAAGCCGATCACGCCGGACTCGAAGACCATGCGCTTGAGGTCCTGCCTGGTGATGATCGCCTCTTCGGGGTCCCGCGGCGGACGGTCTAGGATATCCGGCTCCGCCGGCTCCATGGAGAGCGCCAGGCCCGGGAAGATATCCGTCACCAGGTTGATCCACAGGAGCTGCATGGGGTTCATGACCTCGCCCCAGCCGAACATGACCCCCGCCAGCATCACCTCGATCTCCGTGAGATTGGTGGCGACCATGAAGTGGATCATCTTGCGAATATTGTTATAGATGGTCCGCCCTTGGGCCACGGCGATGGTCATGGTGTGCAGGTTGTCGTCCTCCAGCACGACATCCGACACCTCTCGGGCGACGTTGGTCCCGCTCTCGCCCATAGCCACGCCGATGTCGGCGGCCTTCAGCGCCGGCCCGTCATTGATGCCATCCCCGGTCATGGCGACCACCATGCCCGCTTCTTGCAGGGCACGGACGATCTTGAGCTTGTGTGCCGGGCTCACCCGCGCGAAGACATGGACGTTGCGCACCAGGCCTGCGAGCAGGTCCGGGTCCATGTCCTCCAGCCGGTTGGACTCCAACACCTGCAGCGGCTTGTCGCCCGAGAGCCCAAGCTCCTTGCCGATGGCATAGGCCGTCGCGCTCTGATCACCCGTGATCATGATGGTCTCGATGCCGGCGCGGTGATACTCGGCAACGAGCCGATCCATGCCCGGGCGCATGGGGTCTGCCATGCCGGCGAGGCCAAGCCAGCACAGCTGATTGGTCGTGGCGGGCATGGCGCCCTCGTCCAGCTCCCGGTAGGCGGCACCGAGCACGCGCAGGGCCTCACCCGCCATCCGTTGGTTCTGGGCGGTGATCTCGGCGCGCATGGCCTGGCTGAGCTGCACCCGCTGACCGTCCCGCAGCAGGGTGGTGCACAACGCCAGCACCTCCTCCGGGCTGCCCTTGACCGCGAGCAGGTGCTTGCCGTCTTTGTAGGGATGCAGGCTCGACATGTAGGGCCGGCCCTCGGCGCGGAAGCGGGTCTTTAACCGCGGGCGCTCCGTGCGCAGCGCCGGCACGTCGATGCCTGCCGCAACAGCCAGCTCAACCAGGGCGTTCTCGGTGGGCGAGCCCTCGTAGAGCCACTTGCCCGGGACGCCCTTGAGCTCGGTCTCGCTGCACAGGGATACCACCTGCATCAGCCGCACCAGCTCCTCGCGCGCCAGCGGATCGACGATATGGCCGTCGTCGTTGGTGAGCTCACCCGCACTCACCTTGAAGTGCTCGCCACCGCTGTCGATCGCCACCACGGCCATTCGATTCATGGTGAGCGTGCCCGTCTTGTCCATGCAGAACACCTGCACGGATCCCAGGGTCTCCACGGCGTCCAGGTGGCGCACGGCGACGTTACGCACACGCATTTGGTTGATGCCCATGGCGAGCGTCGTCGTTGCTACCGCCGGCAGACCTTCCGGCACCGCGGCCACGGCCAGCGAGACGGACACCTTTAACATCTCCAGCCAGGCATAACCGCGCAGTACACCCAAGGCGAATACGCCGGCGCACACGCCACCGGAGAGCAACGCCAACTGAGCGCCCATGCGGCCGAGCTGCCTCTGCATGGGCGTCTCGGGAGACTCCGCCTCGCCCACCATGGTCTGGATTTGGCCAAGCTCCGTTGCCGCGGCCGTCGCGACGACCAGGCCGCGGCCATTCCCGCCGGTGACGTGCGTGCCCATGTAGGCCATGTTGCGGCGGTCCCCCAAGGGGGTGTCTTCGTTGGCGACGAAGTCCGGGGCCTTGCTCACCGGCAGGCTTTCGCCCGTCAGCGCGGACTCATCCACGCTCAGCCGGTGTGCCCGCAGCAGACGGACGTCGGCCGCGATGTAGTCGCCCGGTGACAACAGCAGCACGTCACCCGGGACGATGTCCTCCACCGGCACGATGACGGTCTCCCCAGCGCGCAGCGCCTTGACGCTGCGCGCGCCGGTCTCGGTCAAGGAGGCAATGGTGCGCTCGGCCTGGCGCTCGGTGACGAAACCGATGACCCCGTTGATCATCACCACCCCCAGAATGACCGCCGCATCGAGCATGCCGCCCGTGACCACCGCCACCCCCGCCGACACCGCTAGCAAGCCGACCGGTAGGCTATTGAATTGGCTCACAAAGATGGCGATGTCCGAGCGCGTCTCGGCGGCCGTCAAGACGTTGCCGCCGAAACGGCGCAGGCGCTCCGCAACGGCATCGGCGGTGAGACCGGTGTCACTGGTGGCCGCCAACGCCTGCTCCACATCGCCCAGGCCCATGGCGAACCATGCGCGGATGGGCTGCTCCTCCCACTGGCGTGCCTGCCCCGCCGGCGCGGTGCCGGCGAGCGCCCCTGAGACGGGCGCGGCCAGCGGTCGGGCCAGCGGTCGGGCCACCAGGCGGCCCAGACGCCGCAGCACGGTCGCAAAGGCCGTGAGCGCCCAGCTCCGCGGGTAGTCCTGCAGCCCCCGACGTCGCGGCCGCGGTGGCGGCGGCTGGCCGAGGAGCCCATCCACCAGCGCCACCAGCTGCGTCAGGCTCATGGGCGCCGCGAAGCACACCAGGAGCCGCCCCGTCGTGGTGCTCGCGGAGACGCGCTCGACGCCCGACGTCTCCGCCAGCGCCCGCTCCAGGCGCCGCTGCAACGGCGGCATCTGGTAGAGCCCGTGCACCTCGAGCCGCACCCGGCCGCGGCATTGGGTATGCACGGGTAGGACGCGGTCGGTGGCGGGCAGCGACGGCGCTGGGGCAGTCATGGGCTCCTCTTGAGGTTGGCCGCTCGGCAGCAGCTCAGACGGGATGATTGGTTCGAGCTGCGCAGCAGGCACCGCTGCACCGACCACCGCAGCCTGCGTCTCACCGCGCCATTGTGCCAGGCTGCAGGCCAAACACCATGCGCACGGCGCCCGCGGAGCGCATCAATAGGCTCCCGTGACCAGAAGCCACCGGCGCACCAGCGGGCGCGCCAGTGTGCGCGTCAGTGCGCGCGCCAGTCTGGGCAGGCGCGCGCGACGCTCCGATATCACGCGGCCGGCTCGCGCAGCCCGAGGCTCGGCGACGGGTGCCGATGCATCGGCGATGACCTGCGGTGCGGCACACCCAACAGACTGGCGGAGCGGCGCAGCCACACCCGCTGCCGGCGCGAACAGCGGTGCCAGGAGTCCAAACCGGGCCAGCCCAGCTCCAACGAAGGGCCAAAGGGCCAGCGCCGGTGCTGCGGCAGACCCCAGGTAAGTCAAAGAGCAGGCCAACAAGATGCGCCGGGCATCCCGCACCTGGGCGTCCGCCAGGCAGCAATCCCGCAACAGCGGCAGCGCCCGCTGCATGCTCGCATCCAGCTCCGACGGCAGCGCTGCCAACTGCGCCGCTAGACCCGTGCCGAGCATGCCAGCCGCGGTGAGACCAAGGAGCCGTGATGGCGCCGGCGTCTTCGCCGCGATGGCTGCCGCCGGCACCGCCAGGAGCAAGACCGTCCCGACGCCGTTGGTGACTTGTGCCAGGCGCGCGAGCGCAGTGTGCAGCCGTAAGGCCCAGTGGTCAGAGGCATCCTGCAACGCATGCCCCACTTCATGGGCCGCGGTGGTTGCAGCCGTGAGGCTGGAGCGCTGGAAGTGCGCCCGGTTGATGCGCACGGCCTTGGCTCGCGGATCGTAATGGTCACCCAGGTCCGTGACCTCCACCCGGACGAGCGTCAGCCCCTGGCGGTCCAACAGACGCCGGGCCAGCGCATCTGCGGGCAGAAACGCGTCGTCCTCGACATCGAAGCGCCGCAGCTCCGCCGCCGCCCAAAGCCTGGGGCCGAAGACGGCTGCCAGCACGGGCACAAGGATTAGAATCGGAGAGGGCATCGCGCATGGCTCAGGCAGAACATGCCTGGAGGATAGATCGCCATCGCAACCTTGACCATCGGCGCCGTGCAGCCCCGGGCGGGTCTGCTAGTCTTGATGCACACGGTCCGTTCGGGGTCACAGCCGACAGCAGGGCGACCTCTTACACGCCCGACCGGCGCCCTGCGGCCAAACGCCCGCAGGGCAAAGTCTAGACACGACCAGGGCTGGCGTTGGCTTCGCTCCGGGAACGCGGGGCAATCGCATGGGCCGAGTGCCTGTGCCAGCAGACGTGAGGAGGCACACCCGTGGCGACAAAAAAGGCCATCGAGCTGCTCAAGGACGGCAACATCGACGCCTTCAACACCTGGGTCGCGGAACGCCGCAAGAAGGGCAAGCACGGCGTGGATTTGGACGATCAGGATCTGAACGGGCTCGACCTCAAGGAGGTCGACCTGGGCGACGCCCATCTCAACGGTGCCAATCTGCGCAACTGCGAGCTCCAAGGCGCCAACCTCCGGGGCGCAAGACTGCGCCAAGCGGACCTGCGCGGCTGCAACCTGACGGATGCGGACCTGAGTGACGCGGACCTGCGCAAGGCCAAGCTCAAGGGCGCGGTGCTCAAAAAGGCCAAGCTCGACGGCACGCGCGGCGTCGACTGAGCGGCTGCACAGCGCCCCCGCCCGACTGCCGACACCCGCCGCTGCGTGGCACAGGGGAAGACTGCGCAAGGCCTGTCGCTGCCCCCGCACATCCCGTCAGCCCCTACCAGCCTTCGATGGGGCTGTACTCGCCGGCGCCCAAGCGGTCCTGCTCGCGCAGCTGCGCATAGGCCTCGCGGATAAGTTGCACACCATACTCGCGCTCCAGCCGCCGGACGACGAAGTGCCCGCGGGCGACATCCTGGTAGTGCTGCATGAAGATCAGGTTGAGTGTTGCCGCACTGAGTGCGCCGGCCACAGGGACCAGCTGCGCGGCCAGCTTGTCCGAAATCACCACACCGAAGCGCGCGGCCACCGCACGTGCCAGTTGGACGGCGCCCGGAATGTGTGGCCCGTCCATGGTGCCGGCGAACTGCAGCAGATTCTCGAAGTGCAGGCCGAGCGTAATCCGCATGCCGTAGTAGCCCACTTCCGCCTCGTCGTCGTCCTTGGTGCGCCCGCCCAGGGCGAAGACCTGCACACAGGCGAGCCTGGCATCGCGGCTGCCCATGATGTCTTCCCCCTCACTGCGGGCGATGTCGGCAATGGAGCGCATCATCAGCGCCGTGGTCACCGGGAGCTCCGCCAGCACCGTGAGCGGGCCAAAGAAGCCGCCGACGGCACCAGTGCCCATCACCAGCGCGCGGTGGAGCAGGTCACTGGACGGCACGGGCTCACGGTGGTCCATGGAGCCCATGGCCATCTTGAGCGTGCGATACATGTTCGTCTCGACGGCATGGTCGACGCGCTGCTTCCAACGCCGCGGGATGAGCTTCATGGTCGCCTCCAAAGGCGAGGCCAGAACATCGCTCAGGCGGGCGGCGAGGGATGGATGCTCCAGGCGCTCGTAAGACCACGCGAGCTCACGGGCGGCATGGCTCGGCAGCGCTGCCGCCACCAGCGGCCGCGCGCCGGGGTCTGATCCATGGGCGGCAGCGGGCGAATCGTCTTGCGTGTTCATGCGCTTAGCTTATGCCAAACGGCGCCTCCGCGCCGCAGCACGATGCAGCGCGGCGCACGCGCACGGGGATCTTGCCGTGGACATGCCGGCACCGGTCGCCCCTGCGGTCTCGCCGCAGCGCCGCCGCAGCCTGATCACAACCGCCAGTTCCGCTATGCTGGCACTCATCCTCCATCACGGCGAAGCATCCCCGAGACCCATGAACGCCGCCGACGGCAACGCGTCCTCGCCCAGAGAATACGGTCCTAAACACTCGGTTGGTCGCAGGCAGTCGCTGGCCACGGAGGAGTTTTTCTATTTCTTCCTGCGGCTGCGTAAGAACGAGGTCCGGCGCACCGTGCGCCAGCTGGAGACAACCTTTCCTGATGACGATCTGCGCACCCGGGCGCGGCGGCTGGTGGACGCCAAGACCAGCCTCGCGGCCCTCGGCGGCGGACTCTTGTATGCGCCGGGCCTGTTTCCGGCTGCCGGGCAATTCTTGAAATTCGCCGGTGTCGTCGGCGCCGCCTCCATGCTGACGCGCATGCACCTCTACCTGATGCTGGAGATCGCGTGCGCCTACGGAGAAGACATCGACGACCTCGCCCGCGTGCCGGAGATGGTCGCCGTCGTCGGCGCCACCGGCATGGGCGGTGCGGCACCGCGGCTGCTGGCTGGCTACAACCTGGCCCCCTGGGTCTCCGTCGGCGCCGGCGCGCTATCCATGGCGACGGTGACGCGGCTCATCGGCCTGGCGGCGACCCGCTTCTACGCCGGGCGCAACGCAGCCGAGCAGCTGTGACGGGAATTCGTGCGGGCTCGCAACCGTTCTGTCGCTGACACCAATACCCCCAGCATGCCAACCTCCGACGCCGATTTGCCCCGACCGCTGGATGCCAACACCGCCCTAGCGGTGGACGCCGTGCATCATCTGTACGACCCGCCGCTATGGCTGGTGACGTCGGCCGCGTCGTCGACGCCCGGGAGCGTACGCGCCGGCTGCATTGCCACCTGCGTCGCGCGGGCGTCCATCGTGCGGGACCGCCCGCGCATGGCGGCCGGCATCGCCCGCCAGCACCACACCTGGCGCATGATCGAGGCCAGCGGCTGCTTCGCCGTTTATCTATTGCCCGAGAACGCGCTGGAGCTGGTGTGGCGCTTCGGCCTCGCCACCGGCAAAGCCGCCGACAAATACGCCGGGCTGCCGGACCATCGCACACCCCTCGGCAACCCATGGGTGGACGGCGCCAGCGCCTGGATGGACTGCCGGGTGGAAGCGGCGCAAAACGCCGGCGACCGCAGCTTCTACATCGCCGCGGTCACCGGCGGGGGTGTGCTCATGGACGGCGCCAAAACACTCACCGCCGGTGGACTCATGCACTCGGCCCCCGCCGACAAGCGCAGCGAGCTAGACCGTCTCTATGCCCGCGACGGCGGCATCGACGCCGGCGCCATCGATGCCTGGCGCGCACAGCAGCGGGCCGAGTAAGGCCCCCGCCACCAACCCTCCCCGCGCGGCCAAAGACGCCGCCGCGCAGCCACCGTGACTCAGCGAGGCTCGGTCGCGGCTCGAGGACCGAAACATCAGCGCCCCCGGGGGATCAGGTGGCATTAGGCGGCAAGAGGCGCACTCGCACGACCCGGCTGGTCATCTGGACCGCGCCCGCCGGCACGCAACCGCTCCCACACCCGCTCGTGAATGTCGTAACCGACGGTATTCACCGCGGGCTCGACGAGAGCGACGGCGCTGCCGATGAGCACGTCGCCGGTGAGCGCATAGGTGACACCGAAGGCAACGCCGAAGTGCATGATCGCGACGCTGATGGTCCTGGTCACGGGAATCCTCCGGTTCAACACATCTACTGATATGCGAATGTTAGGTATTCGTCAGCCACTATCGCCGCCCTTGGTCCCCGGCGGCGAGCCCATGGGCGTCGTCAATACAAATGACAGCGGCCGACCAGCAGGGGGAAAGGCGAAGGGCAAAGGGCCGAGGCGTAACCGCTGACGCCAGCGGCGCTCGCCCGCGCCAAGCCCTGCACTCGCGGCCGAACCGCCGGGCTCAGATCTGCCCGCTTGTGCCGCGGCGGAGCTGCGGCATGAGGACTCTCGCGACACCGCTCCGCGGTGTCGCGCGTCAGGCGGTGCTCCGCGCCGTGAGCCGTAACGGCTTTCACCTGCTGCAGCGTCAGTCACGCCACCCCTGCGCACAGCCAAAAGCGCAACTGATCAGAGGCTTGAACCCGTCCAATCGGGGCACTGCTTTAAAGCGTCGCACGGCGGCTTTTCTTCCCACCGGCGCGAACGGGGCGCAGAACGCCGGCAGAACCCAGACGTCGCAAAGCGATGTCGCGACCGCGATCCGGGGAGCGATCTCAATGGTCCCGGAGCTCAGCACTCGCGGCAAACGGCCGTCGCGCCGAGGCGCCGGTCTCCTGTCCGCCTGAGATGCCGCCTAGCCCCTAGCCCCTAGCCCTTGATTCAACCGCAACCCGGCGTCCACCGCAGGTCCAGTGTGTAGGGGTGCTCGCCGGCGGGCTCCTCGGGCGGCGGGTCGATGTCGCCGGGGGTGTGGCCCATGACGCGGAAGCGGGCGATGCGGCGGCTCTCCGCCTCGTAGCTGTTCACCGGGAAGCGCTCCTCGGCGCGGCCGCCGGGATGGTCCACGTAATAGGTGCAGCCGCCGAGGCTGGCGCGGTTCCACAGGTCCACCAAGTCGAACACCAGCGGGTTGTGCCGCGGGATGGTCGGATGCAGGCCGGACGGCGGCGCCCAGGCCTTGAAACGCACACCAGCGACATACTCACCGCGACGGCCCGTGGGCCGCAGCGGCACGCGGCGGCCGTTGCAGGTGAGCGCATGGCGCTCGCCGAGCATGCCGTCCACCTTCACCTGCAGCCGCTCCACGGCGCTGTCCACGAACCGCGCCGTGCCCAGCGCCGTCACCTCTTCCCCCAAGACATGCCACGGCTCGATGGCGCCGCGCAGCTCCATGCGCACGCCGTTGGCCGCGACCATGTCGCCGTAGTGCGGGAAGCGGAATTCGAAGAAGGGGTCGAACCAGGCCGGGTCGAAGGGATAGCCGGCCCGCTGCAGGTCACAGATGACGTCCTGGAAGTCCTGCCTGACGAAGTGCGGCAGCAGGAAACGGTCATGCAGCTCGGTGCCCCAACGCACCGGCGGGCGGCTGTAGGGCTGTTTCCAAAAACGCGCCACCAGGGTGCGCAGCAGCAGGATCTGCGCCAGGCTCATACGGGCATGCGGCGGCATCTCGAAGGCGCGGAATTCCACCAGGCCCTGGCGGCCGCTCGACGAGTCCGGCGAATAGAGCTTGTCGATGCAGAACTCGGTGCGGTGGGTATTGCCGGTGACGTCCACCAGCAGGTTTCTGAGCACCCGGTCCACTACCCAGGGCTGGCGCTCGCCGGCGCGGCCCTTGGGCATCTGCTGGAAGGCGATGGCCAGTTCGTAGAGGTTGTCGTCCCGGGCCTCGTCCACCCGCGGCGCCTGGCTGGTGGGGCCGATGAAGGTGCCAGAGAAGAGATAGGACAGGCTCGGGTGGTGCTGCCAGTAAGTGATCAGGCTCTGGACCAGGTCTGGACGACGCAGCAGCGGGCTGTCGGCCGGCGTCGGGCCGCCCAGGGTGACATGGTTGCCGCCGCCGGTACCGGTGTGCCGGCCGTCCAACATGAACTTCTCGGTGCCGAGGCGGGAGAGCCGCGCCTCCTCGTAGAGCACTTCGGTGTCGCGCACCAGCTCGTCCCAGCTGTGGGCGGGGTGGACGTTGACCTCGATGACGCCCGGATCCGGGGTGACCGCAAGCTTGTTGAAGCGGTGATCCCGCGGCGCCTCATAACCCTCGAGGATGATCCTGAGGCCCGTCTCGGCGGCCGTGTCTTCGATGCAGTGCACCAGGTCCAGCCAATGCTCGGCGTGGGTCAGCGGCGGCATGAAGCAGTAGAGCCGGCCCTCGCGCACCTCGATGCAGAGCGCGGTGCGAATCAGCTGCGGCGGATAGTCGTCCGGCAAGGTCGTCTGCTCGGACAGCGTCTGGCGATGATCCTCCGTCAGCGGCGCTCGGCCGAAGCGCCGCGCCGTCTGCTCCGGGCGTTGGCCCTGCTCCTGGAACGGCTCCCGGGGCTGGTCCGGCTCGGTGATGCGCCCGTAGCGGCGGGCGATCTCGCTGGACTTCCCGTCGGCGGCAGCGTCACGCGGCGCCAGCGGCAGCACCGGCTCGAAGGGGTCGCGCTCCGGGTGCGTGTCCAGCGCGGCGTCTGGCACATAGGGCAGTGCGTCCAAGGGCAGCCGGAAGCCCATGGGGGAATCGCCCGGAATCAGGAACAGGTTGCCGTCGCGCACCGACCACTTGCCGCTCACCCAGCCGCCGCCCTGCTCGCGGGTGGGTAGCCCGGCCCAGCGCAGCGGCAGCGCGTGGCCCACGGTGCGGTCGAGCCCCTGGCTGAAGACCCTTGCCAAACGGGCGCGCTCAATGGGGTCCTTGAGCTTGCTGTCGAAGGGGTCGACGTTCACCGGCAGACGGGACTCCTTCCACAGGTAATAGAAGACGTCCTCGTAGGCCGGCTGGGCGTGGTCGGGCGTGACGCCGAGCTTGTCCGCAAGCGTGCGGATGAAGCGCTCCGCGTCGGTGGGCTCATGGCCGTAGCGTTCGCGCTCGTTGCCGAATAGGCCCTCGTCGCGCCAGATGGGCTCGCCGTCCTTACGCCACCAGCAGGACAGCGCCCAGCGCGGCAGCTGCTCGCCCGGGTACCACTTGCCCTGGCCGATGTGCAGCAGGCCGCCCGGTGCAAACCGCCGCTTCAGCCGCAGCAGGAGCTCCTCCGCCAGGCCCTTCTTGGTCGGGCCAAGGGCGGCGATGTTCCACTCCGCCCCCTCCATGTCGTCGATGGACACGAAGGTCGGCTCGCCGCCCATGGTGAGGCGCACATCGTTGTCCCGGAGCTCCGCATCGATCTGATGCCCCAGGCTCTCGATGGCGGCCCACTGCTCCTCGGTGTAGGGCTTGGTGACGCGCGGGTCCTCGTGGATGCGCTTGACGCGGTTGTGGAAGTAGAAGCTGACCTCGCATTTGTCGGTGACGCCGGTGATGGGCGCCGCCGAGACCGGGTCCGGCGTGCAGGCGAGGGGGATGTGGCCCTCGCCCGCAAAGAGCCCGGAGGTCGGGTCGAGCCCCACCCAGCCCGCGCCCGGCACATAGACCTCGGCCCAGGCGTGCAGGTCCGTGAAGTCGCGGTCGGTGCCGCTCGGCCCGTCCAGCGCCTTCACGTCCGGGGTTAGCTGAATCAGGTAACCGGAGACAAAGCGTGCCGCCAGGCCCAGGTGCCGCAGGATCTGCACCAGCAGCCAGCCCGAGTCCCGGCAGCTGCCGCGCCCGAGGCGGAGCGTCTGCTCGCAGCTCTGGATGCCGGGCTCCATGCGAATCACATAGCCGATGTCCTCGTTCAGTCGCTTGTTCAGGTCCACCAGGAAGTACACCGTCTCCCGGCTGCTGCGGTCGACGCCCGCAAGCCACTCCTTCAGAAGGGGTCCGTCGTCGGCAAGCGCCAGATAGGGCGCCAGCTCCTTGGTGAGCTGATCGTCGTAGGCGAACGGAAAGCTGTAGGCATACTCGTCGACGAAGAAGTCGAAGGGGTTGATGGTCACCATGTCCGCGACCACGTCCACGGTCACCGACAACATCCGCGCCTTCTCCGGAAACACCAGTCTGGCCAGATAGTTGCCGAAGGGGTCCTGCTGCCAATTGATGAAGTGCTGCTCCGGCTCGATGCGCAGCGAGTAAGAGCGGATGGGCGTGCGGCAATGCGGCGCCGGGCGCAGCCGCACGGTGTGTGGACCCAGGGCCACCGGCCTATCAAAGCGGTACTCGGTCTTGTGGTCGATGGCGACGAGAATGGACATGCGATGCCGGCTCCAGAACAACGGGAAAGAAGACTCGAATGGGGCCGTACTCTAGCGCCGCCCGTGAAGCCGCGCAGCACTATCTGTGCTGTTCAGGCGGGGTGAGCGAGGCCAAGCATCAGACCGACGAGCGACTAGGGCGCCGGCACGCCAGCGGGTCCTTCACTGGGCAGGGCCAAGGGCCGAGGGCCATGGCGCGGAGGCACTTTCCCGGCATCAGCGGTTGGGCCTCAGCGCTCGGTCCTCGGCCCACGGCCCGAGGCCCTTCCCCTGCCGCCGCCCCGTCGCTGGCCGGTCTAAGGGACTTCCGCGCTCACCCTTAACCGTCGCCATCCTGTGCCACCGGCTCCGCACGCACGGGTTGCTGCTGCCCGAGGAGCCCCCCAACCCGATCGCCAATCCATTGGAACATCACGTAGAGGCCGGGGATCAGCAGAATGCCGACGACGGTGGCGGCGAGCATGCCGCCGAGCACGGTGAAGCCAAGATGCACGCGGGCGTTGGCGCCGGCGCCGGTGGCGAGCACCAGCGGCATCAGGCCGATGATGAAGGCGAGCGCGGTCATGAGCACGGCCCGAAAGCGCATCCGGGCGCCGTCCACGGCGGCTTCATAGAGGCTCAAGCCCGCTTCGCGCTGCTCCTTGGCGAACTCGACGATGAGGATCGCGTTCTTGGCAGCGAGGCCGATCAACAGCACGAAGCCGATCTGGGTGTAGAGGTTGTTGTCCAGCCCCACGAGCCAGAGCGTGACGGCGGCACCGCACAGGGCGACGGTGACGGAGGCGAGCACGGAGAACGGAATCGCCCAGCTCTCGTACAGCGCCACCAGGAACAGATAGCCAAACAATAGGGCCAGCGCGAAGATGGCGATCTCACCGCCGGCGGTCTGCTGCGCCTCCTGGTAGGACATGCCGGTCCACTCGACGTCGTAGCCGTCCGGCAGGGACTTGCGCGCGGCGGCCATCATGGCGTCCATGGCCTCACCGGTGGAATGGCCAGGGGCGGCACTACCGTTGATTTGGGCGGTGAGGAACTGGTTGTAACGGAAGATCAGATCCGCGCCCAGCTCCTGGCGCATGGTGGCGAGCACCGCCACCGGCACCATCGCGCCGCTGGCAGCGCGCACGTAGGTGGCGGCGATGTCGTCCAGCGTGCGCCGGGCGTCCTGCTCCGCCTGCACGTTGACCTGGTAGGTGCGCCCGAGATACGTGAAATTATTCACGAAGCTGCTGCCGAAGGTGGACTGCAGCGTCGCGAAGAAGGTCGCAACCGGCACATCCAGATACTCCGCTTGGGTGCGGTCCAGCTCCAGGAACACCCGCGGCACATCCGCCGAGAAGGTCGAGCGCGCAAGGGCGATGCGCGGGTCCTGGTTGGCCTCGGCAAGCAAGCCGCGCAGCACCTCCGTCAACTCCCGCGGCGACTGCCCGCCCAGGGCCTGCAATTGCATGGTGAAGCCGCCCGCGGCGCCGAGACCGGGGATGGGCGGCGGCGGGAACAACAGGACATCAGCGCCCGGAATGGCGTCCAGCTCGCCCTTGAGCTTCGCATAGAGTCCACGTAGGCGGGTCGCAGGCGTGTCGCGCTGGTCCCAGGGGTCGAGCACCACCACCGCAAGGCCCGCATTGGACGACGGTGCGCTGGTGAGCATGCTGTAGCCGGCCACGGTCAGGACATCCGCCACGCCCTCGGTACCGGCGGCGATGTCCCTGAGCTTGCCCACCACCTCGGCCGTGCGCGGCAGCGAGGCGGCGCTCGGCAGGCTCACATCCGCGAACAACACGCCCTGGTCCTCGTTGGGCAGGAACCCGCCCGGCAGCCGGTCCAGCACGAGCACCGCCGCGGCACCTACGGCCACCACCAGCACGCCGGCCAACGCCGCGCGGCGCGCCAGCAGCCCAGCGACGGCCACATAACCGCCGCGCGCCTGCTCGAGCCCGGCGTTGAACCACGCGAAGGGGCCGCGCTTGGGCGTCTTGGGCTGACCCAGGAACAGCGCCGTCAGCACCGGGGACAGGGTCAGGGCGTTGATGGCGGAGATGGCCACGGCGGCGGAGATGGTCACCGCAAACTGCCGAAACAGCTCGCCGGCGATGCCGGGCAGGAAGGCCACTGGGGCAAAGATCGCGAACAGCACCATGGTGGTGGACACGATGGGCCCCGTCACCTGCTGCATGGCCTTCAGCGTTGCGGCCCGCCGGTCCAGCCCGTCTTCCAGCATGATGCGCTGGACGTTCTCCACCACCACAATGGCATCGTCCACCACCAGCCCGATGGCGAGCACGACGGCGAATAGGCTGATGGTGTTGGCCGAGAAGCCCGCCGCCAGCAGCACGATGAACACACCGATGAGCGACACCGGAATCGTCACCGCCGGCACGATGGTGGCGCGCAGATCCTGCAGGAAGATGTACACCACCAGCAGTACGATGACCGCCGTGATGCCAAGGGTGAAGACGATCTCGTCGATGGACGCCTGCACAAACTCGGTGGAGTCGTACATGACCTTGGCGGCGACGCCGTCCGGGAAGCGCTGCTCGAGCCGCTTCAGCTCCGCGCGCACCTGCTCGGCCACGTTCAGGGCGTTGGCGCCGGGCGCCTGGTAGATGGCGATGGCTGCCGCCGGCTCGCCGTTGAAGCGGGTGTCGCTGTTGTAGGTCTGGGCACCGAGCTCAACGCGGGCGATGTCGCGCACCCGCACGATGCCGCCGTCCGCGCCCGTGCGCACCACGATGTCGCCGAACTCCGCGGGCTCCTGCAACTGCCCCTTGGCCACCACGGTGTATTGAAAGGCCTGATCGTCCGGGATGGGCGGCCCGCCCACCTGACCCAGCGCCGCTTGGATGTTCTGCTGCTGCACCGCGGTGACGACGTCCTGGGGCGCAATGCCCAGCGCCGCCATTTTGGTCGGGTCCAGCCAGATGCGCATGGAGTAATCTTCCGGCCCGAACTGCGTCGCCTCGCCGACGCCAGCCACCCGCGCCAGCTCGTCCTGCACATTGATGGTGGCGAAGTTGGACAGGAAGATCGCGTCCTTGGAGCCGTTCGGGGAGTGGACGGCGATGACCAACAACAGGTTGGTGGACTCCGCCTGGACCGTCACGCCCAGTGCCTGCACCTGTTGCGGCAGCCGCGCCAGTGCCTGCGACACGCGGTTCTGCGTATTTACCTGCGCAATGTCCGAATCGGTGCCGACGGCGAAGGTCACCGTGAGGCTGTAGGTGCCGGCGCTGGAGGCGGTGGAAGACATATAAAGCATGTCCTCCACGCCGTTGACCTGTTCCTCGATGGGAGCGCCGACGGTGTCAGCGATGGTCTGCGCATCGGCGCCGGGATAGGTGGCCGTCACCACCACCACCGGCGGTGTGATGGGCGGATACTGCGCCACCGGGATGGCGCGCAACGCCAGCAGGCCTGCGACCACCAGGACGATGGACACCACCGCGGCGAGCCGCGGGCGGTCGACGAAAACCTTGGAAATCATCTCAGTCGCCGCCCTGGCCATCGTCTGCGCTGCTGCCGCTGCCGCCAGCGCCGTTGCCGCCAGCGCCATTGCCTGCGCCTAATGTCGCAGCGGAGTCCCGGCCGGACGCCGCGGGCTGCGCGCCGTCCGCCCGGCTCGGCTGCACGGTCATACCCGGCTTGACCTTCTGCAGCCCGGCGACGATGACCAGCTCCCCCTCGGTGAGACCCGCGGTCACCGCATAGCCATCGTCCACGGCGGTACCGAGCTCCACCTTGCGTGCCTGGACCTTGTCCTGGGCATCGACGACATAGACCTCCGCGCCGTCGCGGGTGCGCTGCACCGCCGCCGCCGGCACCACCGGCTGGCGCTCCTGATTCGCACGGTGCACCACAACACTGACGAACTGGCCAGGCAGCAGCAACCGGTCTGGATTCGGAAAGTCCGCGTACACGGCAACCGTGCCGGTGGTGGCGTCGACCTGATTGTCGGTAAAGGCGATGGTGCCCGGCTTGTCGTAGCGGCTGCCGTCCGGCAGCACCAGCTCCGGCACAAAGGCCTCGCGCGCCTCGGCGTCGGTGGTGGCGCCCACCTGTCCCTGCAGCCGCAGGAGCTCCGCGCTTGGCACCGAGAAGACGGCCCGGATCGGGTCCAGTTGCGCCACCGTTGCGAGTGTGCCGGTGTTGGGTTCCACCAGATTGCCCGCCGTCACTGCCGTTGCGCCGATGCGCCCGGCGATGGGGCTGGCAATGGTCGTATAGCCGAGATTGATCGTGGCGTTGTCCACGCCGGCTTGGGCCTGTTGCACGCTCGCCTCGGCCTTCTCCAGGTCGGCTTGCGCCGAGTCCCGCGCCGCCTTTGACTGATCGAAGGCGGTTTGGGACGTATCGCCTTTCTTGATCAGCGTGGCCTGGCGCTGGAAATCCGCTTCTTTGTCTTCCAGCTTGGCAGTGGCGGCAGCGACGTCGGCCTTCGCCGCGGCGAGCTGGCCCTGCGCTTGCTGCAGATCGGCCTGATACTGGTCCTGCTCGATGCTGTAGAGCACCTGCCCCTGCGCGACGTTGGAGCCCTGCTCGAAGGCCACGTTCGTGAGAAAGCCCGCGACCCGCGCCTTCAGATCCACGGACTCGATGGCCTGCACGTTGCCGATGAACCGTGCGCTCTTATCCACCGTCTTGGTCTCAACGGCGGCGACGACCACCGCGGGTGCGGGTTGATCCGCCTGCTGGGCTGCCTGCTGTGCTGGCTGCTGCGCCGGCTGTTGCGCGGTTGCCGCCACCGGTAACAGCGCCAAAAGCGTGAACGGCAAGGCGCTCAGAGCCTTGGATAGGCAACGCCCTGTGCGCGGACGCCTGCAATGCTGTGGGTGGTGGACCATGCGGTCAGGCTCCGTGGTTGGGTGTGAGACTGGATTGCACACACAACACCGCGGGACGCGGTGGCGCAGGATGGGCAACCAAGTCTGTCGGTCAGTTGCGCTGTGGCCGAGGCCAAATGACGAGCACGGCCCGGACAAGCACACCGTGGGCCACACGGCCAGCGCGGCATGCCTAGACGCATCCTACGCGAGGCGCCTCAAGCCGGTGGCAGGACCGAGGCGCAACCGCTGACGCCGGGAGCACGAGTCCGCTCCTTGGCCCTAGGCCCTTGGCCAGCGAGCAACCGGCGGCAAGCCGGCGACCCAATCGCTCGCCGGTCTGAGGAGGCAGCGCCCCGAGCTTACTTGACCTTCATCCCCGGCTCGGCGCCGGTGTCCGGGGTCAGAATGAAGACGTCTTTGCCGCCGGGGCCGGCAGCAAGAACCATGCCCTGGGATACGCCGAAGCGCATCGTCCGCGGTGCCAGGTTGGCCACCATCACCGTGAGGCGGCCTTCCAGCGCAGCCGGGTCATAGGCCTTGCTGATGCCGGCGAAGACGTTGCGGGTCTCACCGCCAAGGTCCAGCGTCAGTTGCAGCAGTTTGTCGGCGCCCTCCACCGGTGCCGCCTTGGCAATGCGGGCAATGCGCAGGTCCACCTTGGCAAAGGTGTCGAAGTCGATGGTCTCAGCGATGGGGTTGTTGGTCAGGTGGCTGGCCGCGGATGCGGCATCCGCCCCCTGCCCGGCCGCCGGCTGCAGTGCCGCGGTCAGATCCTGCTTCGAGGCTTCCAGCATGGCCTCGATCTGCTTGGCCTCGATGCGGGTCATCAGCGGCTTGAACTTGGCGATCTCGTGGTCCAGCAGAGGCACGCTCAGATCCGCCCAGGTGAGGGGCTCGATCCGCAGGAACGCCTCAGCCGCCTCCGCTGTGCCGGGCAGAATGGGCTTGAGCCAGCCGATCAGGAGCCGAAATAGGTTCAGCCCCTGGGTGCAGATACCCTGCAACTCGGCATCGCGGCCGTCCTGCTTCGCCACCACCCAGGGCGCCTGCTCGTCGATGTACTGGTTTGCCCGGTCCGCCAGCGCCATGATCTCGCGTACGGCGCGGCTGAATTCCCGGCGCTCGTAGGCCTCGGCGATGCCCTGCCCGGCCGCCGCGAAGGCATCGAACAGCGCGGGCTCCGGCAGCGCGGCGCCAAGCTGCCCAGCGAAGCGCTTGCCGATGAAGCCCGCGGTGCGGCTTGCGATGTTCACCACCTTGCCCACCAGGTCCGCGTTCACCCGTGCCTGGAAGTCCTCCAGGCTCAGGTCGATGTCGTCGACGCCGGGGCCGAGCTTGGCCGCAAAGTAATAACGCAGGTATTCCGGATCGAGCTGATCCAGGTAGGTGCGCGCCTTGATGAAGGTGCCCCGGGACTTGGACATCTTCTGCCCGTCCACGGTGAGGAAGCCGTGCGCGAAGACGGCCGTCGGCGTGCGGAAGCCGGCGCCGTGCAGCATCGCCGGCCAGAACAGGGCGTGGAAGTAGATGATGTCCTTGCCGATGAAGTGATACAGCTCGGCCCGGCTGTCTTGGCTCCAAAAGGCGTCGAAATCGAGTCCGGCGGCCCGCCCCCGCTCGCTCTCACACAGGTGCTTGAAGCTGGCCATGTAGCCGATGGGCGCATCCAGCCAGACGTAGAAGAACTTGCCCGGGTGGTCCGGGATCGCAAAGCCAAAATAGGGCGCATCTCGGGAGATGTCCCACTCCTTCAAGCCGGCGTCGAACCACTCATCCAGCTTGTTGGCCACCTGCGCCTGCAGGCCGCCGCCGCGGGTCCACTCCCTCAGCATCGGCTCGAAGTCCGCGAGCCGAAAGAACAGATGCTCGGACTCACGCTGCTCGGGCACCGCCCCGGAGACCACCGAGCGCGGGTGCTTCAGCTCTGCCGGTGAATAGCTGGCGCCGCAGGCCTCGCAGTTGTCGCCGTACTGGTCCGGCGCACCGCACTTGGGGCACTCGCCTTTAATGAAACGGTCCGGCAGAAACATCTGCTCCACCGGATCGTAGGCCTGCTGGATGGTGTGCGCGCTGATGTGGCCCTTGTCGCGGTTGCGTTCGTAGATCAGCGTCGCGCAGTACCGGTTCTCTTCCGAGTGGGTGGAGTGGTAGTGGTCGAAGCCGATGCGAAAGGCCGCGAAATCCGCCTGATGCTCCTCGGCCACCCGGGCGATCAAGGCCTCCGGCGCGATGCCCTCGGCCCGCGCCTTGAGCATGATGGGCGTGCCATGGGCGTCATCCGCGCACACGTACCAGCAGTTGTGTCCGCGGAGCTTCTGGAACCGGGCCCAGATGTCCGTCTGGATGTACTCCACGAGGTGGCCGATGTGGATCGGACCGTTCGCGTAGGGCAGCGCGCTGGTGATGAGAATATCGCGGCGTGCATAGGTGCTGGGGTGGGCGGCGGTCATGGTGCGATGGAAAAGCTGCTGGGCCGGGCAGCCGCGGCGGCGGCCCGTGCAAAAGGGGCATTATCCTGAAAAGCACGGTTGACCGCTTCAAGGCGTCTTCAAGTGCCTGCGCCCATTGGTTTGCACGTGCTCTGATCACGCCGCCCACCGCGCGAGCTCCGCTACGGATGCGCATGCGGATGCGCTGGGGCCGCCGGCGGCAGGGCGCGTCGTATCCGCGACAAGGCGCAGCTTCGCTGTCGCAAAGCCCGCAGCCGCCGGGCGCTGGCACCAAGTAACTGCCTGATTGCACGGCGCTCTCGGTGCTGGCTCGCGCTTTGCATGGATCTTCGGCAACACTGTACGCGGAGCAAGCCGATGCAGAGCCCAGTGATCCCCACCCCCCGCAGGCCGCAGGCGCTGATCACCATCAACGACACCACGCTGCGCGACGGGGAACAGTCGGCCGGCGTTGCCTTCTCGCTGGAGGAGAAGCTCGCCATCGCCCGGGGCTTGGACGCGCTGGGCGTGCCGGAGCTGGAGGTTGGCATCCCATCCATGGGCGAGGATGAGCGCGAAGCCATCCGCGCCTGTGCGGATCTCGGGCTCGGCGCGCGCCTGATGGTATGGGCGCGCATGCTGCCGGCGGACATCGCGGCCTGCAGTCACCTGGGTGTGGACCTGGTGGACTTATCCATTCCCGTCTCGGATCAGCAGATCGCCCGCAAGCTCCGGCGCGACCGTGCCTGGGTGCTGGCGCAGATCGGCCGGCTGGTGCCACTGGCGCTGGAGCTGGGGCTCGACGTCGGCGTCGGCATGGAGGATGCCTCCCGCGCCGAGCCCGCGTTTCTGCGACAGGTGGCGGAGGCCGCTCAACAGGCCGGCGCCCGGCGTGTGCGCTTTGCAGACACCGTGGGCCTGCTGGACCCCTTCGGCACCCTTGAGCGTATTCGCGACCTCGCCACCGCTTGCGACTGCGAAATCGAGATGCACGCCCACGACGACCTGGGCCTGGCCACCGCCAACACCCTGGCCGCCGTCCGCGGCGGTGCCACGCACGTCAACACGACCGTGCACGGGCTCGGCGAGCGCGCCGGCAACGCGGCGCTGGAAGAGGTGGTCATGGGGCTGCGGCATGTGCACCGGTTGGACACGGGCGTGGATCTCACCCGGTTCGACGCCCTGTCCAAGCTGGTGGTCACCGCCTCCGGCCACCCGGTGGCCTGGCACAAGAGCCTGGTGGGCGACGGCGCCTTCACCCACGAGGCCGGCATCCACGTGGACGGCCTACTCAAGGACCCGGCCAACTACCAGGGCATCGACCCGGCCGAAGTGGGCCGCATGCATCGCCTGGTGCTCGGCAAACACTCCGGCCGTCACGCCGTGCAGATGGCCTACGCCGAGCAATTGGCCACGGCCATCGACGATGCGCAGGCGGAGCGCCTGCTGGCGCTGGTGCGCCGCTTCGTCACGCAGACCAAGCACGCCCCCGAGGGGGCTGACCTGCGGCGCTTCTTGGACGAGCTGGCGGTGAGTCAGCCGGTGCCACCTGCGGCTGCCGCCGCGGCGGCGGCGGCTGGGCCCGCCTAAACCCGCTTCAACGCGTCTGAGCATGCACGGCCATCCCGTGCGCCGCAACGCGGCGAGCAAGCAACCGTTCAACACGCCCCCCAGCGAGTAACGCCATGGACCTGCTCGACATCAACGTGGACACGCTCTACTTCGAGCGTCCCCTACCGGCGCCCGTCGCCGCACTCATCGATGAGGCCTCTGACCTTTACGCCGAGGACGCAGATGCAGCCGAGCGCTGCCTGCTGCGCGCCCAGCTGCTCGCGCCGGAGCACCTCACCGTGCTGGTGGCCCTGTATCGGTTCTTCTTCTACCGCCACCGCTGCGAGGCGGCGCTCGACATTGCCGAGCGGTGCATTGTTACAACCGCACGCGAGCTCGGCATCGACGAAGACTGGCGCGCCCTGGACGACGCACGCCTGGCCCACGCGGTGCAGCAGTCCATGCCCCTGACGCGCTTCCTGCTCATGGCGCTGAAGGGCGCCGGCTATTTGCTGCTGCGCCTGGACCGGCCGGCGGAGGCCCGCGAGCGGCTCGCCAAGGCGGCCGCCTTCGACAGCAAAGACCGCCTCGGCGTGGCCGCGCTGCTGCGCTGGGCGGACGATGCCGTCGCCCGCACCCAGGCCCGCGACAACCCTGAGAAGGTGCGCTGGATCGGCGCCGCCACCCAGACTTGATCCCAGCGGCAGCTACGCCGCACCCCATCCATCACCCGCCGGGAGAACGATCATGACCGTCACCCCACAGCCGCCGGAGACCCTAGAGGATTTTGAGGACGCCCTCGACGAGCTGGAAAGCGCCGAGGACTTTCTGACCTACTTCGCCGTGCCCTTCGACCCCGCCGTGGTGCAGGTGAACCGCCTGCATATCCTCCAGCGCTTCCACGACTACTTGGACGCCGACACGGACGCAACGGCCGAGGCCGGGGCTCGCTTCGAGCGCCAGGCCGCCCTCCTGGCCGCGGCCTACGAGGACTTCGTGACCTCCGACGCCCGCACCGAAAAGGTCTTCCGCGTGTTCCACATGCACGAGCCCCGCACGGTCAACGTGGGCCTGGATGAGCTGCTGGCCGTGCGCCCCAAGACCACCGACGAGGGCACCGCCGATCATGCGTCCTAAGTTCGACTTCGGCGCCGAGGTGCGCGTGCTGCGCAACGTGCGCAACGACGGCACCTATCCGGGCGAGGCCACGGGCACGCTCCTCGTGCGCCGAGGCAGCACCGGCTTTGTCCGCGATGTCGGCAGCTTCCTTCAGGACCAGATCATCTACACGGTGCACTTTCTGGACATCGACCGCATGGTCGGCTGCCGCGAGGAAGAGCTCCAGCCGGCCGCCGAGCCCTGGACGCCGAGCCTATTCGAGGCCCGGGAAAAGGTCGCCGCCCGCATTGCGCTCGGCGCCGGCGGTCGGGTGTTGGTGCAGCCGGATACGGTCGGCGAGATCGCCCGGGTGCTGCGGGGTGCGCCGCACGCGGACGGTACCCCGGGCGATGTGGCCTATTACGTCGACTTCCCCGGCTGCAACACCCTGCAGGTGCCGGAGTCGGCGCTGAAGGCGCCGCCGGCCCCTGCAGCGGGCGCCAAGGCGGACCCGGAAACGGCCCCAGACCAGCCCCTCGCGACGGCCGATACACCGCCGCGAGCGGGCCCTTCAGCACAGGAGGACGCCGCATGAGTCTCGCCGCAGCCCGCAGCAGCTACCCGGCCCCGGACGCCACCGACGACTCGCCCGCCTACCGCTATCACCTGCTGCGCGCCGCCACGGAGCGCTTTCAGCGCAACCTGCCCGCGCTGGACGACGCCCAGCGCGCCGCGGCCCGAGCGCAGGCGGGTCAGACCTATGCGCTTGAGGCGCTGGTGCTGGGCTCGGCGGAGGCGGGCGATGTGGTCATCGCCGAGAGCACGGTGGAGCAGAGTCTGCAGGCCGTCGCCGCGCGCTTCGAGGACAGCGATGCGTTCGAGGCCGACCTCGCCCGTAATGGTCTGGACACCGCCGGCCTCAAGCAGGCGCTGCGTAGGGAGCTGTGCTTCGACGCCGTGATGCAGCGCGTCGGTACGCACCACGCCGCCGTGACCGAGACCGATATTCAGCTCTTCTATGAGCTGCACCAGGACCGCTTCCAAACCCCAGAGCGGCGCAGCGCCCGGCACATCCTCATCACCGTCAACGCCGACTATGCCGAGAACACCCCGCAGGCCGCGCGCGCCCGCGCCGAAGCGCTGGCCGCCAAACTGTCGTCCGACAACGTCGACGGCCGCGACGACACGGTCATCGAGCGCTTCGCCAGCCTTGCGCGACGCCACTCCGAGTGCCCAACGGCCATGCAAGACGGCAAGCTCGGCGACGTCGTCCGCGGCCAACTCTACCCGGAGGTGGACGCCGCGCTGTTCGCCCTGCCCGAGGGCGCCATCAGTGCGCCGGTGGCCTCGGAGCTCGGCTTCCACATCCTGCTCTGCGAGCGCATCGAACCGGCCCAAGCACTGGCCTTTGCGCAGGTGCAGGCGCGCATTCGCACGGCACTGGAGAAGCGCCGCCGCCGCGAGGCGCAGCGCGCGTGGCTGGCGGCGCTACAGGGGCGTTGAGCCCGACAGCTCCAGTCCGTCGCACATCGGACTCGGCTGCACCCGTTGTCGTTGTCGTCATCCTAATCGGGGAGGCAGTGCGCTGTTTCCGGCGGACGCTGCAAGCCTTGGCGCTGCTTGATACCCCTGCGCGAGCCACCCATTGCTGCAGCGCCCCGATCCATTCGAGCAGCGCCGTCGACAGCAAGCGCATGAGGTTGGGTGCCGCACCCCATCAGAGCGACGAGCGACTGGGGCGCCGGCACGCCAGCGGGTCGTTCGCTGGCCAAGGGCCAAGGGCCAAGGGCCAAGGGCCAAGGGCCAAGGGCCAAGGGCCAAGGGCCAAGGG
>CAZGCI010000029.1:0-44541 GCA_964524185.1 uncultured Thiohalocapsa sp. | reverse complement strand
GTGTAGGCGACCGAAGGGATGGTCATCGGATCGAAGAGCGCCGGCTCGCCGGCGCTGGCCAGTAGGCCGCGCACCTGGAGCCAACGCTGGATGGCCGCTAGTGCGGCGCGCCCCACCGGCACCCGGCGCGTCTTCGCGCCCTTGCCGACCACCGTTAGGGTTGCGTCCGCCGGGTCGATGTCGCGGGTGTCGACACCGATGAGCTCCGCGAGCCGAAGGCCGGAGGAGTAGAACAGCTCCACCATGGCCGTGTCGCGCAAGGTCAACGGATCGTCGTCTACCCCCTCATCGGGACCGGCGTCGATGAGCGCGCCGAGCTGGTCCGGGTCGAAGGTATTGGGTAGTCGCCGCTTTGCCTTGGGCGGGCGCACCGTGCGAGCCGGATTGCAGGTCGCCGCGCCCTCGCGCAACAGATACTCGAACAGGCTTCTGAGGGCGGAGAGCTCGCGCGCTAGGGTGCGGCCGGAGACGCCGGTGCGATGGCGGTCCGCCACATAGCGGCGTATGTGGCCGTCGGTGAATGCAGGCCAGTCCGCGATCTGCCGCTCCGTGCGCCAGGCGAGCACCCGGACCAAGTCGCGCCGATAACTGTCCACCGTATGCGGGGAGAGCCGGCGCTCATGGGTCATGTGGTGCAGGAAGGCATCGAGCCAGGTCTCACCGGTGGGGGCGGGGCCGGTGGCAGCGGGCATCGAGTCACCACGAGATGACATGCTGCACATGCAATGCCCGCGGCGCTTGCCGTCAGCGGTTGAGACGGCTGTCCGCGGGTTGCGCAAGACCCCGCAGACGCGTGCCGTGGAATGGGGCTTGCCGCACGGTCCCTCAGCCTTGCCGATGGGCCAAGTCCGTCAGCTTGGCGCCGGCGATGGCGCCAAGGCGCTCCAGCAGCTCCGTGCCCATATCCCGGGTGAAGCGCTTGGGGTCGCGGCTGCCGATGGCGAGCACACCGGTCTGCTCGGTACCGCGCATCGGGACCAGGGCCGCGGACTGAATGGCCTCGGCGTCGCTACCGAAGAGCGGCTCTGCCTGTTTCGGCGCCAACGGGCCGCACAGGCAGCGGTCGCGGTCGATGAAGTCCACGAACGCCTGCACCACCGGGTCGTCGGCGCGTTTGTCCGGATCCACAGGGAAGAGCTTGATGGCGACGGCCTCGGCGTTGAATTGCTCGCGCAGCGCCGCCTCCAAGGCCGCGCAGGCGCGCTCGAGGTCCGGCACGGTAATGAGCTGGACCGTGAGCTCGTGCAGCCGGGCGGACAGCTGATCGTACTCGTGCGCACGCGCCATCAGATGGTTGAGCCGGCCGCGTTCCTTGCCCAACTGCTCACGCAGCACCGCCACCTGGTGCTCGATCAGGGACACCGCGCCCCCCGCGCCGTGCGGCACGTGCAGCTTTGCCAAGACCTCGGGGTGGTGGACCAGGAAATCGGGGTGACGCAGCAGGTAGGCGGCCACGGCCTGGGCCTGATCGTCGTCACTGTGATCGGGACCGGTTCCCGAGAGGGACTGGTCGGGCCCAGGGCGGCTGCTCATAGCTCGATTTCTCCGTCGAAGACGCGGGTCGCAGGCCCGGTCATCTGCACCGGCTCGCCCGCCCCGGACCAATGTATCACAAGGGTTCCACCCGGAAGACTGACCGCCACTTCAGCGTCCAGCTCCCCCCAAAGCCGACCGGCCACGACGGCGGCACAGGCACCGGTGCCGCAGGCGAGCGTCTCGCCAGTGCCCCGCTCCCAGACCCGCAGCCGCACGCGTCGGCGATCTTGCACTTGCATAAAGCCCACGTTGACGCGGTTCGGGAAGCGCGGATGCTGCTCGATGCGCGGGCCGAGCGTGCCGACCGGTGCCTGATCAACGTCGGCCACCTGCAGCACCGCGTGCGGATTGCCCATGGACACGGCGGCAATGGCCAGGCTCTCGCCGTCCACCTCCAGCGCATAGTGTGTTGCCTCGGCGTCGGCGGTGAAGGGGATTGCCGTCGGCACCAGCTGCGGCCGACCCATGTCCACGGTCACCTGGCCATCCGCCTGCACCCGCAGTAGGATGCGCCCGCTGCTGGTGCCCACCGGGATCTCGGTCTTGGCGGTTAGGCCGGTGTCGCGCACGAAGCGGGCGAAGCAGCGGGCGCCGTTGCCGCACTGCTCCACCTCGGAGCCGTCGGCGTTGAAGATGCGGTAATGGAAATCGGTCCCCGGCAACCGCGGTGGCTCCACCAGCAGCACCTGGTCGCAACCGATGCCGAAACGCCGATCGGCCAGCCGCGCGGCCAGCGCTGGCGTTAGGTCGATTGGCGCATGCACGGCGTCCAATACGACGAAGTCGTTACCCAAGCCGTGCATTTTGTTAAAGCGCAGGCGCATTTAGCGGCTAGCCAGGGGGCGCCGCAAACGAGCGAGCGACGGGATCGTCGGCAGGACACGGGCTTGTGACGGGCAAGGGCCGACGGCCGCGGTCCGCACGCCCGCACCGCCACTAGCGACTGCTCCTCGGCCCTTGGCGTGCGGCCCTGCCGGCCTCTGGCCTACGACGGGGCATCGACAACTTGACGTATCGGTAAACATCTGGCGCCGCCCTGCAAGCAAGGGCCTAGGCCCGCAGCCTCCCCCATACCCCCAGATGCCGGTCGCTGACCACCTGCACCGACAGTTGCTCCGCCAATCCGGCGACGCGGAGCTGTTCGGTGACCTCCGCTGGCTCGAAGGCGGCGTGCAGCGAATTGCGGAAGTCCTGCTTTAAGACCTCCGGCGCGTCGGCGGCGTAGGTCTCCACCAAGGCGGCGGCCCAACCCGCAGAGGCCGGACGCATGAGATCCATCACCAGCACCAGGGCGCCGGGCTTGGCTGCGGCGCGGATGCTGCGCCAGAGCACCTGTGGCTCGTGCAGGTGGTGCAGCAGGCTGTTGGAGAGGATCAGGTCGTAGGCGCGCGCCTCGAGGCGCCCGGAGGGTAGCTTGTCGCAAATCAGCCTTGCCCGCGCCGCGATGCCCGGCAGTGCGTCCATGGCCTGCTGTGCCAGGTGGAGCATGGCTTGGCTGCCATCCAGGGCGTCGCAGAGGAGCTTCGGGTAGCGGCGCAGCAGGCGGATCACGATGTCCGCAGGGCCGCAGCCCAGGTCCAACGCGCGGGCGTCGCAGAAGTCCCCAGGCGCCTGCTCCCCGAGCAGGCGCATGAAGAGCTCGTTGGGCTCGCTGAAATCGGCCTCCGCATAGGCGCGGGCCTGCTCCGGAGCCTCCATCAGCTCGGGCTCGGGGCGGCGTTTCATGGTGTGGTCTCCGGTGCGCTCTGTGGTCGAAGCGCGGGCAGCGTGGACTCGCCGGTATAGAGGTCGGCCAGTGTTTCCCGCCGGCGCACCAAGTACGCTTGATCGCCGTCGACGATGACCTCCGGCGCCCGGGGGCGACTGTTGTAGTTAGAGCTCATGGTGAAGCCGTAGGCGCCGCTGGAGCGCACTGCCAGTAAATCGCCGGGCGCCAGCACCAGCGTCCGTCCCTTGCCCAGGAAGTCGCCGGTCTCGCACACGGGGCCGACGATGTCCCAGGGCAGCGGCTCGCCGCTGCGGCGCTCGGCGGGCACGATCTCCTGCTCGGCCTGGTACAGCGCCGGGCGCAGCAGGTCGTTCATAGCCGCATCGACGATGGCAAAGTGGTGTGTCGCCGTGGGCTTCAGGTACTCGACCCGGGTCAACAGAATGCCCGCATTGCCCGCGATGGCCCGCCCGGGCTCTAGGATGATCTCTAGGTCGCGGTCGCCCAGACGATCATGCAAGGCCTCGGCATAGGCATCGGGCTCCGGTGGGGTCTCGTCGGTGTAGCGGATACCCAGGCCGCCGCCGAGGTCCAGGTGCTCGATGCTGATGCCCTCCGCCGCAAGCCGGTCCGCCAGCGCCAGCACACGGTCCAGGGCGTCCAGAAAGGGCGCCAGCGCCGTCAGCTGGGAGCCGATGTGGCAGTCGATCCCGGCGACATGGATGTGCTCCAGTGCCGCAGCGCGCCGGTAGACGGCCTCCGCGGCGTGGATATCGATGCCGAACTTGTTCTCCCGCAGTCCGGTGGAAATGTACGGATGCGAGCGGGCATCCACGTCCGGATTGACGCGCAGCGATACCGTGGCTGTGGTGTCGAGCTCCGCGGCAATGGTCGCGATGCGCAACAGCTCCGGCTCCGACTCCACGTTGAAACACCGGATGCCCACCGCAAGCGCCCGGCGGATCTCGTCCGCGCGTTTGCCGACGCCGGAGAAGATCACGCGCGCGGGGTTACCACCCGCCGCCAGCACCCGCTCCAGCTCGCCGACGGAGACGATATCGAAGCCGGCGCCCAACCGCGCCAGCAGACTCAGCACTCCGAGGTTGCTATTAGCCTTGACGGCGAAGCAGATCAGGTGCGGCCGTGCCCCGAGGGCGCGGTCGAACGCATGCCAGTGGCGCTCCAGCGTGGCGCGGGAATAGACATAGCAGGGCGTGCCGAAGCGCGCGGCCAGGTCGGCAACCGGAATGTCCTCGGCGAACAGGCATTCGCCGCGGTAGGTGAAATGGTCCATTGGCCGGCTCTGCAACTGCGCCTGCGAAGATCAAGGGCCGGCGTCGGCCGCCGGTTCGCCCGGCGCCTCTGGCGGCCATTGCGCATCCGCAGGCGGAAACGGGAAGGGTGCTGCCTTGCTCCGGGCATCGCGCGCGGCGCGCTCCGGGTCGTCCTCGGCGAGGTAGAGCTCGCCTGTTTGGCCGCAAGCACCCAGCAGCAGCGCACAGGCGGTTGCGGCTGCGGGTGCGATAGTCGAGTGGCGACGTGGGTGATGCATGCGGCGATGATGCCGCATCTGCACAGACCGGGCAAAACCCGATGCACCCGCGGGGGGTGGGGCTGGCGGCGTCAAGTCACCTTTGGCCCGGCAGCGGGTTCAACCAACCGCCACCGCCGGCCCCGTCACGCCTGGGGCTCCGCCGCCTGGAAGCGGGCCTGCACGGCACCGTCTGCGTCCATCAACACCAACTCATTGGCGCGGACGCGATAGGTCGCCGCGCGCTCCAACGCAGCGAAGAAGGCCGCCTCTTGCTCGTTGATGCCCTCCGGCTCTGGGCAACGCATCCTGGTGGCGGCGAGCGGGCCTGCCAGCGCGAAGGCCTGGCCGTTGACCTCATAGCCACCGCGGTAGCTGTTGCAGGCCTTGCCGCTGAGGCCGCCGTCGTCGGCGAGCACTAGCTCGAAAGCGGTGTCCGGCAGCGTCGTGGTGACGCCGCCCTTGCCGTTGTTGTAGTGCGTGAGCTGCCAAGTGGTGCCTGTGAGCGGCGTGGCCTCCAACGCGGTAAAGGTCAGCAGCGTTGCCCCCTGTGCATCGGTGAGTGCCAGACCATCCTCGCTAAGGCTGTAGCCCGCCACGTCGATGAGGGCCTGGGTCACCGCCCGCTCTTGGTCCATCAGCGGCGGCGGGCAGGCCATCATGGTGCTGGCCATGTTGGGATCGATCCGCAACCCGTCGCCGTCCAGTGTGTAGCCGCCAAGCAGGCGATTGCAGCCGGCGCTGCCGCCGAGCCGACCGTCCTCAAAGCGCAGCACGGCACGGGCGCCGCCGCCGACGGCGTCGGTGAGGCCGGCGTCGGTGCGAACCTGTGCAAGCTGCCAATCCTGATTGTCCAAGGTGGCGGCGAGGGCGGTTTGTTGCAGGCAGGCGCAGAGCAGCAGCGCGGTCGCGGGGTGCAACAGCGAAGAGACGGGTTTCATGGGGCGGGCCTCCGGCGCGGGTGGCGGGTTGCGGGGCGGGTGTCGCGGCCCCCCATTATGGCGCATCTGCACCGGCGCCAGGCAGGTCTACGTGGGGCGCCGCCGGAGCGAGTCCCTGAGTCACCAGGGCGGGCCGGACGCGTCGCCGGGTCGATCTGGCTTAGGGTTGAGGGCGGCGCGGGCGCCGCCTTAGAACGCGCACGGGTGAGCCTTAGGGCAAGATTCGAATGGGCGTGCCGTCGCGCACGAGGCGCCAAATCTCCTCCATCTCGTCGTTTGTGACGGCGATGCAACCATTGGTCCAGTCGCGGCCGTCGTAATGATCCCGCGCCACCGAGGCCGACGTGAGCCAGTTCGGACGACCATGCACCATGATCATTCCGCCCGGGTTGACGCCCAGGGCGCGGGCGAAGGCCCGGTCGCGCTCGTTGGGGTAGGACACATGGATGGACTTGTGGAAGCTGCTGTTGGGGTTGCGCCAGTTCAGCACATAGTCCCCTTCTGGTGTGCGCTGATCGCCCTCCATGAATTTGTGGCCCGTCGGGTTACCGCCCAGCGCAACGCGATACTCGCGATAGACCTCGCCCTTATGCAGCAACTGGATTTTGCGCTCGCCTTTGCGCACCACGACGCTGTCGACGTAGCTAACGGTGGGCTCAGGCGCAGGTCTGCTCGCACAGCCCCCGAGTAGGCCCGACAGCGCCACGACCAAGGCCAAGGCGAGACTGAGAGTGAAGACGGCGCTGCCGCGGCGATGCGGGCAACGGGCGGATACGAGGCGGTTACTGGGCGTCATGGGCGCGGAGTTGGGTGTGATCAGACTCGAGACCCTAATTTTACCTGCCAATCTGGCGTTAAGCACCCGCCGTTTGCGCTACAAATGGAGCGGAATATCGGATGGTTATGGCTTGCTCTTCGACTGGGCTGTAAGGGGCTGGGGCAAGCTCAACGCAAGACCGCTGGTCCTCGCCGAGGAAGCGGTATAGCCCGAGGAGCTGTTGGCCGAGGGGCTGTTGGCCGGCGGCGAATCGCAGCCCTTGTGCTGTCTGTACGCGGAACGCGTACGTTACTGGGGCCCACAGGGGCGCTGTGCTAGCATCCCGCCGCGTTCATCTGATCATCCCCGGGGGCTGGTTGCCCCCGCAAGCCCCATCTCGAGCCCTGCCGCGTCATGTTGCGCCTACTGTTCCGCCTGCTGTCGATCCTCATTGTGCTTGGGCTGGTGTTGGCATTGGTCGTGGCCGGCGTTGGGCCGCTCCTGGTGGACCCTGCCCCGGCGCCCGGGGAAACGCGCCTGCAGGCGTTAGAGCGACCCGGGAGCCGTTTCGTCCAGATCCCCGCCAATGACGACGCCATGCTGGCGCTGCACCTGGCTGAGCGGGTGGCCGCGTCGGCCACTGAGACCGGCGCCGAGCCGGCGACGTTCGTGCTGCTGCATGGGTTTACGTTCAACCTCTACAGTTGGGACCGGATCATGGCGCCGCTCGCCGAGCGCGGGCGGGTCATTGCCTATGATCAGATCCCCTACGGCCTGAGCGCGAAGCCGCTGCCTGGTACGCGCGAGCACGGCGACCTCTATGCCAAGGCCGCGGCGCTCTCGCAGCTCACTGCCCTGCTGGACAGCCTCGGCGTGGCGCAGGTGTACCTTGTCGGCAACTCCTCCGGCGGCACGCTGGCGCTGGAGGCGGCACTCGCCTATCCGGAGCGGGTACGCGGTCTTATCCTGCTGGCGCCCTGGGTCAACTCCAAACGGCCGAATCTGCCGCAGTGGCTGGTGGACCTGCCGCAGACGCAGCGCCTCACCCTGCTGCTTGCCCGGACCCTGGGCACGGACATGCCGTTACTGGATTACGCCTACGCAGATCCGGACCGCATCGGGGAGGAACGCCGCACCCACGCTGCCGTGCATCAGACGATGGCCAATTGGGATGCGGCTTGGGCCGCGCTCCTGGCGCGCTCACTCACAGATCCGGTGGAGATCCGGGGCCAGTTGGATCAGATCGAGCAGCCGGCGCTGGTGATGACCGGCCTAGCGGATCGCATCGTGCCCCCTACGGACACCCTCGACGCCGCCCGCGCCCTGCCCAACGCCACCTATGCAGAGCTACCGGACTGTGGCCACCTGCCACAGGAAGAGTGCCCGGAACTGGTGATGGATCTCGTCGACCAATGGCTGGACGCCTTGCACGGTCCCTAACCTGCTTTAATGCAGGAGGCGGGCGATCCATCCGCGCTTTGAGGGCCGAGCTCCATGGCTGAGAACACAACACCCGACGCCGCTCTCGCCGGCAATTGCCTCGTGTTCGGGGCCAGCGGGTACATCGGCAGTCACCTGGTGCCGCGGTTGCTGGCGGAGCACGTACCCGTGCGCGCCACCAGCCGCAACCGCGCGAGCCTGGAGCGCCGCGGCTGGGACGAGGCCGAGCTGGTGGCCGCCGATGCGCTGTTGCCCGAGACCCTGGATGCCGCGCTTGCCGGCATCGACACCGCTTACTATCTGGTCCATTCAATGGGCGCCGGCAAGGACTTCGGTCGGCTGGATCTGGAAGCCGCCGCCAACTTCGCCGCCGCCGCCGAGCGCGCCGGGGTCAAGCGCATCGTCTACCTGGGCGGCTTGGTGCCGGATGACGCCGACAGTGAGCACATCGTCTCCCGCCGCGACACCGGTGATGTACTGCGCCGCGGCAAGGTGCCGGTGACGGAGTTGCGCGCCGGCATCATCGTCGGCCCGGGCTCGGCGGCCTTTGAGGTGATGCGTGACCTGGTTTACCACCTGCCCGTCATGATCACGCCGCGCTGGGTGCGCGCCAAGTCGCCGCCGCTAGCACTCGACAACCTGCTCACCTACCTCGTCCGTCTGCCACACATTCCGCAGACCGCAGGGCGCGTTTTCGACGCCGGCGGCCCGGAAACCCTCACCTACGAGCAAATGATGCGCATCCTCGCCGAGGAGGGCGGTAAGCGTGTGCCCATCATCATCCCGGTGCCCGTGCTGAGCCCGAAGCTTTCGTCCTATTGGCTCAGACTCATCACTGCGGTGCCAACCAACATCGCGCGGGCCCTGATCGAGGGCCTGAAGCACGACTTCACCGCCGACGACGCCGAGCTGCGCCGGCTGGTGCCGCAGCACCTGCTCGGCTTCCGCGAGGCTGTGGCGGCCGTCTTTGCCGCCGAGCGCGCGAGCCAGCCCGTCGTCGCCCGTTGGATTGAAGGAGCCTTTGCCGTGCGCCAACAACGCATTGATTACGCCTACTACGCCAAGCGCGCCAGCGCCTCGCACGACACCACTGCCTCGCCCGCGGCCGTCTGGTCCGTGCTCGAGCGCATTGGCGGCGAGCACGGCTGGTTCTACATGAACGGCCTATGGCAGCTGCGTGAGACCCTAGACTGGCTCGCCGGCGGCCCCGGCCGGAAGCACGGGCGACGCCACCCCACGGAGCTGCGCGTGGGCGACTGTATTGACTCTTGGAAGGTTCTCGGTATCGAGCCCGAGCGGCGCCTGAGCCTTGCGTTCGGCATGCGCGCCCCGGGTGCCGGCATGATGGAATTCGACCTCAAGCCGCTGCCGAGTGGTCCCTCAGCGGGTGGCACCCGCCTCAGCATGACCGCTTACTGGCACCCCGCCGGCGTCTGGGGCCTGCTGTACTGGTACGCCTTCGCCCCGGCGCACGGCGTGGTCTTCTCCGGCACTGTCAAAGAGATCTGCCGGCTGGCGGAGCGAGAGCCACAGCCCGCGGAACGACCGTCCGCCACCGCTTGAGCTGCTCTGCCTCAGACCGCCGGCGGGGGTCCCCGACCAATGAGAGGACGCACAGCATGATCAACTGCATCCGCGTTCGCCTTTCGGCGCCGGCGCTCCAGGGCCTAATGGGCCTAATAGCCCTCGCCTGCGTCACGGCTAGCAGTGCAGGAGCCGGCACGCTGCAGGGCACCGCCACCTACCGTGAGCGCATGATGCTGCCGCCGGATGCCGTGTTCGAGGCGCAACTGCAGGACGTCGCGCGCGCCGATGCGCCGGCTACGGTGCTTGGCCTGGACCGCCTGGAGCCCGCGGGGGCGCCGCCCTTTCGCTTCGAGATCGCGTACGACGACACGACGGTGGAGCCGCGCGGACGCTACGCGGTGCGGGCCAGGGTCACGCATCGCGGACAGCTGCTGTTGACGACCGACCAACTCTACCCCGTGCTCGACGGCCGCGGCGCGCCGCTGGAGCTCTTGCTGGTCTCGGCGCGTCAGGACGTGCCGGCGGGATCTCCGGACGACGCGCTGGGGGAGCTGCCTGCCTCCTTCGAGGGCGAGCTGCCGGGTGCGGGCAATCCGATCCGCTGGCACCTGGATCTCTATCCCGAGGGCCGCTTCCAGCTGCGCACGACGCACGTTGGCCGGCCCGCTCCCAACCAGTTCGATGACATCGGGCGCTGGTCGCGGGAGGCCGACAGCGGCCGCGTGGTGCTGCGCGGCGGACGCGAAGCACCGGTGTTCCTGTTGCCAGTGGACAACGGTGCTGCCCTGCGCAAGCTCGACGTGCAGGGCGAGCCGATCGAATCCGTCCTCAATGACCGTCTGGAACGCCAGGCCCGCTTCGCCCCCATTGAGCCGCGGTTGTTCCTGACTGGCATGTTCACGTATCTGGCCGACGCCGGCCACATTGTGCTGTGCGCCGACAGTCGCGCCGTTCCAGTGGCCATGGAGGCCGATTACAAAGCGCTCGAAGCGGCCTACCTCGAGGCGCGCACGGAGCCGGGCGAGCGCCTGCTGGTGAGCCTAGAGGGGCTGCTTGCGCCGCGTCCGTCCGCAGAAGAGGCCCAGCCGCCGCGCACCACCCTCGTGGTCGAGCGCTTTGTGGGCGTCTGGCCGGGCCAGCGCTGTGGCGAGACGCCTGCGGCGGATTCCCAGGCGTCGGAGTAATCAGCGCGCGACAGATCGGCACGGCGGTGCGGTTTCGACCCAATGGCGGCTAGACGGATGTTTCCCGCGCCGGCACCCCGTCTGCCGAGATGGATCCCTAAATCCGGCTCAGGAGCTCGGCCTTCTTCTGTGCGAACTCGTCCTCTGTCAGCAGTCCATTCGCACGCAGTGTGCCGAGTCGTTCGATGGCGCCGAAGATGTCTTGCTCGCCTGCGGCCGGCGACCCGTGCTGGGACGCAGCGGCCGGCGTGCTGTCGAGAGGTCGTTCGGTCCGTGGTGGATACTGGTTTTGGGTCGGCGCACGATCTTGCGGGCGATCTTGGAGAGATGCTTGGGGCTGCTGGGGCTGGCCATTGATGGAGACCACCGGCAGCGTGCTCAGGTTGACCGTGCCGAACTGGCTGGTGAACAGGATCGATCCGCCCGTGCCCTGCTGCTGTGAGAACCCGCCGATCTGGTGATCCTGGGTATCGTAGATCCAGACCTGCCCGCCAGTTTCCACGGCCAGACGCCGGGCGCCGGCAAAGTAGGCGTAACGAACGTTATTCTGCGAGCCGGTCGCGCTCGGCTCGCCGAGGTCGCGCGGCCACCAAAGATCCGCCGGGTCCGGTACGAACAGGCTCGACTCGCCCATTGCCCCCGCCAGCGACCGATCGCCCGCGTGTTGACTCTGATAGCCGCTGCCACCCTGCGACTGGGACTGGAAGCTGCCGGATCGCAGCAGCCCCGGCTGGCTCACGAGGATGCCGGAAATCTCGTTGCACAGCGCATCGACGCGGCCCTTCAGCGCGTGGTTGAACATGTCGCCGAGCATCATCATGCCGCCCTGCATCCATTGTCCGGAGCCGGCAAACTCCGGATGGCTAAACTGCGCCATCGTCCCGTTGCCGTTCAACACGGCGAACAACATGTGCGTGACCGCATCGGGGCTGAACCCGTAGCGTGCAGACAGATTGGCGACGACCTGTTGGCCTTCCGGCGTGAGTTGCTGCATCGGGGTAACGCGGTGGCGTGGTGAAGTAGATCGAGGGGTTGTCGCAGGGCAAAGCCGAAGTCGTCGGTGCTGCCCCCGGGCAGACTGCCTATCCGGTGGTTGGCTGAGAAGACGAAACCATCGGCATCGCCCTAGCGGCGATTCCGCCGACCCTGTTGTGCGGTTGTGGCCATGCTCATAGCCCCGCATCCGTGGTCTGCGCATGGACCTGACCGGTGGCAAATCCGGTCCGCGAGCACGCGAGCTCGGCCACCTTGTCGATGTCGTAGAAGCGGCAGGCCTCCATCAGCATCCGGCATTCGAACCACATGTCCCCGTCGACGACGGGCATGAAGAGGTCGTAGATGTTGTCCACGCCTAGGGAGACGCCGATGCCGGCCTCCAGCAGGTCCGTCACCGGGGCGATGGAGTTGTGGATGGGCGCCTTGTAGTCGGAGAGCTGGCGCATGCTAAGGGCCGCCGACGGACAGACGACGAAGTGCAGACCAGCATCTTTGCACAGGCCGATGACACGCTCCTGGTAGTGCTTCTCGTGGGCGGCAAGTGAGATGCCGTGCACAGCGCGTACGCGGCCTTCCAGGCCGTGCTCGATGGTCGTGAGGGCGAGCAGCTCCGTCTCCACCTCGTTGGGATTGTTCTCCTGGTCCACGTGCACGTCCAACTCCTTGTTCATTTCCTTGGCCAGGCCGCAGAGGATGTCCAGGTGCTTTTCCGGTCGCGGCCGGTCCTTGGATGGCAGGCCGCCGATGACGTCGGCCTTCTCGCAGGCGGCCTCGAACTGCCGGCGCGACGCTACGTCGAGCACGCCTTGGAGCGGCTGCACGGCGATCTGCAGCTCGATTTGCTCGCGGTACTTGTGCTTGACCCGAAGCGCCGCGTCGATGGGGAGCTGGCCGACGGTGTCGTCGGCGTCGACGAAGGTACGGCAATGGGTGACGCCCTGGGAGATCATCTTCTGGACGCCGCGCTCGATGCGCTCGTTGAGGTCCTCCTCGGTATAGTTTTCCTTGAGATAGCGATACAGCTCCCACTTGGCCTGCATATCCACCTGGCCGAGCTTGAGGTTTGACGGCGAGATCAGGTACGCCTTGTCGAAGTGGGCATGGTGGCAGGCAAACCCGCCACGCTCGGTGACCAGCCGCAGGAACTCGCGCTTGAGGTTCCAGGGCTCGGCGGGGTCGGAGAGCTTGTAGCGGTACTGCCCAACCTCGTGCTTCGCGAGCATGTCCTCGATGGCGACGATGGCGACATCGGGCTCGGTGAAGATCGGGATGCGCGTCTCGATGGCGAGTGAGCGGATCAGCTTCACGTCTGTCTGCTCGTCGTAGTCCACCACGCCCGTCAGCACGTTGATCACCATATCGAAGGTGCTGACCTCCAGGAAGGAGCGAATATTCGGGGTTTTGTGGTCGCTGATCTTGTGCAACAGGGTGTTCGTGACGCCGTGCTCGTCCAGGAAACGGCTGGTTCCCGGGGTGGCGTAGAGGCGCACATTGGCCTTTTCCAACTGGCGCAGGGGCTCCAGCAGCTTCTGCTTGTCCGCTGGCTTGCCCGCGCTGACCAGCACGTTGGTGGGGGTCTTGCCGAGGAGCTTGAGGTTGAAGGCAACGGCTTCGATGGAAACGTCTTCGTGCATGGCTCTGATGTGCGAGGGGCTGTTCTGGTCAATGGCGCGCAGAGGTCTATGCCGCCCGGCGATCATCGCGCTGCCGTGGCGCATGCCGTGCTTGCTGTCGACGCCCGAGGTGTCCAAGGTAGTCTAGAGCAAGTTGTTATCGAGTTCAGCGCGGGTGTCCATGCGCTCCCGCGGCACCCCCACTGTGGACACCGTAGCCTGGCGAGCGCGCGAGCGGTGCCTGCGTTCCAAAGGAGTCCGAGCCAGTGAAGCAAAGCCTATTCAAAGATCAAGAGCGTGCCGCCCTCGGCGACAGCCGGCCATGGGCCGAGGTGCGTGCGCATCTCAAGCTCAATCCAGACGGCCTCATCCCGGCCATCGCCCAACAGCACGACACGGGCGAGGTGCTGATGCTGGCCTGGATGAGCCTGGCCTCGCTGGACGAGACGCTGAGCACCGGCCGGGTCTGCTACTGGTCTCGCTCCCGCGGTGCGCTTTGGCGCAAAGGCGAGTCTTCGGGTCAGGTGCAGTATTTGCAGGAGCTGCGCCTGGACTGCGACGGTGACACCCTGCTGCTGCTGGTGGACCAGACTGGCCCCGCTTGCCACACCGGCCGGCGCACCTGCTTTTATCACGCCGTGCGCGGCGACCGCGTCGAGGTCATCGCCGAGCCGCTCATCAATCCGGCGCAGCTCTATCGATAAGCAACGATTCAACAACAAGCGGTCTATCTACGCGTTACTACGAAACACGCGAAAAGCGCGAAATTTCCGGAGATGCCCACGAGATCTGGGTGACTTTCGCGTATTTCGCGCTTTTCGTAGTTTGTTTCCGTCTGCGGCCATGTTCATGTTGTTTCTGAACGGTCACCAAGGGGCTGGCCAAGCGCTGCCTCAGACCGACGAGTGCCTGGGGCGCCGGCACGCCAGCGGGTCGCTCACCGGCCAGGGCCGAGGAGCAGACGCTGCTGGCGGTGCCAGACGTTGGCCCTGGCCACACAACGACCCGCAAAGTGGTCAACTGCGCTCGTTGGAGTGATGCGCCGTTGCCGGTCCTGGGGGCGCCACCTCCAGTTCCGAGCGCACCAGCGCATAGTCCTCGCCACGGGCCTCGGTGAGCATGCCCTCGGTTTGGTCGGCGGAGATGCCAAGGGCGCCGAGCGTCTCCGCTGCGAGCCTGAGGCTCGCCTCCACGGCTTCCGGGAAGGCTCGGTTGGCGCCGGCGCGGTAGAGCGCGTCGCAGGCGACCAGATCCCGGGCGCGGGCGACGATGGCGACGCGTGCAGAGCGGGCGCGGATCAGTCTTGTCGCCTCCACCGCTGCCTGCGGGTCGTCGATGGTGAGCACCACCAGCTCGGCCTGCTCCATCCGGGCCGCGTCCATGAGATCGGGGTCGCGGATGTCGCCGTAGTAAACCGGGTAGCCTTCGCGACGCCAGTTGGCCACCAGAGCCGGATTCGGGTCGAAGGCGATGTAGTCGATGCCGTGGGTGGACAAGATGGCTCCGATGGTGTGTCCGACGCGGCCGTAGCCGGCGACGATCACCCTCGGGCCGGTGTGGCCGCCGTCGGTGGCGTCGAGCTGGTAGCGAAAGCCCTGGTCCACATCGTCCCCGGCCGGGCCTGCGAGCCAGTTACCCAGGCTGGTCAGCAGCGGTGTGATCAGCATACTAAGGGAGATCAGGGCCACGGCCGTCACGAACAGGCGCTCGTCGATGATGCCGAGCACCTTGGCTGCGCCGAATAGCACGAAGCCAAACTCCCCCGCCTGACCCAGTAAGAACGCGACCCGTAACGCGACGGCCCGGCCGGTGCCGAACCGCAGGCACAGCCGATAGATGAGTGCGACCTTGATGAGGATGAGCGCAACCAAATGCAGCGCGAAGGTCACCGGCTGCTCAATGAGCACGCCCACGTCCACGGACATGCCAACAGCGACGAAAAAGAGGCTCATGAGCAGCCCCTTGTGGGGCTCCACGCTCGCCTGGATCTGCACGCTGTAGCGGGAGCCGGACAGCAGCATCCCCATCAGAAAGGCGCCCAGGGCCATCGACATGCCGGCCTCCTCCATGGCCCAGGCCGCCATGAGCACGGCCGCCAGCGTGGTCAGGAAGAAGGCCTCACGATTGTGCTGGCGGGCCAGCCAGTCCAACACACTGGGCACAAGGACGCGGCCTGCCAGCACCACGAGCCCCAACAGACCGGCTACCACCAGCGCCTGCGTCCAGAATGACTCACCAGCCGGCAGCGGCGCCGTGTCGGCAAAAAGCGGCAGGAAGGCGATCATGGGCACTACGGCCAGATCCTGCATCAGCAACACGGAGAATGCCGTTTGCCCATGCCGGGTGGCGATCTCTTGCTGTTCGTACAGCGCCTGCATCACCAGCGCCGTGGAGCTGAGCGCCAGCGCCAGGCCGATGAGGAGTGCCACTGCCCAACTGTCCACGCTGAAACGGAAATACAGCGCGAGCACCGCGGCGGAGACCAGGATCTGCGTAGAGCCGAGTCCGAACAGCGTCCGGCGCATCTCCCACAGCCGCCGCGGGTGCATCTCCAGGCCGATGACGAAGAGCAGCAGCACCACACCCAGCTCGGTGAAGTGCCGCAGGCCCTCCACCTGGCTGGTCACCGAAGGCCCAGGTGTATGCGGACCGATGAGCACCCCGGCCACCAGCAGTCCCAGGATGGAGCCGAGCCCGAAGTGGCGGAACAGCGCCACTGCAGTGGCGGCAACAACCAACAGTAGTAGGGCCGAATAGACGAAGGATTTCGGGTCCAAGGTAACCTGTCGAGCTGACTGGCGAGCGCTGGCAGAGGAGGCGCACGGGCTAAGCGCTTATCATCGTAGCAAGCGCGGTCGACGTCCCCTGTTTGTGCGACCTTGCCTCAGACCAACCCGCGGCTCGGGCATCGTGACGACCGCGAATCGTTAACTGGCCTGGGCCGCGGACCAAGGCGCACACTCGCACTGGCTTGAGCGGCATTCGGCGTGCACTGGCGGCCGTAGCGCGTCGCACCCGGTGGATGAGGTGCGTAGCACAGCTGAAACCCAATGGGTACAGGCGCTTGCATGCGCTTTGAAGCGGTCAACTGCGCTGTTGTAGGTTCAACCCACTGTTTGCGGACAGCACTCATGCATCTCGAAGCACAGGCCGTCTTTGCCGCCCTCGCCCATGACACGCGGTTGCGCGCGCTCGTGCTGCTGCGTCAACACGGCGAGCTCTGCGTCTGCGAGCTGACGCATGCATTGGGTGTCAGCCAACCGCACATCTCGCGCCACCTCGCGCTGTTGCGGGAGACGGGGCTAGTCGTGGACCGCCGTGCCGGGACCTGGGTGTTCTACCGGCTCAATGCGGCGCTCCCGGGCTGGGTCATGCGGGTGCTCCAGGAGACCGCGGAGGGGGTCGTCCGCGGCTCGCCCTTCGCCGACGATGCGCGCGCGCTGACCGCGATGGCGGGCAGGCCAGATGTTGTGCGCTGCGCCAAAATTGCTTGACGGCGTCGACTGTTTGCGGCGGCGTCGAGTTTTCAACAGGCCTGCCTGTTTCAGGCACCGGCAGGCCGCGGGCGGAGGCGCGGTTTGTCAGCGCCGCCTCTATCCCCCAGAATCCAGACATGTCAGCCGCCTTTTCAGCCCATGTGTGAGCTCTTCGCCATGTCCAGCCGTATGCCGGCGACGCTCAGCTTCTCGCTGGAGCGTCTGGCGCGCCGCGGCGGAGCGGAGGGTCCGCACCGTGACGGCTGGGGCATCGCCTTCTATGAGGGAGCAGATTGCCTGTTGCTGCGCGAGCCGCGACCGGCCAGCGAGAGCCCGCTGATGCAGTTCATGGAGCACCAGGGGCTGCGCACCCGTATGGCGCTCTCGCACATACGATTGGCCACCTTCGGCGACCGCTCGCTGCGCAACACGCAGCCCTTCCTCCGGGAGCTTGGCGGGCGTATGCACGCCTTTGCGCACAATGGCGACCTGCCAGCACTGTTGACGGAGCCGATCGATACGCAGGGGACTTTCCGCCCCGTGGGCGACACGGATTCCGAGCGCGCCTTTTGCGGTCTGCTCGCGCGTCTCGCACCGCTGTGGCGGGACGCGGGCGGCGCTGTGCCGGCGCTCGCGGAGCGCTTTGCCCTGATCGGTGCGCATGCCGCGGAACTGCGCCGGCTCGGCCCCGCCAATTTTCTCTATGCCGATGGCGATGCCATTTTCGTGCACGCAGATCGACGCAGCCAGTTGGACGGGCGCATTCGCGCGCCCGGGCTCTATTTGCTTCAGCGCTGCTGCTGGCGCTCGACACCCGAGCTTGCTGAGGCCGGCGTGGAGCTGCAGAGCGTGCGCCAAGACGTGGCACTGGTGGCGAGTGCGCCGCTTACCGACGAGCTATGGCAGCCGCTTGGTGAAGGTGACCTCATCGCCATCGCCGGGGGCGTTTGTTACAACGTCCAGGGCGCCGTGGTGTCGCCCGAGCAGGTGGCGGGTGCCGCGCCGGGTCAATCATTTCCGGGCTCGGTAACTGCGCAGCCGCCGGTGGAATCTCCACCACTCGCTCCAACGGAGGTGCCTGTCGCAGTGCGGACCTCGGGGCGGTCGACTGTCAGTGGAACGGGTTGCTAGCGCCCGCCGATCGCGGCGTCAGCTTGGATCGGCGCGGGGATAGGCTCAAACAGGCTGACAAAGGCTCAAACGGCGGGTGATCGCATCGGTATAACCGGGGAAAGCATCCGCCGTTTGAGGTTGACGCGGGGTGCGCCTACTCCTCGATGATAATGAGTTCGGGGTAGAAGGTCTTGTCCGGCTCCTTGGCGGCAAGCTCGTGGGCCTTGGCTTCCGCCTCGCCGTAGGTCATCTCGCCCTCCAGGTGCCCCTTCTCAAACTTGGCTTTGCTGCGCCAGCCCACTCGGTAGCCGGGGTCGTCCGCGCGCTTCCACAAAGGATCGCCCTTGGTCTTCAACACCGTTGCCATTGCTTGCTTCCTCGTCGGTTAATCGTGCGGTGGGTGCTCACACACAGCCGGTTGGCTTGGGGAGTCCGCCCCATTTGCAAATCAGCTTCATCGGGCCCTTCTTGAAGATCCCGTAAAGCTGCTTGGTGCTGACGCCCTGCTTCTTGGCAAAGATGCGGATGGGCGGCACCACCCCATCATTGTCGTACATGGCGCGGGCTTCGAGGATGAATTGCATCACCTGGTCGGTCATCTCGAACTCGTCTTCTTCGGCGAGCTCGCGGGCCAGATCCTCGTTCCAGTCGTCGCGGTTGACGAGGAAGCCCTCGCCGTCGACGGCTACGCTGACTGCCATTGCGGTACCTCTAAGTGTTTGTATTTCCGGCCAGCTAAGTTGCGAGCCGCGCTGATGGTTCTGTCCTGCGTCGGGTCACCCGGCGCTGCCTTACCCGCCGGAGAGTAGGGGCGAAGGGCCGACACTTCCACGGTCTGGGCTCGCAACCCGCGCCGCTCAGCGCCGTGCGGCGCGCATGGCGTCCAAGACGCCGTCCCAAAAGCGGATGCGTGCGCAGATGGCCTCTTCGGCGGCGGTAGCGGCTTCCTCGAGACGTTTCGGGTCGTCACCACACAGGTTGTCGAGCAGCCGCAGGGAGAGGGGGCCGTGGAAGTCCTCGTCCAGGTGCACATGGCGGCTCAGGTAGTGGTGGAAGATGGGCGCCTGCTCAGCGCTGACACCGGCCGCCTCGAGTAGGCGCCGGAACATGTCCGGGATGATGCGCTCGCGACCCACTGCGAGGGCGGCGGCGGCTGCGTGCGGCTTGTCCTCCCGGATGAAGCAGAAGGTAGTCTCCGTAAAGTAGCGCGCCGGCAGAGGGGTGCTATCCGCGTAGAGCGCGGCGTCGACGCCGTCGCGCTGCACCCGCTCCAGGAACCGCCGTGGCGCGTCGGCGTCGGCACCGATTTCGGTCATCGCCTTGAGGTAGAGCTGGAAGTGGCTGCTGTACTCGGTCTCCGCACCGATGGTGATGGCGTCGGATTCTTCCTCTAGCACCAACTGGTTGATGAAATAGGCCACGCCGGGGTCCGCAGGCGGCATCCACGGCGTCGTGGTGGGGGCGACGGTGTGTTGGAGGTACTTGATTAGCGACATGAAGTCCCAGACGGCGTAGACGTGATGGGACATGAACACGCGCAGGTCCGCGAGGTCGGTCACCTCCGTATAGACCGGGTGCGCGTTCAACTCACGTTGCAAGTCTTCGATGGGAGCGAGGTCTGGGGTGGCCATGCTGCTGTCCTCGTGTTGCGGTGATCGGCCCATCGGCCGCGGCCGTTGGGCGCCAACAGTGGGGTCAAGGCCCCACTGCTCACAATGCGGCGGCGCCGAGCCATCGGGCATCTTGCGGGGTGGCCAGGGCGAGTTCAAGCGGCCCGTGCAAGCGCCTGGTTGCGGTTGGCCAAGGGGAGGCGGCCGGTTTGCGAGGCCATTGCCGAGCGTCAGTTCAGCCGGAACACAATGGGGACGCGGACCGTCCAGGATTCGCGGTCGATGGCAGCCGGGATCGGATCGAAGCGCGCGAGTCTGCGCACCGTTTGCGTAGCGGCGTCGTCCAGGCTTGCAGCGCCTGCGGTCCGGCTGACGCGGATGGCGCTGAAGCGACCGTCGGCGGCGATGGTGAACTGGACCTTGGCTGTGCCTTCCAGCCCCCGGCGGCGTGCCACCGGGGGATAGTGACGCTCGCGCGCCAGGGCTTGCTGCAGTGCTGCAAGGTACCGGCGCTCAGCTCGCCCGCGGGCGGCCGGATCAGCGCTGCTGGCGCGGGCACCTGCGCTGCGGCCGTGCCGCGGCTGCCCGTGTTGGTCTGCTCTGGGGTTGGCATCCGAGTCGGCTCGGCCGCCGCGCGCCTGCGCACGGCTGGCGGCGATCTCGGCATCCAGCGCGGCGAGACCGGATCGCTCGGCGTCGGCACGCGCTGGCGTGGGATGTGCCGCCGATTGTTTGGCTGCCTGCTCCGCACGGCGGCGCTCAGCGGCGATTTCCGCGTCCAGCGCAACGAGACCGGGCAGCGTCGGTTCCGCGGTGCTCGGCGCCTGTGCCGCAACGGAATCTGCCGCTGGGCGCGCTGCGGTCTTGGCGGGCGCGGGGCGGGCCTTCGGCTCTGGCACGGGCGGGGCGGCAAGTTGCTCGGCGAGGGCGTGGGCCCTGGGGGTTGTCGGCACTGCGGATGGCCTTCCTGTCGCTCTCCGTGCCGCCGGCGCAGAGGCGTCTTCGGTGCCAAGCGGGCGTGACGCTGCTGCCGCGGGCGCTGCGGGCGCTGCGGTGGCGCGAGACGCCGGCGCGGCGGCTGACTCGATGGGCTGAGGTGTGGGCGCGCGTCGCGGGGTCGGTTGTGGCTGGCCAGATGCCGCTTCCGCGTGGTCTTTCGTGCTGGCTGTGCGGCTCATCGCGGCTGGTGCTTGCGGCGGCGGATCGTCGGCGGGCAGGCTTAGCGCGGTAGGCGGCGCTGTCATGCTGAACACCTGCAGCGACGCTGACTCCGGGGGTCGTGATGGCTGCGGCAGCCAGCGTGTGGTCAGCAGGAGGCCGGCGTGGATGACTAGGGAAGCTGCAGCGGCCACCGCCCAGCCCAGACGGCGGCGCGGCTGGTGCCGCTTGCGGCCAAAGGATGGTTCAGGGCCCTGCGGCGGCGTGGGCGTCTGCGCCGCGCCGATCGGCGCGGCGCACGGCCACACGTGCGCGCCACTCGCTCGCTCGCACGCGCTGGATGGTTGCAGATGCGTCAAGTGTTCCATGCCGCGTCGTGTGCCAGTGAACGCCCCCTGGGGCCTGCCGGCGCCCCCAGTCGCTCGCCGGTCTGGGGCATTGCCTCGCTAACACCCGGTGCCTGCTCAGGACTCAGTCATGGCAGCGCAGTGCGCGCGCGCGCCCTGGGCGGCGGAGCCGCGTGAATTGGTGACTTACATCAGGGCCGATTGATGGTGCCGGCTCTCGTATCCCGGCGGGATCAGCACAGTTCGTTGGACAAAAGCCCCGCCGGAGCGTTGCGGTCGGGGCGCTGCCCACGTGTATAGTAACGCCCGTCATAGGGTGGCCGTCACGCACGACGGGTCTGTGCCGGCCTCGGCGGCTGGTGGGCAGCCGTGCGCGCTGCCGCGGTTCGTGTTGTTCAACCTGTTGTGACCGGGGGGCACGACGTGGAACAGTTTTCAGACACTATTGGATTCCTAAACGGCCTCGTCTGGGGGCCGCCGATGCTGGTGCTGATCCTCGGCACCGGTCTTTACCTCTCGGCCGGACTCGGCCTGTTGCCGCTGCGCAAGCTAGGCTTTGGCTTCCGCATGTTGTGGGCCGGGCGCAAAGAACTGGGCCAGGGGGACATCACCCCCTTCAACGCCTTGATGACGTCGCTGTCGGCGACCATCGGTACGGGCAACATCGCCGGTGTTGGCACTGCCATCGCCATCGGCGGTCCGGGGGCGTTGTTTTGGATGTGGATGACGGCCCTGGTGGGTATGGCCACCAAGTACGCCGAGGCGGTGCTGGCCGTGCGCTACCGCGAGGTGGACGAGAACAACAACCATGTCGGCGGGCCCATGTACTACATCCGCAACGGGCTCGGGCAGAAGTGGGCCTGGTTGGCGACGGCGTTTGCGATCTTCGGCATGTTGGCCGGTTTTGGCATCGGCAATGCCGTGCAGGCCAACTCGGTGGCCGATGCGATGCAGAGCAAGTTCTCCGTGCCCTTCTACGTCACAGGTGGCGTGATGATGGCCCTGGTCGGGCTGGTGCTCATCGGCGGCATCCGTTGGATTGCCAAGGTCGCAGGCAAGCTGGTGCCGTTCATGGCGATTGCTTACCTGATCGCAGGTCTGGCGGTGCTCGCCCTGAATCTCGGTGAGATACCTGGTGCCTTCGTCACCATCGTGCAGGACGCCTTCACGCCGACAGCCCAGGTGGGCGGGTTCGCCGGCGCCGGCGTCATGCTGGCCATCCAGATGGGTGTCGCCCGGGGCATCTTCTCTAACGAGGCAGGCCTCGGGAGCGCGCCCATCGCCCACGCCGCTGCGGAGACAGACAGCCCGGTGCGTCAGGGCACGGTGGCGATGCTTGGCACGTTCATCGACACCATCATCATCTGCACGATCACCGGTCTCGTCATCGTCGTCTCCGGTGCATGGCAGTCCGGCGAGACCGGCGCGTCGTTGTCGGCCCTGGCATTCGGTAACGAGCTGCCGGGTGCCGGGGCCTACGTGGTGACCATTGGCCTCGCGCTGTTTGCGTTTACCACCATTCTTGGCTGGAGTGTGTACGGGGAGCGCTGCGCGGAGTACCTATTCGGCGTTCGCGCCATCATCCCGTTCCGGGTGCTTTGGGTGCTGGTCCTACCGGCGGGGGCGCTGTCTGGTTTGGATGTGGTTTGGACCGTCGCCGACACCCTCAACGCGATGATGGCGATTCCAAACCTCATCGGGCTGCTGCTGTTGAGCCCAGTGGTGTTTAAGATCTCCCGCGAGTTCTTCGCCGAGCAGAAGGCGGCGCAGCGAGCCGTCTAGCCGCAAGGCGGGCAGGGCGATGGGTGATGGCTCGCCGTGCCCGCCGCTTGCTGCCCCCATCAACGCGCGCTTGCCGCGGCATCGACCGCGCCCCGGGCGTGCAGGCGCTGGCTCAGGCTATTGGGCAGTCACGCGCTCGCCTTGGAGCCGCCCATGCACTGCGGCGACTGGGGCGCTTGGCCGCCACCCTTCTCGAACCACTCGTCCGGCGTCCAGGCGTGGATGGCAAGTGCGTGCATGCCGCCATCGAGCTCCCCGCGGAGCAGGGCGTTGACGCGCCGATGCCGGCCGATGCGCTGCTCGCCGGCAAAGGCATTGCTCACCACCAGCACCTTGAAATGAGACTCGGCGCCCTCGGGCACGTTGTGCATATGGCTTTCGTCCAACACCTCGAGGTGCATCGGGGTCAAGGACTCGGATAGCGTCTGTTCGATGCGGGCTTTTCTGTTCATGTCGGCCATAGGGTTTGGATTGCGGTTGAGGTAAAGGAACGCGCCTGCTAGCTGTGTGTCGCGGGGAGCGGCATCAAGCGCTCCGGGGCTCGACGTGCGGCTACAGGACGCACGCTCTTTCGCGCCGGCAGACCGGACTGCGAGGGTGCTCGCTGCATCGCTTTCTAGGCCAGCCGTCCCAATGTCCCCCGGTTAAGCACATGCCACGGCGGGTCACGAGGCGAGGCGCGTTGATGTTTGAGTCCACCCAATTTCCCTGTGTCTGCTGCGGCCACCTGGTGCATGACCAGGTGCCGGGCTCCCACCAGGTCTGCCCCATCTGCGGTTGGGAAGATGACCTCTCCCAGCTGCGCTTCCCAGAAATGCCGGGCTCCGCGAATACCGTGAGCCTGGCGGAGGCGCAGCGCAACTACCAGACCTACGGCGCCTCCGAACGGCGCAACCGCGGGCAGACCCGAGCGCCGGTGGACGGTGAGCCGCGGGAGCCGGCCTGGCGTCCGGTAGACCCGGTGCAAGACAACATCGAATACCCACAACGCGGCACCCCCTACGCCGACTCCTACCCCTGGCCCGACACAACGGTGCTGTATTACTGGCGAAGCAGCTTTTGGCGGCGCCTCGCCAGCTGAGCCTTCTCGTCGCGAGCACAGGGATGCTGCGCTTGCGAAAAACCAATAGCGAAGATTTAGCTGATTGCCTTCTCAAATAGTGGGATGGCCCTTAGTGTGTGAGCTTAAGACCGAGCGCGTCGGTCAAGAAAAGCCGACCTCCGCTGCCGTTGCCTGATGCCTCCAGCCGGCCCCCAACTGCGGGCCGGCCCGCCCACAGGTACGCCAGCGGCCAACGCGGCGACAGGGGTCCGCTTACCAGCACGGACCCCATAGGCACCTTGCCACCACTGAGGATTTCAACATGCATCAGAGCGCCTCCCGCCAGGAGCAGATCCAAGCACTCCAGCAGGATTGGACCGAGAACGCCCGCTGGACCGATGTACAGCGCGCCTACACCGCCGCCGACGTGGTGCGCCTGCGCGGCTCCGTGCAGCCCGAATGCACCTATGCCCGCCGCGGTGCAGAGAGACTCTGGCGGCTGATCCATGGCGGTGCGAACAAGGGCTACGTCAACTGCATGGGGGCCGTCACCGGAGGCCAAGCCATGCAGCAGGCCAAGGCCGGCATCGAGGCCATTTATCTGTCCGGCTGGCAAGTGGCCGCAGACGGCAACACCTCCGAGACCATGTATCCGGATCAGTCGCTGTACGCGTATGACTCGGTGCCCACAATGGTCCGGCGCATCAACAACGCCTTCAAGCGCGCCGATGAGATTCAGTGGTCCAAGGAGATCAACCCCGGCGACGACGGCTATGTTGACTACTTCCTGCCCATCGTGGCGGACGCCGAGGCCGGTTTCGGCGGCGTGCTGAACGCCTTCGAGCTGATGAAGAATATGATCGCCGCCGGGGCCGCCGGCGTGCATTTCGAGGATCAGCTCGCGGCCGTGAAGAAGTGCGGCCACATGGGCGGGAAGGTGCTGGTGCCCACCCGCGAGGCGATACAAAAGCTCGTGGCCGCGCGGTTGGCGGCGGATGTCATGGGCGTGCCAACCTTGCTGCTAGCCCGCACCGATGCGGAGGCGGCCAGCCTGCTGACGTCCGACGTTGATGACAATGACCGCGCCTTCCTCACCGGTGAGCGCACCGCCGAGGGTTTCTTCCGCGTCCGCAACGGCCTCGAGCAAGCCATTAGCCGGGGCTTGGCCTACGCGCCCTTCGCGGACCTGGTCTGGTGCGAGACCGGCACGCCCGACCTCGGCTTCGCGCGCGAGTTTGCGCAGGCCGTGCTGGCGCAGAACCCGAACAAGCTGCTGGCCTACAACTGCTCGCCGTCATTCAACTGGAAGAAAAACCTGGACGACCGAACCATTGCCAAATTCCAAGACGAGCTGGCGGACATGGGCTACAAGTACCAGTTCATTACGCTCGCCGGTATCCACAGTATGTGGTTCAACATGTTCGACCTCGCGCACGACTACGCCCGCGGCGAAGGCATGAAGCACTACGTGGAGAAGGTGCAGCAGCCGGAGCTCGAGGCACGCGACAAGGGCTATACCTTTGTGAGCCATCAACAAGAGGTGGGTGCCGGCTACTTCGACGCTGTGACCACCACCATCGAAGGCGGCATATCCTCGGTGACGGCGTTGACGGGCTCCACCGAAGAGGCGCAGTTTTAGCACTGCGCTGCCTCAAACCGACGGCCGGCCGGGTCGGCGGTGCGGCAGCGTGTCGTTCACTGGCACAACCGCGTCGAAGGCCAGGTCGGCAGCTGGCCGGCCGCTGCAGTCGGCGGTTTCCGGACAAAGGCGTGCCTATGACCGTCGCTATTGCAACCAAAGCGCTCCTGCGCGGACCAAACCCACTTCTGGCCACGACCACGACATGCGAGATGCACCTGCGATCCGCTGATCCACACCGCCGCCTGCGACTGCGCATGCCGAGCGGGAGCCCTTTGTCTTCGTCGTTTGCAGCCAAGACTGCGAGCTTCGGGTCGAAACGCGGCACTGCCCGCGCCGGCTGTGAGGCCGGCACGGCGGGCGATACCGCCTTGCAGCCGCTGGGGCCGCAGGCGTCCCTGACTGAGTCCGCCTAAGTGAGGTCCGCTTACGTGAGGTCCGCCTGAGTGGCCTGGCTCGAAGCCAAGCAACTCGCCGAGGCCATCCTCGACGGCTTCGACCGCCACTATCGGCTCTTCCGGGCCATCACCGCCGACGCCCGGATGCACTTCGAGCAGGCGGATTGGGCCGCCGCTCAGCGCTGCGCCCGCGAGCGCATCGACTTCTACGACTGTCGCGTCGGCGAGACCGTCGCGATGTTGCGGCGTGAATTTCATCTGCGCAGTGCCGAGGACAACCTGTGGCGGCGGGTCAAGGTGGAGTACTCGCGCCTGCTGCCCCAGCACCACCAGCCGGAGCTTGCGGAGACCTTCTACAACTCCGTTTTCTGCCGGCTATTCGACCGGCGCTATTATAACAACGCCTACATCTTCGTCTGGCCCATGCTCTCCACCGAGCACCTGGAGGCGGAGGTGCCCATCTACCGGCCCCACTACCCGGGCCGGCACGGCTTTCAAACCGTGATCCTGGACGTGCTGCGGGACATGGACTTCGCCTTGCCCTTCCGGGCGTGCCGGCGCGATGTGCGCAACCTGATGGCGTCCATCCGCGCGCGGTTCCCGCCGAACCGGGTGCGGCAGCAGAACTTCCAGCTGGCCGTGCTGACGACGCCGTTCTTTCGCAACAAGGCGGCGTACATCATCGGCAAGGCCATCAATGGTGCTCAGCAAATCCCCTTTGCCGTCGCGGTGCTGAACGACGAGCGCGGCGGGCTTTTTGTGGACGCGCTGCTGACGGGTGCCGATGAGCTTGCCGATGTGTTCAGCTTCTCACGAGCCTACTTCATGGTGGACACCGAGGCACCGGCGGCGGTGGTGGACTTCCTCCGGCCCCTGATGCCCCACAAGCCGAAGGCGGAGCTCTACACGGCGATCGGCCTACAGAAATTCGGCAAGGCAGAGTTTTACCGGGACTTCTTGAAGCACCTGCGCTACTCGTCCGACCCGTTTGTGGTGGCCCCGGGCATCCGCGGCATGGTGATGTGCGTCTTCACGCTGCCGTCTTTCCCCTTCGTGTTCAAGGTCATCAAGGATCGCTTCCCGCCGCCGAAGGAAATGACTCGGGAGCAGGTGATGGCGAAGTACCGCTTGGTGAAGCTGCACGATCGGGTGGGGCGCATGGCGGACTCATGGGAGTACTCGCATGTGGCCTTCCCGCGGGCGCGCTTCTCCGATGAGCTGATCACCATGCTGCGCGAGGAGTGCGCGGGCAGCGTGTCGGTGGAGGGTGACCAAGTCGTCGTGAAGCATCTCTACATCGAACGGCGTCTCTCGCCGCTGAATCTCTACCTGGCGAGCGCCGACGACGAAGACGTGGACCATGCGGCCGCCGAGTACGGTGATGCCATCAAGCAGTTGGCGGCTGCCAACATCTTCCCCGGTGATTTCCTGTTCAAGAACTTTGGCGTCACGCGCCGGGGCCGGGTAGTTTTCTACGACTATGATGAACTGTGCTACCTCACCGAGTGCCGCTTTCGCGACATTCCGCAAGCGCCGTTCCCCGAGATGGAAATGGCCGACGAGCCCTGGTACACGGCAGGGCCGGCGGACGTTTTCCCCGAGGAGTTTGCGACCTTCCTGCTCACCGAGCCGCGTTTCCGCAAGGCGTTCAATGTCCGCCATGGTGAGATTTTTGCGCCCGATTGGTGGCGTACGCGCCAGGCGGCGGTGGCTGCCGGGCAGATGGAAGACGTGTTTCCCTACCCGCCGGAGCGGCGCTTCGGCACGCCGGTGGGGTCTGTGCAGGCTGCGGCGCGCGCAGCCGCGGTTTAGCGTGTCGGCCTTGCCAGTCGGGCGTTGCAGTGGTGGGCTGCGCGTGGCCAGCGCCGGTTCACCTCGGGATCACTCGCAGGGAATTTCGAGGGCGATCATGCCCTCTTGAAGATGATCTGAGACCATCGGATGGGCCAGCACGTATTCGGCGGCACGGATGCTGAAATCGCCAAGGGCCTCGTCCACGGCCTCTTCCCACTCGTCGGCGCTGAAATCGCCACGGCCGACCCACATCAGCGCCACCAACTCGGCGCGCTGGCGCTCTGAGAGGTCATGGACAATGCTGCGGAACTCGCCAACGTTGTAATCATTGCCGTGGTCGGCGAGCATTTGCATCGCCCAGTCTTCGGACGAGCTCTCGCCCTCCTGCGGGATACAGACTTCCTCCTTGGCCTGGAACTCACGCGCGAGCGCAATGAGGCCGCAGAGTGTTTCTTGCCGAATGTGCATGCGCACGGGCGCCTCCTCGGGAGCTGTTTATGGTCCGCGGCGCGGCCTCGAAATGCCGGCGCCAACGTGCCAGCGGCCCCTTTGGCCACCGGCGGTGTAAGCCCTTCGCTGCGAGTCTACTACGGCCTGATACTGCGGGCGGCTGACGCGGAACAACTGAACCCAGAAAGGGCGGCTGACCGCTTCGCCTAGCAAGGATGTCATTGTTGTTCAGCGGCTTGGAGGCCTGGACCGGCCCATCGATTGGGTGCGCATCGCGTCTGTCCCCCAATCGAATCACCCACCGGCGTCGCGCCGAGAATACCGTCGCTGGTCGGTCTGAGGCGATGCCGCTTGCGCACCTGAAACGCAGCTTATCCGCATGACTATGAGCCCTGCCGACACGACGCCACGCGCCGATGAAGTGCTGTTTCTGCCCCTCGGCGGCACCGGGGAGATCGGCATGAACCTCAATCTGTATGGCCATGATGGCCATTGGCTGATGGTGGATATCGGTATCACCTTCGGCGGCGACGCCTTTCCGGCCTACGACGTCTTGATGGCGGACCCGGCCTTCATTGTGAGCCGGCGCCAGCGCCTACTCGGCATCGTGCTGACGCATGCCCACGAGGACCACGTGGGCGCCGTTGCCTACCTCTGGAAGCGGCTCAAGTGCCCGGTCTATGCAACGCCCTTTACCGCCGCCATCGCGCGCTTCAAGCTCGCCCGGGCCGGGCTCGAGGAGGTGCCTTTGCATGAGGTGCCCCTCGGCGCGCGCTTCGACCTCGGCGCCTTCGGCGTCGAGTACATCGGCATGACCCACAGCATCCCAGAGCCCAATGCCGTGCTGCTCACCACGCCCGCGGGCGCGGTCTTCCACACGGGCGATTGGAAGCTCGATGACGGACCCGTGATTGGCGCGTGTTATGACAGAATGCGGCTGCGGGCCCTGCGCCGCGAACCGCTGCTGGCGATGGTCTGCGACTCCACCAATGCCGTGGTGGCCGGGAGCACCGGCTCCGAGAGCGGCTTGCTCGCGCCGCTGATAGAGCTTGCCGCAGCCGCCAGCGGCCGGGTGGTGGTGACGTCGTTTGCGAGCAATGTCGCTCGGTTGGTGACCCTCGGGCGGGTGGCCGCCGCCACCGGCCGGCGGTTCGGCGTCATCGGCCAAGCCATGGAGCGGATGCTGGCCGTGGCGCGCGCCACCGGGTACTGGCCGGATGACCTGCCAGAGGCCGTTGACGCGCGTCACCTTGGCTACTTGCCGCGGGAAGAGGTGCTTGCCGTGTGCACAGGGAGCCAGGGTGAGCCCCGCTCGGCGCTCTCGCGCATGGCAGCAGAGAGCCACCGGGATATCCTGCTGGACGCGGGCGACACCGTGATCTTCTCCTCCAAGCTCATACCCGGCAATGAACGGCCGGTGCAGCAGCTGTACGCACGCCTGCGGGCCATGGGCGTCGAGGTGGTGACGGACGCCGATGCCCACGTCCACGTCTCCGGCCACCCGGCGGCGGGCGACCTGAAGCGCCTGTATGATTGGGTGCAGCCGCCGGCAGTGGTGCCCACCCACGGCACGCCGCGCCACCTGCGCGCCAACGCAGACATCGCACGCGGCTGCCATGTGCCGCGGGTGGCCGTGATCGAGAACGGCCAAGTCTGCCGCCTTCGCGGCGATGGGCCGCGCGTGCTGGGCCAGATCCCCACCGGTCGGCTCACGCTGGACACCGATGGGCGCCTTACCCCGGTGCCCCCGAGCGTGCTCGCGGACATGCGTGCAGCGGTCGCCTGATCGGCGGTGCAGCAATGCCCGCGCGGCCGTTGGTCAACGCGTACACTGTATGCTTGATTCCGTGTCTTAGAGCCATCAAGACCAAGGTTTTTCGTGCAGGGATCGCCCAAGCGGGCGGTCCGGCCGTCATGGAGGCCAACGCGCATGTCTCGACTCACACTCTGCGCCGCATGGCGCCTCGCCATGGCGGCGCTGGCCGCCGTCGCCGTTGTCGTCGGCTGCTCCACCGCCCCCGAGACCGGGCGTAGCCAGCTGATTCTCATGGATCCGGCGCAGGAGGCGCAGTTGGGCCTGCAGGCGTTCAATCAGCTAAAACAGAAGAAGCCCTCTGTGGCCAGCGGTAAGGACGCGGACATGGTGCGGCGTGTGGGCCAGCGCATCGCCGCCGTCGCGCCGGTGGAGCACGCGAAATGGGAGTTCGTGCTGTTCAAAGACGACACGCCCAACGCCTTTGCGCTGCCCGGCGGCAAGGTGGGCGTCAATACCGGCATCCTCGACATCACCCAGGACGAGGCTGGACTTGCGACGGTGATGGCGCACGAGGTTGGACATGTTGTTGCGCGCCATGGCGCGGAGCGCGCCTCGCAGACCATGGGGCTCCAACTACTGGGTGCCATCGCCGACGCCGCGCTGTCTCAAAATGCCCCGGGCGCACGCCAGGGCGTCATGCAGGCCTATGGGCTCGGCGCCCAGGTCGGCGTGCTGCTGCCTTACTCGCGCATTCATGAGCTGGAGGCGGATGAGCTCGGCATCCTCTACATGGCTCGCGCCGGCTATGACCCAGAGGCAGCCGTCGCCTTCTGGCAACGCTTCCAGGACTACAACCGCAGGCAAGGCGGGGCCAGACCACCGGAGTTTCTGAGTACCCACCCCGTGGATGAGAAGCGCATTGCTCAGCTACGGGCCGTCTTGCCCCGGGCTCAGGCCGAGTATACACGGGCGGGCAAGTCTTGATGCGCCGTCTGCTCGCGCGGGGCTTGCCCTGGCTCACTGTCGCCAGCATCGCGCTCGGCGCCTGGTGGCTCTGGCCCGCCGGCGACACAAGGACGCCACGGCTGCTGGACCCAGCGGCACTCGCCGCGGCACTGCCCGCCGATGCCGACGACGGCTTCGCCCGTTTCATCGACACGTGGACGCCCGAGCTGCCGCGTGACCTCGGACCGCACCCCGAGGCTCGCGCGGAGGTCTGGGATCTCACCGGCAGCCTCCACGGTGACGATGGCGCCCGCTATGGGCTGCGGCTGACGTTGGTGCGCATAGGGCTGCGCGCGCCCACGGCAGCCCCGCGCGCCTCCGCCCTCGCCGCGGATGCCCTGCTGCTCGGTCGGCTCGCGCTGGTGCCCGCCGGCGGCCAGCCGCTGCGCGCCGAGCGCGCAAGCCGCGTGGCCGGCGGACTCGCCGGGGCTGGTTCCATGCCGCCCGAGGTCTGGCTGGAAGATTGGCACTTGGTCCTGGGCGGCCCCTTTGCCGCTGCCGGCGCAGGTGACCCGGGACGGCTGCGTGCCACGCTGGACGGTGTCCAGCTGGACCTGAGCCTGACAGCAGAAAAGGCTGTGGTGTCGCCGGCAGCGAATCTGCTGGATGGCGGCGCGGCCGGCAACGCCGGTGGCGATACGAGCCCCGGTTTCCGCTGGCTCGCCGAGCCCCGGCTCAGCGTGAGCGGCCGCCTGGTGGGCCCGAGCGGGGAGCAGCTGCTCAGCGGCAGTGCCTGGCTGGACCGGGTTTGGGGATCAGCCGATGGCGCTGCCGGCGCTGGACTTGCCGGCACCCGTGGGCAGCTCGCCCTGAACCGGTTTCTGCTGCAGTTGGATGACGGCACCGAGCTACTTTGCATTCACTTGCGTCGGCGTGCCGGCGGCGGCACGCCCGTGCCCACGTGCCTGGATATCGCCGCCGACGGCAGCACCCGCGTGCTGCGCCGTCGTGACCTGACCTTGACGCCTGGAGTGGCCGCCTGGCGGAGCCCCAATGGTGATGCCACCTATCCAATCGAGTGGCACCTTGCGGCGCCTCAGCGCGGCCTCGAGCTGGACATCCAGGCCCTGCACCCGAGCGAGGAGCTTATGCTCGGCGAGCCGCTCTGGAGCGGGGCCGTCGTCGTCTCCGGTGAGCGTGATGGGCAGCGTATTGATGGCGGCGGGCGCATGGATTTGAGCGGCTACCGCGCCGCTGCGGGCGGTTGAGGCAGCCACGGCGCCACGCACTGCGTTCCAGCGTCGCTCGCACGGCGTGCCGGAACCCCGGTGCGCGGATGCCTGTCTGGAGTGATGCAACGCAGCCGTGCGCGTCGGCACCGTCGGGCGTTGCTCGATCAAACCAACTCCCACCACTTAACAGCAGTCTCTCGACAAACCTCCAATGCACAGCGTAGATCTCAGGCGCCGCATGCAGCGCGGTCGTGCGGCATCGCTCGTACAGATCGGCGCCCAGCTGGTCGCTGCGACGCTCATCCTTGCCCTGGCCGGCTGCAGCGAGCGGGCGCCGGAGGTGGTCATCGCAGAGCCTGGCAAGATCCCATCCGCTAAGCAGCGCCAGGGGGACCCCGTCGCTGGCCGTCTGGCCCTCTTGAACCGCGCGGTGGTGACCTGTGGACTACCCTACAGCGCTTACGCTGCGAGCACCGGCGCGCCGGCGCCCGCATACGCCTTGCCGGGCCGGGCAGGCCGCAATGCGGAGCTGCCCTATCAACTCACGGCCCACACCGCCGCCAGCGGGGTTGAGCTGGTCACGAGCAACTGCCTCGGCTGCCATGCGGCGCCCCTGAATGGCGAGCTGGTGATCGGCCTCGGCAATGAGTTCCTAGATTTCACTGGCGATCCGGTGATGGCCGTGGAGGCCACCGGCGCCTTCGTGGACGGCGAGGCCGAAGCGGCCGCGTGGCAGCATTGGGCGGACCGGATCACGGCCATCGCCCCCTGGAGCATGACCGACACCGTCGGCGCCAACCCCGCGCAGGCGATCACCCTGGCGCTGATGGCCCATCGCGACCCGCAGACCCTGGCCTGGTCCGCCGAGCCGCTGATGAAACTGCCGCCGAAGACGGTCCTGCCCGTGAGCGTGCCGCCTTGGTGGAACGTCAATAAGAAGCACGCGATGTTCTACAATGGTCAGGGTCGGGGAGACCATGTGGGAACCATGATTCTTGCATCCACCACCTGCACCGACAGCGTTGCCGAGGCGCGCGAGATCGACCGCTGGTTTACCGACGTCGCCGCCTACCTCGCAACCTTGGAGCCGCCAGCTTACCCCTGGCCCATCGACCAGGCATTGGCTGCCGACGGCGCGCGAGTGTTCACCCGTGAATGCAAGGAGTGTCACGGCCGCTACGGGCAGGGTGGGCATTATCCGAACAAGCTCGTGGCCCTGGATGAGGTGGGCACCGATCCGGCCATGGCCGAGGCCGCCGTCGAGGATGCCGCGGACTACATCCGGTGGTTCAAGCGCTCCTTCTACGGCCGGCATGCCGATGCCGTTCCCGGTCGCGGCTATATTGCACCACCCTTGGACGGCGTTTGGGCCACCGCACCCTACCTCCACAATGGCAGCGTCCCCACCATCGCTGCCCTGCTGGATACTCAGGCAAGACCCACATACTGGCGCCACGACGGCGCCGAGCCAGATTACGACCAGGCCGCCCTCGGCTGGTCATACCGCGCGCTGGAACAGGGGCGCGAACAGTTCGCGAGTTTGGAAGCACAGAAGTGGGTCTACGACACCACCCGCCCCGGGTACGGCAATCAGGGCCACGACTTCGGCGACGAGCTCACGGAGGCCGAGCGCGCCGCGGTGCTCGAATACCTCAAGACGCTTTAGGCGTGGCCCCCCGGCGCACCGACCCCGCACTCGAGGGCCGCGAAGGCCAGCGCCGCAGAGCACTGCAGACGCCGTTGCTTCCGCCAGTTTCTCAATCCGCCACCATAGGAGCCCGCCATGCTCACGCGATCCATCGCTAGACTCACCCTTGCCGCGACCCTCGCCCTCGCCCTGCCGGCGGCGGCCAGCGACGATCACCACGATGACGACCACGACTCGCCCTTCGAGGGCATGCCCCTCATCATGTTGATGCACAACATGCAGTATTACGTGCATAAGCTCGGGCTCGCCGTCGACGCCGAGAATGCGGCGCTCGAGGGTTTCTACAGCCACGAGCTGGAGGAGGTCATCGAAGCCGTGGGCGAGATCAAGGACTACGAAGGCATCCCCATCGCCGACAACCTGGCCAAGATCTTGGTGCCCCCCTTCGAGCGACTCGAGGCCGCTATCGACAAGGGCGAGCGCAAGGTCATCGACGCCGCCTATAACGAGCTCCTCGTGAGCTGTAACGAGTGCCACGCTGCCTCCGACCACAGCTACATCCATATTCAACGCAACCACAGCAATCCTTACCCCCAGGACTTCTCCCCGCGAAACTGAGCCCCCGCAACCAGCCACGGTTGCTGAGCCGAGGCGCGACAGCCGTCCTGCGGCGGCCTCCCGCGCCACCGGTCCGCGGCAGCGGCCCGCGGCTCTTTGGGCGCTTGATGCACCGCGAGGCACCGAAAACTCGACCCCATCGGCAAACCATCGGCGCCGGCAGACAACCGATGCGCGAAGCGTGAAAGGGCTTAAAAACACCTTGCTAGAGCCAGTAGGTTGCGCTAACATGCTCAGCTCAGTTGCGGGGTGGAGCAGTCAGGCAGCTCGTCGGGCTCATAACCCGAAGGTCGTAGGTTCAAATCCTGCCCCCGCTACCAACGCAAACAAGGGCCCGGTGAGCAATCGCCAGGCCCTTTTTGTTTGTGCGCGGCTGCGACGGACGCAGCGGCCCTGGTGGGCAGTGCCGGGAGGAATACCCCGAGCAGAAAGGGCCTGACGCGCCGCGCCATCAATGGGAAGTCCCTCTGCCATGTCGAATCGACAGCGCCGCATCCTCGGCATCCTGCTCTTGGTCTTGGGCATCGGCGTTGCGTCGTCGCAGGCGCTGCTGGTCTCTTGCACGGCGTCGGCGATGGCCGGCTCGCCGTCCGCTGGGGCGCGCTGAGGAGGGGGCAATGAACCGACTCTTGCTGCTTGTCCTGATACTCGCCATCGCCGTTGCCATGGTGCTGTGGCTATGGCGCTTGCGCAAGCGGCGGGCCGGGCGGGAGCCCGAGGCGCCCCAAGGGCTTGACGGGTCTGCAGCGCTCGATGGCCCCCACGAGACGTCCGACTGGTTCTTGTTTCTACTGCCGCTGCCCGTGGCGGCCGCGGCGTCCGTCGCGCTGGTGCGTGGCCAAGTCGGGCTCTTGTTGGCTAACGTGCTCGCCTACGGTCTATTCCAGAGCGGTGCACTGCTCGTGCGCTACGGCCGCGGTGATTGGGAGCTGACCTTCGGCGACGCTACGCTGTGGCGCCGCTTGCCGCCGAAGACGCTGGGTGCGGGACTCATCGCGCTCGGCAGCGGTGCCACTGCGTGGCTCGGTGCCGGGCACCCACCGATCATTGCCGCGAGCTTTGCCCTGGTGACATTGGTCGGCTTCCATCTCGTGTATGGCCTGGAGCTGCCGAAGGGGCTGCGTCGGGGGGCAGGGCACACGAGTACCCATGCTGAGGCGTCGCTGCATCGCGCCCGGCACTCCATCGCGGCCATCGAGCAGGCGAGCCGGGAAATTCGTCAGCCTGAGCTGGACGCGCGTCTCGCCAGCATTGCCGCCCTGGCGCGGCAGATCCTCGAGCGCCTCGGCGATGATCCGCGGGACCTGTGGCGGGCACGCAAGTTCGTCAACGTCTACCTGGACGGCGTGCAACGCGTCGTCGACGGCTACGCCAAGACCCATGGTCATGTCGCCGCACCGGCGCTCGACGCCCGTTTCCAGCATGCCCTGGATACCATTGAAAGCGCCTTCCGGGAGCAGCGACAGGTGCTGTTGGAGCGAGATGTGGAAGACCTCGATGTGCAGATCGAGGTGTTGACCCGGCAGCTGGAGCGCGAAGGCATCCTGTAGCGCTAACCGGCGCGATCGGGGGCCTGCCTGCCCGCGGCCGTGCGCCAAGGCTACATTGCGCGGGCCGGCGCACCCAGCGGGCGCGCTGGCCAGATCCTGTCTACTCGGCCTCGTGGCCAGGCTCGCTCAGGCCGTAGCGGCGCAGCTTCACGTACAGGCTTTGGCGGCTCAGGCCGAGTAGCTCGGCCGCGGAGGCGCGGTTGTCGCCGGTGAGCTCCAGCGCTGCCTCGATGCACAGGCGCTCGATCATATCGGTGGACTCGCGGACGACCTCCTTCAGCGGGACCCGGCCGACGAGTTCCGTGAGGTGTTCGATGGAGCTGGGCAGGGCGCGCTCGCCGCCGCTGTCAGCGGACACGCGCCGGTCCACATTACGGATGATGAAGCCGAAGCTCGGCTGGTCGCCATTGTGGATGGACACCGCCGAGATTTCCACCTCACTGCTGGCGCCGAGCTCCGAGCGGATCTGAGTGGCGAAGAGTCGCACAGCGCCGTGCTGGCGCAAGTTGGCGACGAGCACATTCAGGTCGACACCAGGGCGGCCGAGCCAGCGGTCCAGCGACTCGCCGCGGGCCTGATCTTCGGTGGTGATCTGCGCCAGATCAAGAAAGGCGCTGTTGGCGCTCAGAATGCGCCCGTCCTGGCCTGTGAGTACGATGCCGTCCGGGGCCTTTTCCACCATGCGGGTCAGGCGCGAGCGCGGTTCCGGCGCGCGCTGGTGCTCGCCGTCACTCTCCACCGGTGAGAGGCGCAGCAGGATCAGCGAGGCGCTCTCCTGGCGCACCGGTGCGCCGCTCACTTGGAACTCCGTGCCGGCCCGCAGCCGCGCGCGCACGTCATTGGCCCGCCCGGCGGCGCGGATGCCTGCAATAAGCGATTGGATGGCCCGGGTGCCGTCCTCGTCGAAGCCCTCTGGGAACGGCCGTCCCACCAAGCGCCGCGAGTCCGCCGCCAACAGCAGGGCCGCTGCCGGGTTGGCCTCCACGACCTTGCCTGAGTCCGGGTCCATGATCAGGATGGCATCGGAGGCGGAGCGGAACAGGAGTCGGTAGCGGGTCTCCAGCTGGCGCAACCGCCAGTAGTCGCGCTCCAGCGATTGCTGTGCGTCCACGAGCCGCTGTTGGAGTGCGGCAATGCCCTGGAGGTTGCGGCCCACGGCGATGAGGTGGCGGGCGTCGAGGCGCGCAGCCAGGTAGCGCACCGGCAGATCGGTGCCGGCACGGGAAATGTGGTCCACCTGCTGCCAGCTGCACGCGGTGGCGTCGGTGCTGGCTTGCTCCAGCAGCTCCTGCACCCGCGGTCGGCTCTCAGGGGTGACGGTGTCGGCCCAGCGTTTGCCGATCCAGTCCTCGCCCACTTCTGATGACAGCTCGTCACTGCCGTAGGCGAGGTCACGAATGGTGCCCTCGCGGTCGAGGATGATGGCGATGTCCGACGTGGCGGCGAGTAGGGCCGCCATGGTGTCGCTGCCGATATCCCCAAGGGCCGCCTGCGGCGCGTCGAAGGGCTTCACGAGTGATTACGACCCTGTGCTGGGCGCCGGCGGGCAGCGCAGCGGGCAAGAGGCCCACAGCCCCCGGGGCGGGCTACCGCCGGTCGGCCGATTCCGGCTTGGCTGGCTGACGGTGCGGCACGTGCGCGGCGTCCATAACCGCGCAATTTGTAAGGTAAAACGGCCGCAGACACTGGCGTGATCCGGCATGCGGTTGCGCGACGGCTTCGGCCCGTACGCGGACATCGCAGGCGCAGGTGCGCTCGGATGCGGCGGCACCCTCTATTAGTTAGACGGCCGACGGGGGAATGTCAAGTTCGGTTTACGTTAAGCCGAGTTGACAGAGGCGGAGAAGGGGACTAAATTCCTGGGAACACCGAGGCACGCTCAGTCAATGAGAGGGGAGGGTAATGCGCCAGCGCCCGCCGCGGCATGACCAGCATCAACCGCTGTATACACCAGCGGAGCGCGAGCGTCGCGACAAGACCGCGTGGACGCTGGTGCAGGGCATCCTTGCGCCGCTGCAATTCCTCGTGTTCCTGGTCAGTCTGCTCCTGGTGGTGCGGTATCTGGTCACCGGCAGCGGCGAGCTGGCGGCGACGGTCTCCATTGTCGTCAAGACGCTCATCCTCTACACCATCATGATCACCGGTTCCATTTGGGAGAAGGTGGTCTTCGGCAAATGGCTGTTCGCAGATGCGTTTTTCTGGGAAGACGTCTTCAGCATGCTGGTACTGGGGCTGCACACGGCGTATCTCGTCGTGCTCTTCACCGGCTGGTTGGACGTGCGCGGGCAGATGCTGCTGGCACTCGCCGCCTATGCGGCCTATGTCATCAACGCCACGCAGTTCTTGCTGAAGCTCCGTGCCGCTCGACTGCAGCAGGCCCGTGCGGACGCTGCCGCCGGCGAGACCCCGGCTGAGGCCTTCGGGGGCGCCGAGTGAGTCATTCGAGCGCCCTGGCCGGCAGCGCCGAGGCAGAGCGCTGCAACGCACCGGACGGTGCGGCGCGTGGCGGTGACGCCCTGCCCGTGCTGCAGGAGCGCGGCCAGCGTCAGGTATTCTGCGGGCTGGCCGGCATCGTGTGGCTGCATCGCAAGATCCAGGATGCGTTCTTCCTGGTCATCGGCTCGCGGACCTGCGCACACCTGCTGCAGTCTGCGGCGGGCGTCATGATCTTCGCCGAGCCGCGCTTTGCGACGGCCATCCTCCAGGACCGGGACCTCGCCGGTATGGCGGACTGCAATGAGGAGCTGGACCGCGTCGTCGGCGAGCTGCTCGCACGACGCCCGGACATCGGCACCCTGTTTCTCGTTGGGTCCTGCCCATCTGAGGTCATCAAGCTGGACCTGGATACGGCCGCTGAGCGCCTGACGCGGGAGCACCAGGGTCGGGTGCGCATCCTGGCGTATAGCGGCAGCGGCATCGAGACCACCTTCACCCAGGGCGAGGACACCTGCCTCACGGCCCTGGTACCGCAGATGCCGGCCGACGACGCCGCGGCGCTCTTGGTGGTCGGCACCCTGCCGGACATCGTCGAGGATCAGTTTCGCCGGCTCTTCGATGCGATGGGTCTCGGCCCTGTGCACTTCTTGCCGCCGCGGCGGGCCGCAGCGCTGCCGCCCGTGGGCGCCGGCACTCGGCTCCTGGCGGCGCAGCCCTTCGTCGGCAACACCATTGCTGCGCTCGTCGCGCGCGGGGCGACGTTGATCGAGGCGCCCTATCCCTTCGGTGTTCAGGGTACCCGCGCCTGGTTGGGCGCCGCCGCGGCGGGCTTCGACATTGCGGATGCCGCCGTGGACGCCGCCTGCGCGGGCCCGATGGCCCGAGCCGAGCGCGGCCTTGCGCGCTACCGCGAGCAGCTCGGCGGCAAGCGCATTAGCTTTCTGCCGGACTCACAGCTCGAGATTCCGCTCGGGCGCTTCCTGGCGCGGGAGTGCGGCATGCAGCTGGTGGAGATCGGCGTGCCCTACCTGGACCGACGCATGATGGAGGCGGAGCTCAGGCTGCTGCCGGCGCCCGAGCGCCTCAGCGAGGGACAGGATGTGGAGGCGCAGCTGGATCGCCTGCGCGCCGACCGCCCGGATCTCACGGTCTGCGGGCTCGGGCTCGCCAATCCACTGGAGGCCGAGGGGCTCACCACCAAGTGGTCCATCGAGCTGGTGTTCTCCCCGGTGCACGGCTTCGACCAGGCGCCAGATCTGGCGGAGCTGTTCGCCCGTCCGCTCAACCGCCGTGCGCGGCTCGCGTTCTGAGGCCGGCGTATGCAGCTCACCGTCTGGACCTACGAGGGACCGCCGCATATGGGCGCCATGCGCATCGCCGCTTCCATGCGCGATGTGCACTGCGTGCTGCACGCGCCGCAGGGCGACACCTACGCCGATTTGCTGTTCACCATGATCGCGCGCAACGCAAAGCGCCCGCCCGTGACCTATACAACGTTCCAGGCACGCGATCTCGGTGGCGACACGGCTGGACTAGTGCAACGGACCTTACGTGACACGGTAGAGCGGTTTCGGCCGCAGGCCCTGCTCGTGGGCGAGGCCTGCACGGCCGAGCTGCTGCAGGACCAGCCCGGCGCGCTGGCAGAGGGCATGGGCTTCGACATCCCGGTGGTGCCCCTAGAGCTGCCGGCCTACACACGCAAAGAGAATTGGGGCGCCGCTGAGACCTTCTTCACCCTGGTGCGCGCGCTGTTGCGCGGGCAACCGATGCCGGAGCGCGACCCGAGCGACGCCCCGCGCGTGAACCTGCTCGGCCCCACGGCCCTCGGCTTCCGTTGCCGCGACGACATCACCGAGGTCACTAAGCTGCTCGAGGCCGCCGGCGTCGAGGTCAACCTGGTTGCCCCCGCCGGCGCAACGCCGGCTGACCTGCTCCGCATTCCCCAGGCGGACTTCAACGTCTGCCTGTACCCGGAGATCGCGCACGAGACCTGCGCCTGGCTGGAGCGGATGTTCAAGCAGCCCTTCACGCGCACGGTGCCCATCGGCGTGGGCGCCACCGTGGATTTCCTGCGCGAGGTCGGCAAGCTCGCTGGGATCGACACCGGCCCGGCGCTGGCGGCGGCGCAGACGCGCCTGCCCTGGTACTCCCGTTCGGTGGATTCGACCTATCTCACCGGCAAGCGGGTGTTCATCTTTGGTGATGCCACCCATGCCATCGCCGCGGCACGCGTGGCGACGGAAGAGCTGGGCTTCGACGTGGTGGGCCTCGGCAGCTATTCCCGCGAGTTCGCCCGCGAGGTCCGGGCGGCGGCGGAGCGCTATTGTGCGGCCACGGGGAGCGCGGAGCCGCTGATCACCGACGACTATCTAGAGGTCGAGGCGAAGGTGCTGGAGCTGGCCCCCGAGCTGGTGCTCGGCACGCAGATGGAACGCCACATCGCCAAGCGGGCGGGTATTCCCTGCGCCGTCATTTCGGCGCCTGTGCATGTGCAGGACTTTCCGGCGCGCTACGCCCCGCAGATGGGGTTTGAGGGCGCCAATGTGCTCTTCGACACCTGGGTCCATCCGCTGATGATGGGCCTCGAGGAGCACCTGATCACGATGTTCCGCGAGGACATCGAATTCCACGACGAGGCGGCACCGTCGCATCTGGGGCCCGCCGCAAGGCGGGGCGGTGCTGAAACAAGGGCTGACGCGCCCGCCGGTGATGCGCCGGCGGAGGCGAATGCGGATGGTTTGAGCTGGGAGACGGGCGCAGAGCAGGAACTGCGCAAGATTCCCTTCTTCGTCCGCGGCAAGGCCCGCCGTAACACAGAGCGCTACGCCCGGGAGCAGGGCGTCGCGACGATAACGATTGAGACTCTATACGATGCCAAAGCCCACTTCGGCCGCTGACAAAACGCCCGTCAACGTCGTCATCGTCACGCTGGACAGTCACCTGGCCGGCGCTGTAGAGCGCGCCCGCCCGCTGCTGCGCAACGAGATTCCGGGGCTGAACCTCACCCTGCACGCCGCCGCCGAATGGGACGATGACCCGCGCTTGCTGGAGGAGTGCAAGGCGGATATCGCTCAAGGCGACGTCATCATCGCCAGCATGCTGTTCATGGACGACCATATCAAAGCCGTGCTCCCGGTCTTGCAGGCCCGCCGCGACCACTGCGACGCGATGATCGGCTGCATGTCGGCAGGCGAGGTCATGCGTCTCACCCGCATGGGTAAGTTCACCATGGACGGTTCCCAAAGCGGGCCCATGGCGATCCTGAAACGCCTCAGAGGTAACAAAACCAATAAAGAGAAAAACGCCAGCGATGGTGCTCGGCAGATGGCCATGCTGCGCCGGATTCCAAAGATCCTGCGCTTCATTCCCGGTACCGCCCAGGACGTGCGCAGTTACTTCCTCGTGCTCCAGTACTGGCTTGCGGGCTCCGACGAGAACGTCGCCAACCTGGTGCGCCATCTCGTTAGCCGCTTCGCCGACGGCCCGCGCGCCGCACTGCGCGGACAGATCAAGGCCGAGTCGCCCGTGGAATACCCGGAGGTCGGCCTGTTCCACCCGCGTATGAAGGGCCGCATCACCGACCGGCCGCAGCGCCTGCCCAGCAAGAAACATGCGAAAGGCACCGTCGGCCTGCTGGTGATGCGCTCCTACGTGCTGGCAGGCAATACCGGCCACTACGACGGCGTCATCGACGCGTTGGAGGCTCGCGGGCTCACGGTAATCCCAGCGTTCTCGAGCGGGCTCGATGCCCGCCCGGCGATGGAGCAATTCTTCTTCAAAGACGGCAAGCCCTGTGTGGATGCAGTGGTGTCACTGACCGGCTTCTCGCTCGTGGGTGGGCCCGCCTATAACGATGCCGCCGCCGCTCAAGAGGTGCTGGCGGACTTGGATGTGCCCTACCTGGCCGCGCACCCGGTGGAGTTCCAGACCCTGGAGCAGTGGCAGGCGTCGGAACGTGGCCTGATGCCGGTGGAGGCCACCATGATGGTCGCGATTCCGGAGCTCGACGGTTCGACGGGCCCCATGGTGTTTGGTGGGCGCTCGGCAGAGGCACCGACCGATCACTCCCGCGACATGCAGCCGCACCCCGAGCGCGCCAGTGCGCTGGCGGCGCGGGTGGACCGGCTGATCACGCTGCGCACCACCCCTATCTCAGAACGGAAAGTCGCGCTGGTGCTGTTCAACTTCCCGCCCAACGCCGGCAATACCGGCACCGCGGCCTACCTCGCCGTCTTCGCATCGGTGTTCAACACCCTCAAGGCCATGCGGCGCGAGGGCTATCATGTCGACATGCCGAAGGATGAAGACGAGCTGCGCGAGCGGATCGTTAACGGCAATGGCGCCCAATTCGGCGCCCATGCCAACGTCTTCACGCGCATCCCAACGGACGACCACGTGCAGCGCGAGCCCTATCTGGCCGAGATAGAAGGCCAGTGGGGGCCGGCGCCTGGCAAGCAGCTGTCCGATGGTGCCTCGCTGTTTGTGCTCGGCGAGCAGTTCGGCAACGTCTTCGTCGGCATTCAGCCCAGCTTCGGCTACGAAGGTGACCCGATGCGGCTCCTGTTCGACAAGGGCTTCACGCCGACGCACGCCTTCAGCGCCTTCTACCGCTTCCTTCGCGACGACTTCGGCGCCAACGCCGTGCTGCACTTCGGCACCCACGGAGCGCTGGAATTCATGCCCGGCAAGCAGGCCGGTTTGTCGGGCGCCTGCTGGCCGGACCGCCTTATCGGCGACTTGCCGAACATGTATCTGTATGCGTCCAACAACCCGTCGGAAGGCACCATCGCCAAGCGGCGCGCTGCGGCGACCTTGGTGAGCTATCTGACGCCGCCCATCGCCAATGCTGGACTCTACCGCGGGCTTGCGGACCTCAAGGCCTCGCTGGAGCGCTGGCGCAAGCTGGACCCGGATGCCCCCGAGGAAGAGCGTAACGCTCTGGCAGCGCTGATCCAAGCTCAAGCCGCCGAGGTCGACCTGGCCGAGGTGGCCTCGGCGACCGAGCCGGAATGGGATGCGGGGGCCGAAGGGCGCATCGCCAAGCTCACAGAGGAGCTGCTGGAACTCGAGTACACCCTGATCCCGCACGGGCTGCACGTCGTGGGTGAGCCGCCAAACGCGGAGGAGCGCTTGGACCTGCTGATGGCCGTTGCGGAAGGCATGACGGAAGGCTGCGAGACCACGCAGGTGAGCCGCGAGGCCCTGGCGGCCCTCGTCGACGGCGGCGCCCCGGCGCTGGCGCTGCAAAAGGGCGGCATGGCCGTCACTCAAGAGAACCTCGACCTCATGGACAAGCTTGCTGGTTACAACAAGCTCATGGCCGAGGATTACGAGCTGCCGGCCATCCTGCGGGCACTCGAAGGCCGCTTTGTTCGCCCGGCTCCTGGCGGCGACCTGCTGCGCTCCCCGGAGATCCTCCCCACCGGGCGCAACCTGCACGGCTTCGACCCCTTCCGCTTGCCGAGCGTGTATGCCGTCAAAGATGGCGTTAAGCAGGCGCAGATCCTGCTGGATCGCCACACCCAAGATGGCAACCCGCTGCCCGAGTCCATTGCCATGGTCCTCTGGGGCACCGACAACCTGAAGACCGAGGGCGGTCCCATCGCCCAGGCCCTGGCGCTGATCGGCGCCAAGCCCAGGCTCGACAGTTATGGGCGAGTCTGTGGTGCGGAGCTGCTGCCGCTGGAGGGCCTCGGGCGGCCGCGCATCGATGTGGTGATGACGCTGTCGGGCATCTTCCGTGACCTGCTGCCATTGCAAACCAAGCTGCTGGCGGAGGCGTCCTATCTGGCCGCGACCGCAGACGAGCCGGTGGAGCAGAACTATGTGCGCAAGCACGCGCTGGCCTATCAAGCGGCCAACGGCTGCGATATGGAAACCGCGGCCCTGCGTGTGTTCAGCAACGCCGACGGCGCCTATGGCTCCAACGTCAACCACCTCATCGACAACAGCGGCTGGGACGACGAAGACGAGCTGGCCGAGACCTACACCCGGCGCAAGTGCTTTGCCTACGGGCGCTCCGGCATACCGGTGAAGCAATCGGATCTCCTCAAGAGCGTGCTCGGTGACGTGCAGCTCGCGTATCAGAACCTGGACTCGGTGGAGCTAGGTGTGACCACGGTGGATCATTACTTCGACACTCTGGGCGGCATCAGCCGGGCGGTGAGCAGCTCCCGGGGCAAGGACGTTCCGGTGTACATCGGCGACCAGACCCGGGGCGACGGCAAAGTCCGCACCCTGGCCGAGCAGGTCGCACTCGAGACCCGCACCCGCATGCTGAACCCCAAGTGGTACGAGGGCATGCTCAAGCACGG
>CAZGCI010000028.1:43800-46104 GCA_964524185.1 uncultured Thiohalocapsa sp. | reverse complement strand
GTCGGCCTGTTTGAGGATGGCGCGCAAGGTGCCTTCCGGCAGATCGCCGGGATGATTGGGTAGGGTCGTATAGCGGTTTGTTGCCGCGTTGTGCCAGATCTCGTGGCTCCCCGCCGCTTGGCGAAAGAACGCGAAGCCAAGGCGCCTCAGCCGCTGTGCGACGTCGCGGTAGCTGAAACCGCCGAGCCTGCCCATCAGCGGCCGATGACCAGCGGAAGGTCGAAGGCGCTGCCGACGGTGGGCAATTGTGGCGGTCCCTGCGTCTGTGACTGGGCCTCCAGCAGCTTGCGCGCGACATCGCGGGCGATCTCCAGGGTCTCGGCGACCGTGCGGCCTTGGGCGACCAGTCCGGGGATGTCGTCGGAGGTGGCCAGGTAGACGCCCTCGGGCAGTCGCTCTATGTGCAGGTTGGCGATCATTTCCATGGGTTGGACTCGCTCGCGTTGGGGGTTGGGTTGCTGTTCGCTGGCTGGCTTGGGGCATGGGCATGGGCGAGACAGGCCAGCACATCTTCGCGCTGCAGCCACGGGTAGCCCTCCAGCAGGGTCTCGATGTCGTCACCGGCGGCCAGCATGCCGAGCACGTGCTCTACGGCCAACCGACGTCCGCGAATGATGGGCTTACCGCCGAACATGGCTGGGTCGACGGTGATGCGTTTCAGCAATTGGTCTTCTTGCATGGGCAGTTCCTCGGTACGGCAATCGGGCGCTTCCGGCACTTGGGTCTCGCGCGGTCGTCAAACGCGCGACAGCTCGATGAAGGGGACGGCGACCTCCAGCAACGAGAGTCCGCCATGGGCCAAGGTTGGATAGCCGCCCTGGCTTTTCCATTTCTTGCGGCCGAGCACAAGGCTCCAGTCGCCGTGCTCATTGCTGAGCTGGCGTGTCAACGGCGGCACCCAATGGGCCAGATCAGGCGGCGTATCTCCGGATGCGTTTCGCCCGCTCTTGAAGGTGGTCTTGAGGGCCTGCGCTTGCGCCTTGTGCTCGACGTCCGGAAATAGGGCGACGTTGGCATAGCCGTGATCGGCGGTGATCACCAATCGCCGACCCGTGGTCAGGGTCTCGACGAACCCCCAAAAACCATCGGACCGGAGCAGCTCGGCGCTTTCCTTGACGAGGGTGCGATAACCGCCGCTGTGCTCGGCGAGCTTGTGCATGCGCTCGTCCGGCCAGTGATGCCAGAAGACCACATCCGGATGGGTTGGGACCAGGGCCTTGCAGTCCGCGAACGGCAGATCGGAGGTCTCGGTTTTCGCGCCGGGAAGAGCCGCACTGCTCCCGGTGCCGTTCGCAAGCGCGGAACGCTGCGAGAAGCCAAGCGCCTTGGCAAAGGGTGTCGTGTTGGGGGGAATCTCGCTGGCGGTTGCCCGCGCTCCATGCAGTTGGAATCCCCTGGCCTCGGCCTGCTCCAGCAACCAAGCGGCCTCGCGAAGGGAGAGTGCATCGAGTACGAGAACGGCCTTGCCCCCGGCGGTTGTCTGCCAGAACTGCTGTACCGCCGCGCTGGTCTTCGGCGCCGCGGTGCCGAAGGCGTCCCACAGCTCCCAAGCACTGCCGGACAGCAGGTTGTCCAGTGGCGCGATGGAGCGCTCACGCTCGACGAGCTGGCTGTATTCACCACCATCGGCCATGGGTGCCGACCACAGCGTCCAAGCCCAATCGAACACACGCGGCCAGAGGTCTTTCGCGGGCAGGCTGAGTACGTCGTCCAACAGGGCCTGATCCATGACCGATCACTCCTTTTCGAGATCCAGACCGTAGGTGACGCCGTCGGGGAGCTTCTTGAGCAGGTCCTGGAGCTGAGCGCCGGTGAGCTGGTTGACCGAGATCTTCAGGTTGTGCACCGGGGTTCCGGCGTTGATGCCCCAGCTCTCGAGCTTTCCGATCAGGTTGATCGGTGCCGTTGGCGGAGCGGAACGCGGTACCCGCTCTTTCACACCTCCATCGCCGAAGAGACCACCACCGCCCCCGGCGCCGGTACCGCCGCCAGTGTCCGTTGACGTGCCACCGCCGGTGTCGGTATAGCCGCCAGCACCCTGATCGTCCTCGTCATCGCCGGATGTCGATGTTCCCTTGCCCGGATCACCTCCGCCGCTGATGACCGCCGCCCCAGGGGGATGGATGGTGACACCTTCGAGGGCCTTACCCGACGGGAGACGCCCCTTCATGCGATTCCAGGCATCCTCCTCGTCTTCACCAGGCTTGGTCTGCAACCAGTCGCGGCCCAGGTTGATGGCGATGGTGCCACGCGCGCACAGCCGAATGATCCGCTCGCGACTCTCGACCTCCCCAAGCCAAGGCA
>CAZGCI010000028.1:0-43700 GCA_964524185.1 uncultured Thiohalocapsa sp. | reverse complement strand
CGCGCGCACAGCCGAATGATCCGCTCGCGACTCTCGACCTCCCCAAGCCAAGGCAGGGAGATCTCGCCGTTTGGGCGGGGCTCGCGCAGCTGATCGAGCACCTCCGCAACGCTACGGCCATGCTTGGCGGCGTCGTCGACCAGGTTTCCAGGTCCTCTTGGGCGAAGAGCTCGGTGCGGATGCGCTCATCGACCGCCGCGAGGATGTGCTCACCGGCGGCCTTGTGCGGCTCGATGGCGAAGGTGCATTGCTTGGGAGAGCGGATCTCGTCGGCGAGGTGGGCGATGTCCTCGCCGGACTGAAACATCCGATCGTTGGATGCGAGGGCGCGCAGCTTCGCCTCCGCGTTCTCCTCGTTCAGGAACACGAGGCGGTTTCCGCGCGGATGGATGTTGAAGCTATGTTCTCGGATCAGGTCCAGCTCGACCTGGAAATGGTTGTCGTCGATGGGCTTGCTGCGCGTGACGTCGACATGCAAGTCGTCAGGCTCGGCGCCGGCCAGGTTCTCCACGGACAACGAGCGCAACCATAGCGCGCTGAGGATGGCGTCGAGATGCGGGATCGCCTTGTCGGCGGCCTGGGCCGTGCCGCTCAGGGCCTCCTTGACCGCCTCAAGATTGCGGCGCGCCTTCTGACGCAGGTCGCGGTGCATCTGGCTGGACACCGAGTCCAGCAATGCGCCGACACCGCTCTGCTCCGCTGTGATCGAGAAATCGGCCGGCGTAATGACGGGGCTCGAGCCTTTCGCCGTCTTGTAGACATCGACGAGGATTCGCAGCAGATCGCGCGTGTCCTGGGCCTCGACCGCGATCAGCACCTGGTCGTCGAGCAGGTCCAGCAACACCGGCGAGAACGGCCAGGCATCGGCGAAGTCGTCACGATGGCGGCCATGCTCCGAAGTCGGGATATGCCTTAGCCGCAGATACTCCTTTACGTGGACCGCCGATCGATCTTCGATGTCGCCTCGCGGGATCTGCAACCGGTTTTCGAACATACGGTAGAGCAACAAGCGCCGCCGATCCCGTTTCGCCTGCGGGCTCTTGAAGTCGATGCGCACCGGGTCGATTCGGTACATCTGCTGAGCGGCATCGGTTGTGCCATCACGGACAGAGACCACCATCAGTAGCAGCTCCGGGTGCTGCCGCGCGATCTCGGAAAGGATCTGGATGAAGTTGAAGGCCCAGTTACGCCACGGAAATTGCTTGGTGTTGGTCAGCCCTTCGTACCAGGTCTGGAACTCGTCCAGTATCAGCGCCGTCGGCTGCTTCTCCAGCATCTCGCGGATGACGGCATACCCGGGCACCTCGGTTTTGTTGCCGCCCTGCCCTTCCCAGGCACCTCGCGCATAAGTACCGGCGGGATGGTTGTCGAAGAGCAGATCCCACAGGAATTTGTAGTTGTGCAGGTGGAGGCTCTCGGCGATCAGGTGCATCCCTTGCCGCAACGCCAGGTTGCCCATCGCCGAGTTCTCGGCGGACGAGGACCATTGATGCAGCCAGCTGGAGCCTGCATCGACGTCTTGGAGCATATGTGCAAGCGCCGCCATCAGGTGCGATTTGCCCTGGCCCCGCGAGCCGATGATGACGACTGGTCGCGTGGCGTCTGGCTGAACGGCTTCGATGGTCTTCAGGAGATCGATCGAGGGATAGGTGATCGCCAGAAAGTCCTTGGCGGAACGATCCAGTGCACCCGTACCCCGCCGATTGTTGAAGTCAATGATGGTCCCGCCGGCACGCTTTCCGGTGAACTCCTCGCGCAGTTTTAGCCCCAGCATCGGATGTCCTCTATTGGCCGGCGTTTCGCTCTATTCTTGGTTCATGTGTGGTAACAGCTGATCCAGCAAACTCGCGTTCGTCATCGAATCATCAGCGCGACTCGCGTCCGTGCCAGACTCGGAGAATGACGACTGCGTCCCCCCTCACCGTGTACCTCACGGCGTAGTCACCGGCAACAAGCTCGCGTACATCGGGCAGTTCCTCGACCGCCTTGCCCAGCGGGGGGCCCAGCGCGGGCTGGTCCCGAAGCAAGCGGATTGTGCGCCCCAGGCGCTTGCTGACGCGAGCGGCTGCCGCCGGGTCGTGCTCGGCAATGAAATCGCGCAAGCGCCGCAGATCCCGCGTGGCGCTCGCCGTGAACTGGAGGCGCTTCAACGCGGCGGCTCAAGCTCTTTGTCCGAGCCCCAGCTGTCGATCCAGGCGAGCACCTCGTCGCCATCGACGACTTGCCCGGCATCCAGCTCAGCCAAGGCCTCTCGCGTTTCCTCGTCGCGCCGCTGTCGCTGAGCCTCGCGCTCCAGGTACTCGCGCACCGCTTCGTTGATGATCCAGCCCTTGGAGCGGCGCAGGCGTGTCGCCGTGGCGTCGAGCCGCTGAAGTAGATCGTCCGGCATCCGGACACTGGTCATGCCCATGTCTGGAATCCTCTCTGCTGTTGCAATGCACTGCATTATATACCCGTCACACATGGGTTTTCGGCCGCGATGCACGCCGCTCGCACCCGATCGCCGCTGACGACTCCTCGCCATAGTGCCGACTATGACTCGTCATCGTGCCTTGCGCTCGGGCACGAGCGACGCACCTCGCTTTCCCGAAAACCCATGTGCAACGGGTATAGTTCTGGGCTCTCGAGCCGTCGCCCCGCCCTCCCACCGCTGTGCGTTATGCACCAGCTCCGGGGCAAATGCACCAGCCTGTTTGATGGCGTGACCCCGCTACGCGGGGTCACGCTTACCCAGCCCCGCAACTGCGGCAGCGCGACGCCAAGCCGGCCCGCCGGTTGTCGCAGCGCAGCACGGGTGCCGATACTGGGTGCCCTCGCCGAGGCGCCTGGCATGGGCCTTGCGCCCACTGGGTCGCAGTCAGGAGAACCTCGGAGTATCCAATGGAACGAAACGTCTTCGTGCTTGGCATTGATGACTTCAACCTCCAGCAGTTGCGTGCCATTCGCAATGCCGACAATTATCACTTCCACTCGCTGCTGAGCTTCGACGAGGTCAAGGCCCAGGGCACCTATCCCTTCCAATCCATCCTCGACCATGCCCGCGCCCGCCTGGAGCGCTTCGCCGGGCGCATCGACGCCATCGTCGGGTACTGGGACTTTCCGGTGACGTCCATCGTGCCGGTGCTGTGCCGGGAGTTCGCCCTGCCGTCGCCATCGGTGGAGAGCGTTGCCTGCTGCGAGCACAAGTACTGGAGCCGCCTGGAGCAGCAACGGCTCCTGCCCGAAATGGTGCCCCGCTTCGTCTCGGTGGACCCCTTCGACGACGCCGCCGCGGCCAAGATCGATCTTGACTTCCCCTTCTGGCTGAAGCCGGTGAAGGGCACGGATTCGCTGCTCGGTTTTCGCATCCATGACCGCCGCGAGCTCGAGTGGGCGCTGAGCCGCATCCGCGAGGGCATCGCCCACATCGCTGAGGCCTTCGACACCTTCCTCGCCCATGTGCAACTGCCCAAGGCCATGGCGGAGACCAGCGGGCGCTACTGCATCGCCGAGAAGCTCATCAAAGGGCGGAGCTGATGGAACAGGACAGCTATAGTTACGACATCGCCCACATCTTTACCGCGGCGCACGATCAGCACGAGCTGTTGCAGAAGTACGACCAGATCGTCAACGCCCTGCCGTTGCAGTTGGGTGATCCGCAAGCCCCTGGCGCATAGGCCCTCATGGCCGCGAGCCGGGGCACGCGCGGGGCACACAGGGGGCAACGGCGAGCAATCGTGGCGAAGGCGTTCGCAGAGCCGCCGCAGCACAACGAGGAGGGAGCATTGCGGACAGTCTCTGAATTCCCGACGGCCGTGCGCGACATCGAGCACACCTGGATCGAATTGGCGGACGGGACGCGTCTTGCCGCACGCATTTGGCGCCCCGAAGACGCAGAGCACCATCCGGTCCCGGCGATCCTCGAGTACATCCCGTACCGCAAGCGCGATTCCATCCGCCTGCGCGACGAGACCATGCATCCCTATTTCGCCGGCCACGGCTATGCCGCCGTGCGTGTCGACCTGCGGGGCAGTGGCGACTCCGAAGGGGTGCTGCACGACGAATATCTTCAGCAGGAGCTGGATGACGGCGTCGAGGTGATCCAATGGCTGGCGGCGCAGCCCTGGTGCGACGGCAAGGTCGGGATGATCGGCATCTCCTGGGGTGGCTTCAACGGGCTACAGATCGCCGCGCTGCAGCCTGAGGCCCTCAAGGCCGTGATCAGCGTTGCTTCCACCGACGACCGCTATGCGGATGACGTGCACCACATGGGCGGCTGCCTGCTAGGCGACAATCTGTCCTGGGCCTCGACCATGTTTGCGTATAACGCGCTGCCGCCGGACCCGGCTACGGTCGGCAGGCGCTGGCGCGAGATGTGGCTGCAGCGGCTCGAGTACAGCGGGCTGTGGCTGGACCAATGGCTGCGCCATCAGCGTCGCGACGCTTACTGGCGCCACGGTTCCGTCTGCGAGGACTATCAGGCCATTCGCTGCCCGGTGATGCTGGTGAGCGGCTGGGCCGACGGCTATACCAACGCCGTGTTTCGGATGCTTGCCAACCTGCAGGTGCCGCGGCTGGGCCTGGTCGGTCCCTGGTCGCACAAGTATCCGCATTTGGGGGTGCCAGGCCCCGCCATCGGCTTCCTGCAGGAGGCCGTGCGCTGGTGGGACCATTGGCTCAAGGACGCCGACAACGACATGATGGATGCGCCCATGCTGCGCGCCTGGCTCCAGGACAGCGTTCCGCCCACCACCCGCTACCGTGAGCGCCCAGGCCGCTGGGTGGGCGAGCAGCGCTGGCCGTCCCCACGGCTGCAGCCCCTAACGCTGCGTCTTGCGCCCCACCGCCTGCTGCCGGCGGACGCCCAGGTCGGCGACGCGGCCCAGTACCTGCACTCGCCGCTCGGCCTCGGCCTGTTTGCCGGCAAGTGGTGCTCCTATGCCGCCGCCCCGGATCTGCCCCACGACCAACGCCAGGAGGACGGCGGCGCGCTGACCTACGACAGCGCGCCGCTCGGAGCGCCGCTGGAGATCCTAGGCCGCCCGAGCGTCACGCTAGAGCTGTCCGCAGAGCGGCCCATCGCCATGGTGGCGGTGCGGCTGTCCGACATCGCGCCCGACAACAAGGCGACGCGGGTGACCTTCGGGCTGCTCAACCTCACGCACCGCGAGTCCAGGGATAGGCCAACACCCTTGGTGCCCGGCCGGCGGTACCGCGTGCAGGTAGACCTGAACGACATCGGCTACGCCTTCCCGCGCGGGCACCGCCTTCGCATCGCGCTATCCACCTCGTACTTCCCCCTGGCCTGGCCGGCTCCGGAATCCGTGGGCCTGACCGTCTACCCGGGCAGCAGCAGCCTGAGCCTGCCGGTGCGCCCGCCGAGCGTTGATGACGCGGGACTGCGGCAGTTCGAGGCCGCAGAAGGGGCTGCACCGTCGCCGAGCCGCCGCCTGATCCCCGGCGAGCACACCTGGCGGGTCATCCGCGATCTGGAAACCGACATCTCCACCCTGGAAGTGGTCAACGACAACGGCAAGCGCCACCTCTCTGGCCCTGACCTGATCGACAACAGCAAGGCGCTGGAGTGGTACAGCTATCGCGGCGACGAGTTCGACTCACCCCGCGGCGAGACCCTGTGGGAACGCGGCCTAGCCCGCGGCGACTGGAGCATCCAGACACGCACTCGCACCGTCTTAACCTGCGACAGCGCCTACTTCTACCTGTGCGCCGAGCTCGACGCCTGGGAGGGTGATCAGCGTGTCTACTCGCGCAACTGGGACAGCCGCATCGAGCGCGATTTGGTCTAGATTGCTTACCGGTGCCGGCTGTTTGCGGATGCGTCGCGTCTTCCAGGCCGCGGCGTGTACTAGGCGCCGGACGGGGTGGCAGCCGCCACGCACCGCAGCGGACCACCAACATGTCTGATCTCAGTGGGCTGCTGCAGGCAATCGACGCCCCCGAGACGGCGAATTTGGAGGCCGACAGGGCAGCGTTCATCAGCCTCATCGCCGGGCATGTGCTGCACGCCATGCAATCCCTGCTGGAACGTCTTGGGGCGGTGTCGATGCCAGGACTGTGCGTCCGCGCCTTGGCCCTCGGCCCTTGGCCCTCGCCAGAGAACGACCCGCTGGCGTGCCGGCGCCCCGGTGGCTCGTCGGTCTGCGGCATTGCCTCGCTGGGCATAGGGGCAGCAACGGCTCCTCCCCCAGCAGGCGCGAGGCGCGGCTGGTGCCGGCCTTAGAACTGAATCAACATCGGCTCAAGCGACGGTCACGGCATCCGAGAGATAGACGTCTTGCACCGCGTTGAGCAAGGCGATGCCGTCTGCCATGGGCTTCTGAAACGCCTTGCGGCCGGTGATCAGGCCCATCCCGCCCGCCCGTTTGTTGATCACCGCGGTGCGGACCACTTGGTGCAGGTCGTCCCGGCCGGACGGCCCACCGGAGTTGATCATGCCCACACGGCCCATGTAGCAGTTGGCGACCTGGTAGCGGACTCGATCGATGGGATGCTCACCGGTGAGCACCTCGTACATGCGCGGGTGGGTCTTGCCGAATCCGATGGCCTTGAAGCCGCCGTCGGTGGTCGCTTGCTTCTGCTTGACGATATCCGCCTCGATGGTGGCCCCGAGGTGGTTGGCCTGACCCGTCAGGTCCGCGGCTGTGTGGTAGTCGGCCTCGTCCTGTTTGAAGGCGCTATTGCGCAGATAGGCCCAGAGGACCGTGGCCATCCCGAGCTCGTGGGCGCGGTGGAATGCCTCGCTCACCTCGCCGATCTGACGCCGCGACGCATCGGAGCCGAAGTACACGGTCGCGCCCACCGCGGCAGCCCCCATGTCGAACGCCTGGTCGACGTCGGCGAACAGGGTTTGATCATAGCCATTCGGGTAAGTGAGCAATTCGTTGTGGTTGAGCTTGACGATGAAGGGAATCCTGTGGGCATAGCGCCGGCTCACTGCGCCCAACACACCGAGCGTCGACGCAACGCCGTTGCAGCCGCCTTCCATGGCGAGGCGAACAATATTCTCAGGGTCGAAGTAGAGCGGATTGGGGGCGAAGGAGGCACCCGCGGAGTGCTCGACGCCCTGATCCACCGGCAGGATCGACACATAGCCCGTACCCGCCAGCCGACCATGCCCAAACAGCGCTTGCAGATTACGCAGCACACTCGACTTGCGATCGCCCGCCAGTAGAACCCGATCCACAAAATCCGGACCGGGTAAGTACAAAAGGTCCTGACCGATACCCTCACACCGATGGCTCAACAGCGGTTCGGCCTCGTCGCCGAGGATCTCGGGAATGTCTGTCATGCTGGGTCTCCTGTGCCGATGAATCGTGGGTATAACCCAGGTTGCTCGACGGCGCCATGTGGTTGCTTGACGGCGCCAGGTGTCTGCAACTGGGGCTTTGTGAACGGCCACCCACCGCGCGGGCCGTGCCCCAATGGAGGTGATCGAGCGGATGTCGCGGCCTGTCCTGCTCGTGGGCGCAGCGGCGAGGTGCCAGCCTCTGCATCAGCCCTTTGGCGTCATGATGTGCACGGACGTCTCGCCGCCCCCGGCCACGGGTAACGGACCGGTTGGGGCGTCGCCCTCGGTGTCCAGGATCAAGTCGGTGAGGCCCGCCTCGGCGCCGTCCTGTGTCAGCAGTCGACAAGCCAGCAAGGCCTCCACGGAGCGGTAGGTCGAATTCATCGCAGCAGCTCGTCCTCCAGTTGGGTGTGTTCGCGCCGGTTCCTTACAGAACCGCGCGCTGCGCTCGTAATCAGCAAGAGCCGCGCCAGCGGTGCGGCTTGCGGCGGACAGCGGCGCGCCGCGTACGCGCCGAGCAGAGCGCCTCTGCGTGCCGCCGTCCGCGGCTCAATTGCACCGCAGCATGGGTCAAATACTCCGCCGCCTGGCGGCGTCTGTCGGCCGTGCGCCGCAGCGAGCGGGCTCGCGCCTCCGGATCACCAGTCGCCGCCCAAGGCGGCGTGCGCACCCGCTGGCGCCCGCGCGACGACCTCAGGCTGCCGCTGGCCCGACCCTTGCGAGCCCGTGAATGACCCGGTGGCGTGCCGGCGAGCGAGTCGCTCGTCGGTCCGAGGCAGCGCCGCGCGAGTGCTCCCTTTGTAGCGGCCAGGGTCCAGCCGCAGCCGTTCCACCCCAACAGCCCATGGAGGTCTCATGGACATCACCGACGCCTGGACTGAGCTCGCAATGCCTGGCGGGCGCATCGTCTATCTCGTTATGGACGGTCTCGGCGGCCTGGCGATCTCGGGCACCGGGCGCACCGCCCTAGACACCGCCCACACGCCGCACCTCGACAACCTCGCCAAGGACTCGTCCTGCGGCCTGCTGGAGATCGTGGGTCCCGGCATTACGCCGGGCAGCGGCCCGGGCCACCTGGCGCTGTTCGGCTATGAACCGCTGCGCTGGCGTATCGGCCGCGGTGTACTTTCGGCACTGGGCATCGACTTCCCGCTCGAGCCCGGCGACCTGGCCGCCCGCGTCAACTTCGCGACCCTCGACGATGCGGGCGTGATCACCGACCGGCGCGCGGGACGGATCCCCACCGACCTAAACCGCCGGCTCTGCGACAAGGTCAGGGCCGCCGTGCAGCTCGACTTCGACGGTGAGCTGTTCTTCGAGCCCGAGTCCGAGCACCGTGCTGTGCTGGTGCTGCGCGGCGAGGGCCTCAGCGACGACCTGCCGGACAGCGACCCGCAGGTCACCGGCCGGCCGCCGGTGGACATGACGGCGCACAGCGCCGACGCCGCAAGCAGCGCGGCACTGGTGGCGAGCTTTCTGGAGCAGGCCCATACGGCGCTGGCGGACGAGGCGCCCGCGAACGGCCTACTGCTGCGCGGCTTCCAGCGCCATTCGCCGCTGCCGGGCCTCGAGGAGCGCTTCGGCCTGCGCGCCCTCTGTCTGGCCGAGTATCCGATGTACCGCGGCCTGTCCCGGCTGCTGGGCATGGAGGTGGCCCCGAAGCCGAACGGTATCGAAGGCCTGTTCGACGCCGCGGAGGAGCGCCTGGATGAGGACTTCGACTTCTTCTTTCTGCACGTCAAAGGGACTGACTCGGCCGGGGAAGACGGTGATCTCGCCCACAAGGTCGAGGTCATCGAGGCGGTGGACGCCCAGCTGCCGAGGCTGCTGGCGTTGCGCCCAGACGTGCTGGTCATCACCGGCGACCACTCGACGCCAGCGTCCATGGCGTCCCACAGCTGGCACCCAGTGCCGGTGATGCTGCACGCCCAGCATGCTCGCGGTGGTCCCGCCTTGCGCTTCGACGAGGCCGCCTGCTTGGCCGGCGCCCTTGGGCTGCGCCCGGGTGTGCATCTGCTGGGCCTCGCCCTCGGGCATGCCGGGCGGCTCAAGAAGTTCGGGGCCTGAGCTGACCACAACAGGCGCCGCAGCGGACGAGCGCGGGCTCGGCGCAGCGCTCGGCGGCTGGTTCTTTTCCACTAGCTGACGGGGCTTTTACACCGGCCCGACCCCGCCGGAGCGCGCCCAGCAAGCCGCGTCCTCCTGAGCCGCCCTGTCACCTTGGGTCGACTCGGGTTGCAGGACTGGCCGCGACCCGCAAGCACTGCCCGGCAGGCAGCCGCGCTCGAACCGCGACGACTGGCACGGCGACTGCTTCAGGGCAGACGAGTACCCCGTGCAACACGCCGACAGCGTCCATACCGAGCCCGTCATGCCCAAATCATCCCCTGCCTCGCTGGTGGTTCCGCTCGCGGACCTGAGCAACGACGACGTCGCCCGTGTGGGCGGCAAGAACGCCTCCCTCGGCGAGATGATCGGCGCGCTGGGCGCCCAGGGCGTCCGCGTACCCGGTGGCTTTGCGACCACGGCCGATGCCTATCGGCAGTTCCTGGCCGAAAACGAGCTGGAACCGCGGATCCGCGCGTGTGTCGAGGACTACCGCAACGACCAGCGCTCCCTGCGGGAGACCGGCGAGGCCATCCGCGGGCTGATCCTGAACGGCACGCTGCCGGACGACCTCGCCGAGGCCATCCGCGGCGCCTACCGCGACCTGGCCGGGGAGCGCGAGCGCGACGACCCGGACGTGGCAGTGCGCTCCAGCGCCACCGCAGAGGATCTGCCGGAGGCGAGCTTCGCCGGCCAGCTGGAGACCTTCCTCAACATCCGTGGCGAGGACAGGCTGCTCGCTGCGGTCCTGCGCTGCTACGCATCGCTGTTCACTGACCGCGCCATCGCCTACCGCGAGGACCACGGCTTCGACCAGCTCACGGTGGCCGTATCGGTTGGCGTGCAAACCATGGTGCGCAGCGACCTGGGTGCCGCAGGCGTCATGTTCAGCCTCGACACGGACACGGGCTTCCCGCGCACGGTGCTCATCAACGGCGCCTGGGGGCTCGGCGAGACCGTGGTGCAGGGCAGCGTGGACCCGGATGAGATCCTGGTGTTCAAGCCGTTGCTGGACGACGCGGCGCTGATCCCCATCGTCGCGCGCAGCATCGGCGGCAAGGAGCGCAAACTGGTCTATGCCGGCGATGACGAGGCCGACGATGCGCCGACCCGGCTTACGGACACCACCGCGGAGGAGCGCCGCACGCCGGTGCTCGACGACGCTGAGGTGCTCACCCTCGCCCGCTGGGCGGTGCTCATCGAGCGCCATTACGACAAGCCCATGGACATGGAGTGGGCCAAGGATGGCGAGACCGGCGAGCTCTTCATCGTGCAGGCGCGCCCGGAGACGGTCCACTCCCAACGCGAGTCCGGCACGCTCAAGACCTACCGGCTTAACTCAGCCGGGGATGAGCTGGCGCGCGGCTATGCCATTGGTGACGCCATCGCCGCCGGGCCGGTGCGCCGGCTCGCCAGCCCCGACGAGAGCGAGCGCTTCGAGCGCGGCGACGTGCTGGTGACCGGCATGACCGATCCGGACTGGGTGCCCATCATGCGCCGCGCCGCCGCCATTGTGACCGACCACGGTGGGCGGACCTCGCATGCCGCGATCGTCAGCCGCGAGCTGGGTCTGCCGGCGGTGGTCGGCACCGGCGATGGCACCGAGCGGCTCGAAGACGGGGCCGAGGTGACCGTGTCCTGCGCCGAGGGCGAGACCGGCCATGTCTACGCCGGCAGCGCCGATTACGAGACCGAAGACATCGACCTGGACGACATCCCGGATACCCGCACGCAGGTGATGCTGAATCTGGCCGATCCCGCCGCCGCTATGCGCTGGTGGCGGCTGCCGGCCGACGGCGTGGGCCTGGCGCGGATGGAGTTCATCATCAACCAACACATCAAGATCCACCCGCTGGCGCTGCTCCACCCGGACCAGGTCGCCGACGCCGACGCCGAGGCGCAAATCGACGACCTCACGGCCGGTTACACCGATAAGGCCGAGTACTTCGTCGATCGCCTGGCGCGCGGCATCGCGCGCATCGCCGCGGGCAGCCATCCGCACCCGGTCATCGTGCGCATGAGCGACTTCAAGACCAACGAATACGCGGATCTCATCGGCGGGCGCGCCTTCGAGCCCGCGGAGGCCAACCCGATGCTCAGCTGGCGCGGTGCGAGCCGCTACTACAGCGAGCACTACCGCGACGGCTTTGCGCTGGAATGCCGCGCCATCCGCAAGGCGCGCGAGGAGATCGGGCTCGACAATATCGTCGTGATGATCCCCTTCTGCCGGACGCCCAAGGAGGCGGACCAGGTGCTGACCGTGATGGCCGAGCACGGCCTTGAGCGCGGTGGGCGGGGACTCGAGCTCTATGTCATGTGCGAGATCCCGTCCAACGTCATCCTGGCCGCAGACTTCGCCGCGCGCTTCGACGGCTTCTCCATCGGCAGCAACGACCTGACCCAGCTGGTGCTCGGCGTCGACCGCGACTCCGACCGCCTCGCATCCCTGTTCGACGAGCGCAACGACGCCGTGCGCCAGATGATCCAATCCGTGATCCAAACCGCCCACGCGCACGAGCGCAAGGTTGGCCTGTGCGGCCAGGCGCCGAGCGATCACCCGGACTTCGCGGCCTTTCTCGTGCGCGCCGGCATCGATTCCATCTCGGTCAACCCCGACAGCTTCCTCTCCGTGAAGCAGGCGGTGGCCGAAGTGGAACAGAGCGGCTGAGGCCGATGCCCGGGGTGGCCCTGGCCCGACGGAGGCCCTCGCCCGCTGTCACAGCGCCGCCCGCTGTCCGCCCGGGCGGCGGACGCTGACGCAACCAGGAGGCAGACCATGAACCGCATGACAGACAAGACCGTGATCGTCACCGGCGGCAGCTCCGGCATCGGCCGGGCGGCCTGCCACAGGCTCGCCCAGGAGGGGGCGCGCGTGGCGGTGACCGACATTCAGGACGACGCCGGCGAGGCGCTGGCGGCGGACCTGCGCAACGACGGCGCCGAAGCCCGCTACCTGCACCTGGACGTGGCAGATGAGGACGCCGTGCAGCGCGTCTTTGCGCAAGTGGCCGAGGCGCTCAGCGGTATCGACGTGCTGGTCAATAACGCCGGCATCACAGGCGCCGACAAGCCCACCGACGCGCTCAGCCAGGCCGAGTGGCAACGGGTCATGGACGTGAATGTCAAGGGCGTCTTCCTGTGCACCAAGCACGCCGTGCCGCACATGCGCCAGCGCGGTGGCGGCAGCATCATCAACCTGTCATCCATCTACGGGATCATCGGCGCACCAGACATCCCGGCCTACCATGCGTCCAAGGGCGCGGTGCGGCTGATGACCAAGACCGACGCAATGCTCTACGCGGCGGACGGCATCCGCGTCAACTCGGTGCACCCGGGCTTCATCTGGACACCGCTGGTAGAGGCCATGGCCAAGGACTCCGAGCAGGGCGTAGAGGGTTACCGCCAGCACCTCGACAGCCTGCACCCCATCGGCCACGTCGGCGAGCCGGACGACGTCGCCCACGGCATCGTCTATCTCGCCAGCGACGAGTCGCGCTTCGTCACCGGCAGCGAACTCGTGATCGACGGCGGCTACACGGCCCGCTGAGCGGCAGGAGAGGCTTTGCATATGGCCGCCATCGCCGCGGGGCACATCCCCCGGTTCGGGGCTGCCTTCATCCGTTGTCCTTGAGCAGCTGTTGCTCGATGTGCACGTCCGCCTCGCGGGCCAGCGCATGCATGCGATCGGAAAAGTCGACAGGGTAGCCCGCGTCTGCATCCAGGGCCCGCAGCGCGTCCGGTAGCCGGCCGAGCTGCTCGGCGCAGTGCTGACGCGACTCGGTCAGCGTCGGCACCGGGGACACGGGCTCGCCGAACTCCATCACCAGCTCCAGCAACGGCTCACCGTCCGCGGGCTCATCGTCCCGCTGCACGCGATCGCCGGCCATGCGGCCGTTGGCGTCGTAGCGGCGCACCACCTGCTTGCGCCCGGGCCAGGTGGCCTTGTGCTCGGAATGCTTGCGCCGCGGCTGGCCGGCGTACTCGCAGAGCTTATAGGCACAGTCGAGATAGGGCGTGTCGGCGGCGGTGTCGAGCTTGCTGCCGATGCCGAAGCCGTCGATGGGCGCGCCGTCGGCGAGCAAGGCCGCAATGCGATGCTCGTCGAGCCCCCCGCTGGCGAAGATCTGCACATCCGTCAGGCCGCCATCGTCCAGGATGCGGCGCACCTGCCGCGCGTGCTGACCTAGGTCGCCGCTGTCGAGTCGCACCGACTGGATCTGGATGCCGTCTTCAGCCAGGCGCTCGGCGAGCCCGATGAGTCGGCGCGCCGCGCCCTCGGTGTCGTAGGTGTCGATGAGCAGCACCAGGTTCTTGGGCCGCGTGCGGGCGAAGCGCTCGAAGGCGACCATCTCATCGTCATGGGCCTCGATGAAGGAATGCGCCATGGTGCCGTAGATGGGCACACCGAAGCGGGGGGCGGCGAGCACAGTGGCGCTGCCGGCGAAGCCGGCGAGCCAGCTTGCGCGTGCGGCCATCAGCCCGGCCTCGGCCCCGTGCGCCCGGCGCAGGCCGAAATCCACCAACAGCTTGTCGGGTGCAGCATGGACGCAGCGGCTGGCCTTGGTGGCGATGAGCGTCTGGAATTGCAGCAAGTTGATGATGCGCGTCTCCACCAACTGTGCCTGCGGCAGCGGCGCGGTCACGCGAAGCATGGGCTCGTCGGGGAAGAAGGGTGTGCCCTCGCGCATCGCATGCACACTGCCGGTAAAACGGAAGGCACGCAGATACTCCAGAAACGCGTCGCCAAACTGGCCGCTGTCCGCCGCCCAGGCGAGCTCCTCGTCGCTGAACTGGGCATCGCGCAGCGTTGAGAGCACCTGAGCGAGACCGGCGGCCACCAAGTAGCCGTAGCCCGGCGGCAGTTCGCGGACGAAGAAATCGAACACGGCCTCCTCGTCCATGTCGCTGGCGTGATAGGCCTCCAGCATTGCCAGCTCGTAGAGGTCCGTCAGCAGCAGGGCATTCGTGGGAATCATGTGGGCCTCGCAGGGGCTGTTGTGGACGTTGGCCGGCGCAGCGTCGGCCGGGACGGTGCCGGGCGCAAGGCTTGCGCCAGTCCTGCAGGCAGTGTTGCAAACCTGGTGCCGAGATCCGCTCGCCGGAGCGCCCCAAGCGCACATTGGCGCCAGGTTTGCAGCGCTTTGGTCGTGATCCCCGGGCGCAATATTGCGCCGGCCCGCAGCTGGGAGGTAGTTATACCCGTCACACACAGGTTTTCGGTCGCGATGCACGCCTCTCGCACCCGATCGCTGTGTTACGACTCCTCGCCATAGTGGTGACTATGACTCGTCGTCGTGCCTTGCGCTCGGGCACGAGCGACGCACCTCGCTTTCCCGAAAACCCATGTGCAACGGGTATAGTGATGGATTTCAAGCACGATCCCGACACCGACTTCCGCCCCATCGACAGGCTCGGCGACGACCAGGCCGCGGCGGAGGCCGCGGCGCTGCGCGAGGGCATCCGCTACCACGACGACCGCTACTACGTGAAGGCGCGTCCGGAGATCAGCGATGCGGTCTACGATCGGCTGTTCGAGCGTCTCGAGGCGCTGGAGGCCGCCTTCCCGGAGCTGCGCACCGAGCGCTCACCCACCCAGCGGGTCGGCGCGGAGCCGGTGGGCGAGCTCAGGCGGGTCCGGCACAGCGCGCCGATGCTGAGCCTGGAATCCGTGCGCGACGCCGATGATGTCGACGGCTTCCTGCACCGCCTCAGCCAATTGCCCAAACAACAGACGCCGCGGCTCGCGCTGGAGCCGAAGCTCGACGGCCTCTCCGTGGAGCTTGTCTATGAGGACGGGGCGTTCACCGGCGGCTCCACCCGCGGCGACGGCGAGACCGGCGATGACATCACCCACAACCTGCGGACCTTGGGGGCACTCCCGCTCGAGCTGCGCAACGGCGACGGCCTGCCGACGCGGCTCGCGGTGCGGGCCGAGGTCCTGATGCCCCGCTCCGGCTTCACGGCACTGAACCGCGAGTGTATCGAGCGCGGCGACGAGCCCTTCGCCAATCCCCGCAACGCGGCGGCTGGGCTTATGCGCCAGCTGGATCCGCAGCAGGTGGCAGGGCGCCCGCTCACGTTCTTCTGCTACGAGGTGCTCGAGCTCAGGGGCCGCGAGGCGCCCGAGCGCCACGTCGACCTGTTGGCGCTGCTGGCGGACTGGGGCCTGCGGACCTGCCCACTGAACCGCGCCGCAAGGGGGGTCGCTGCTGTGCGAGCCTACCGTGACGAGTTGGCAGACCAGCGCGACGCGCTCGACTACGAGATCGACGGCATTGTCATCAAACTGGATGCGCGGGGCCCGCGGGCGGAGCTGGGCGAGCGTGCCCGCAGCCCACGCTGGGCGCTGGCGTGGAAGTTCCCTCCGCGCGCAGAGGTCACACGGCTGGAAGAGATTGCCGTGCAGGTGGGCCGCACCGGCATCCTGACCCCCATCGCGCTGCTGCAGCCGGTGGACGTCGGCGGCGTCACCGTGAGCCGGGCCACACTGCACAACGCCGAGGAGGCGCAGCGCAAGGATGTCCGCCCGGGGGACAGGGTGCGGGTAATCCGGGCCGGCGACGTGATTCCGGAGATCGCCGAGCGCGTCGACACCCCCGGCGGCAGCCGGGCTGAGCCCTTCGCGATGCCGGACGCATGCCCGGTCTGCGGCACCGCGATCGTGCGCGAGGGCGCCTACCACCGCTGCCCCGGCGGCCTCGCGTGCAGCGCCCAGCTCATCGGCCACATCACCCACTACGCTGCCCGCGATGCGCTGGATATCGACGGCCTCGGGGAGGAAACCGCCCGCGCGCTGGTGGACCGCGGTCTGGTGCACGACCTGGCCGACCTGTACGGCCTCGCAGTCGACGACATCGAGACCCTACCGGGCTTTGCCGAAACCTCCGCGCGCAAGCTGGTGGCGGCCATCGACGACGCCCGCGAGCCGGGCCTGACCCGCTTCCTGTATGGGCTTGGAATCCGGCACGTGGGTCGGCGCATCGCCGCCAGCTGGTGGTCGGCGCCGACCCCGGCAGCAAACGCCAGCGCGCCGAGGAAACCGAGGCGGAGACACTGAACGAGGCCGACTTCGAGGCGTTGCTGAGGGACGGCCGTCACAAGTCAGGCTGAGCCCCAGCCCCGCAGGACCCCACACGAACGCGCTCCCGGGCGGAGCCCGGTAAAGCGGCGTCGAAGTCGTTGCAGCCGGAGGCCGCGCGCATAGTCATTGCCTCGCCGCCGCGCTGATATACCCGTTGCACATGGGTTTTCGGGAAAGCGAGGTGCGTCGCTCGTGCCCGAGCGCAAGGCACGACGACGAGTCATAGTCACCACTATGGCGAGGAGTCGTAACGCAGCGATCGGGTGCGAGAGGCGTGCATCGCGACCGAAAACCCGTGTGTGACGGGTATACAGCGCGCTTCAATGCCGCAACAGCGCCAGCAGGTCGTCGAGGCCGCGGGTGTTGATGACATCGTCCGCGGTGAGCCAGCCGCGGCGCGCCTGGTCGACGCCGAAGCGCATGTAGTCGAGGTTCCCACGGCTGTGGGCGTCGGTGGAGATCGCGATGCGCACGCCGAGCGCCTTGGCCAAACGGCAGTCGCTGTCGTCGAGGTCGAGACGTTGTGGCTGGGCGTTCACCTCCAGGGCACACCCGCACTCCGCCGCCGCGCGCATGATCCGCTCCAGGTCCAGCTCAGCGCCCGCGCGCTGACCAATGAGCCGGCCCCGCGGATGCGCCAGGATGTGGCAGTGGGGGTTGTCCAGGGCGCGCAGGATGCGCTCGGTCTGCTGGTCCCGCGGCAAATCGAGCTTGTCGTGCAGGGCACAGACACAGAGATCCATCCGGTCAAGCAGATCGTCCGGCAGATCCAGCGCGCCATCCGCCAGGATATCCAGCTCCACGGACTTCAGCACGCGGATGCGCCCGTCGAGCGCGTCGTTCAGCGCATCGATGGCGTCGAGGTGCGCCGCCATCCGCTCCGGATCCAGGCCATGGGCGACGGTCGCGTGCTGGGAGTGGTCGGTGATGGCGAGATAGGCATAGCCCCGCTCGGCGGCGGCCTCGGCCATCTGCCGCAGACTGCCATGGCCGTCGCTGGCCTTGGTGTGGGCATGCAGATCGCCGCGGATGTCGTCGAGCGTAATCAAGTCAGGCAGTCGGCCTTCCTGCGCTGCGTCGATTTCGCCGCGGTCCTCGCGCAGCACGGGCTCGATATAGGGCAGGTCCACGGCGGCGTAGACCTCGTCTTCGGTGCGGCCGCCGACGCGCTCGTCGTCCCGAAAGACGCCGTACTCGTTGATCTTGAGGTCGCGCTGCACGCCCATACGACGCACGGCGATAGTGTGCGCCTTCGCGCCCGTGAAGTAGTGCAGCGCGGCGCCGTAGGCGGCCACGGCCACCAGCCGCAAGTCCACCTGCAGGCCCGCGCGCAGCATCACCGTGGCGCGGGTCTCGCCGCGCGAGACCACCTCACTGACCTCGTCGAAGCCGGTGAAACGCTCCATCACCGGCGTGCCTTCCGCCGCGGTCACCAGGATGTCCAGGTCGCCGACGGTCTCCTTGCGCCGGCGGAAGCTGCCGGCGATGGTGACCTGATCCACCCCGTCGAGCCGCTTGAGGGTGTCCACCAGCGCCCTGGCGATCTCTTCGGCCTCGATGAGCCGCATCCGCTCTGCCGGGCCCTCCCACTGTGCAAGCTTCTCGGCAAGCGCCTGCTCGCTCTTCACACCGAACCCCGACGCCGTCCGCACGCGGTGCTCGGCCACGGCCCGCTTGAGGTCCTTCAGATTGTCGATGTCTAAGTCCTGATGCAGCGCCTTGACACGCTTCGGGCCGAGCCCAGAGATCTCGAGCAGTTCGCTCAGCGCGGCCGGCAGCCGCTCTTCGACCGCGTCCAGCTGGGGCAGGCGCCCCGTCTCGCAGATGGTCTGGATCTTGTCCGCAATGCGCTCGCCGATGTGGGGCAGCGCGCTCAGATCCTCGCCGGCCGCAGCACGGTCGGCGAGGCTCTCTGAGAGGCCGGCGATGGTCTGCGCCGCCTGCCGGTAGGCGCGCACGCGAAACACGTCGGCACCCTCGATCTCCAGCAGGTCCGCCAGGCGGGAGAACTGTTCGGCGATTTCGCGATTGTGGATCGTCATGGCCTACGGCGGCGGTTTACGGGCCTCGACGAAGACCCTTTCGGATCACTTGCTGCATGCCCCATGCCATTCCGCGTGGCACAGAGATGGCAGCGGCTCGATCACTCGCAGGGGCCGGGGACCAAGGAGCGCATTCGCCCCCCAACGTCAGCCTTTGCACCTCGGCCCTTGGCGCTTCCGCCTGCCGGCGACTTCAATACGACGGTGCCTCAAAACCCTCACCTATCTGCAAACATCTGAGGCCGTCAAGCAAGCGAGTCTCAGCTCAGTCCTCAACGCTCACTCTGATCTGCTCGGACATCACCGGCGGCGAATGCGGGATGTGATCCTTGTCACCGAGGATGAGCAGCAGCGTGTGCTCGCCGGGCGGCAAGGTGACCTTGGTCTGGGTCTCGCCATTGTCGAGGTGCTGGATGTCGGCGGCCAGGGGCGCATCGGCAGGTGGCAATTCGTCGTTGTCGATGAGCAGATGGTGATGACCGGTATTTGGCATGTCGCACCCCGCAGGCGCCACGCCCATGCCCCTGAGGCCGAAGCGCACGACGAACGTTTGATGCACGGTGTCGCCGTGGGCAGGCGAAATGATGTAGGCGCGTGCACCCTCCGGCCGGGCGGTGCCCGCCGTGGCCACATTAGCCCCGGTGGCTATGGCTATCAAAGCCAGCAAGAGTGCGATGGCCGCAAATGGTTGCTTGTTCATGTCGGTGCCTCCAGGCGGGCAAGGTGATCATCATCGCCCAATCGGCCTCGGGAACTCGCCCCGCTGTGCCGAAAGCGGTCTCGATGTTGCGGATCAAGCACAAACCATTCCGCTCATGGATGGAGTCCACCAACCTCAATGCAGGCGACCACGATCTCGGTCAGCACCAGCGTACGATGACAGGACGTGGGGCAGTCGATTGTTGCGCCGGGGGCGACTCCGCATCCGGGGAGGGCTGTGGTTGGGCCTATGCACCAGCGTTGGGGGATTTGCGCAGCACGGCGCCTTGGGCCACGCGCCTTGCTCACGGCAGGGCGCGCAGCGCTTTGAATCTGCTGCCTGGCCTCGCGCTTGCAAACCGCCCGGTAAGGGGCACGATCGCCCGGCGCCATAGCGGATGCTGCTGGGCAACGCCGGCATCGTCACCGCGGTGTCTTCGTTATCGTCGAAGTGCAGGTGGAAGACGGGGGCTGGCTCAAAGACCGGCCGCTCGCCGAGTTACGTACCGACCAAGAGGGCGTGCTGGTGCTCGGCGTTGTCACCCAAGCTGGCGAGTGGCTCGGCGCGCGTGCCGGGAGCCTCCGGCCGCAGAGCGGCGACACCCGACGACCCGTCCCCACCGCGGAGAGAACGACCATGCAAGGCTCACACACCGCCCCTGTCTCTGATCCTGGCCAACTGGCTGGACCGGGCCGCGACGCACAATCGCCCGCGCACATCCCGCTGCGTGGCTGGTGGCGGATCTCACAGCGCGTGTTCGGCCGCTATATGCGGGAGAATCTCGGCCTGACAGCCGCAGGGGTGGGCTTCTACAGCCTACTCGGACTGTTTCCGGCCATCGCAGCGCTGGTCACCACCTATGACTTGCTCTTCGACCCGGCGCAGATCCAGGCTCAATTCGATGCCCTGCAGGGCCTCATGCCGGCGCAGGTACACGAACTCATTTCGGCGCGCTTGGAGAACGCCGCGGATCAACCGCACCAGGCCCTAGGGCTCGGCCTCGCCGGTGCCGTGCTGCTGTCGTTCTGGGGCGCCACCCGCGGCACCCGCGCGCTGATGATCGCCCTGAACGTCGCCTACGACGAGGACGAGGCGCGTGGCCTCTTCGCGCTGAATCTACTCGCCTTCGGGCTCACGCTGTTCCTGGTGCTGGTGCTGGTGGTCGCCATCGTCGCGACGGTCGCGGTGCCCATCGTCATCAAGCTGCTGAGCTTCGGCACCGTACCGGAGGTACTGACCGCCTGGCTGCGCTGGCCGTTGCTCGCGCTCGTGGGGCTGCTGGCGCTGGCCATCCTGTATCGCTATGGGCCATCGCGGCGGGCCGCCCGCTGGCGCTGGCTGCCGGCCGGCTCGGTGGTGGCCGGTGTGCTCTGGCTCGCGGCGTCGGGCCTGTTCTCCTTCTATGTCGCCAATTTTGCCGCCTACAACGCGACCTACGGCTCCCTCGGTGCGGTCATCGTGCTGTTGCTCTGGCTCTATCTGTCGGCGGCCGCGGTGATCCTCGGTGCCTGCATCAACGCCGAGGCGGAGCGTCAGACCGGGCGCGACAGTACCGTGGGCGAGACGCGGCCCCGCGGCGAGCGCGGCGCCGAGGTGGCGGACCGGCTGCCCTCAGGGGATCACAGCTAGCATCGCGCCGCAGGGGCGGCACCGACCAGCGCAGTTGACCGCTGCAGCGCCGTCGGTGCATTTGCCCCGGTTCCGGGGCACGTCCCCCAGCCCGCCTCCCCCGCCGTCCCCAAAAGCGGGCGCCGAGCCTCGCGCAAGCTCCCCCGAAGGCCTACACAAGCACCGGCCAGGCAGGCGTGGACAAACGCTGCCCGAGCGATGGCACGCACGCTGCAACTAGGTTTGGCGTAAAGCCCCCTCGGTGCCCGCACAGGCGCCGCCATGAACAACGTCACAGGAGCTCAAGATGCGCACCAGACAAGAACCCCTCCGCAAGACCACCGCCACCGCTCTGCCGGCACCGACCTCGATGCCGGCCGCGGCCTGGGGCCTCACGCTGACCCTGATGCTGCTCATTGCGGCGCTGCTCTCACCGGGTGTGTCCGCCCAGGCGGAGCTGCCGGCAGCCACCGAGCGCATCCCCGGCTCAGACACAGCGATCGAGGCCCGGCTCATCACCGCCTACACCCTGAACGAGCACCTCAACTTCCACGATATCGAGGTGGAATCCGACAAAGGACGGGTCACCCTCCACGGCAGCGTGCCCACGGCGACCCAACGCTGGCTCGCCGAGCACCTGGCACATGAATTGATCTCCGCGCGCAGCATCGACAACCAGCTGGAGGTGCGGCCGCAGGGGCCCACCATGGCTGACGATCACGAGCTCTATCGGCTGGTGCAGGATGCCAACATCACCACACGCGTCGAGCTTCAGCTCCAGTGGAGCAGCGCCACCGGCGATGAGGTCAGCGCCTTCAGCCGTGATGGCACGGTGAGCTTGAGCGGCAGCGCCGCCAGCGCCGCCGAGAAGCAGGCCGCCGAGCGCATTGCGCTGCGAACCACAGCGGTACGCGCCGTGACCAATGACATCCAGGTGACAGCGCCGGAGGACGCCGGTGGCGGCGACACCGACGCGGGCACGGACAACTCGGCCGCAGTCGAGCTCCCGGACGACGAGATCACGGCACGGGCGGCAGCGACCCTGCGCTTCGCCCACACGGTGCAGGACGGCAACATCGCCGTGAGCACCGAGGATGGCGTTGTCTCCCTCACCGGCAGTGTGCGCAACGGGAGCCAGAAGGACGCGGCCGCCGGGCTGGTCCGCGCGCTCAGCGGAGTGACCGACGTAGACAACCAGCTCCGCGTCGAGGAGGCCGCCTGATGCCCTGAGTGGCGCTTCAGGCCTCTGCACCACGACAGCCTGGCTGCGCCGTCACCGGCTGCCCTGGCGGCGAAGGCCATCAAGCTCCCAGCGCCACGCATAAACGCCCAGCGCGAGCGCACAGACCGAGGGTCTCGCGGCGAAACCAACGCCCCTCGTGGGCTGCTTGCCAGACCCGTGCGATTCCGATTCCGGTAGTCACTTACGATTCAGGAGACAGCACCATGGCCGCGCCTCGACTTCCCGGCTCACGTCAGCCGCTCTCACGGCTAAGCCCTGGCGGCGATGGACCGCCCTGGCGTAATTACGCGATTGCCCTGGTGGCCGTCATCGGCCTGGCGGCGGCGCTCAACGTCTTCCTGGCACCCTCGCCCGTCGAGCTCACCTACACCGAGCTGAAGCAGGCAGTGCGCGAAGGGCGCGTCGCGCAGGTCACCTTCGAGGAGGACCGTATTCGCGGTCGTTTCTATGCCGGGGAAGAGCCTGCCGCGGTTTCCGACGACGGCAGTGAACAGGCCGGCGACGGCGCGGCGAACGGCGCGGATCAATCCCAGAACGGCGAACAGACCGGGGACTCCGCCGAGAATGAGGGCAACGCAACCGGCTCCGGCTCCGGCTCCGGGACAGGCGACGGAGCGGACAACGGGACGGAGAACCAGCGGGAAATGGGCGCACCCTTCACCAGCACCAAACCGCAGGTGAGTGACCCCAAACTGCTGGACCTATTGGAGCAGCATGACGTCGAGGTGGACGCGAAGCCTGCCGGACAGGGGCTGTGGGGTCGGCTTTTGATCTCGTTCCTGCCCTGGATACTCATCCTTGGGCTGTTCCTCTACATCAGTCATCGCATGCAGCAGCGCATGATGGGCGGCGGCAAGGGCGGCGGCATCTTCGACTTTGGCAAGTCCAAGGCCAAGCGCATCCGCGCCGAGGACAGCGACGTCCGCCTGGACGACGTGGCTGGGCTCGACAACGCCAAGGCCGACCTCGCCGAGATCATCGATCACCTCGCGGACCCCGGCCGTTTCCGCGCCCTCGGCGCCAAGATGCCGAAAGGGGTCATGCTGGTGGGCCCGCCCGGCACCGGCAAGACCCTGCTGGCGAGGGCCGTCGCGGGCGAGGCGGGGGTGCCCTTTTTTAGCATCTCCGGCTCGGAGTTCGTCGAGATGTTCGTCGGTGTCGGTGCCTCGCGGGTGCGAGATCTATTTGAATCCGCCAAAAAGGCCGCCCCCTGCGTCATCTTCATCGACGAAATCGATGCCGTCGGGCGCACCCGCGGCGCCGGCATGGGCGGCGGTCACGACGAGCGCGAGCAGACCCTGAACCAGATACTGGCAGAGATGGACGGCTTCGAGCCCCACCAGGACATCGTCGTGCTGGCCGCCACCAACCGACCGGATGTGCTGGACAATGCACTGCTGCGCCCAGGACGCTTCGACCGCAAGGTCTACCTGGAGCTGCCGGGCCGCGAGGCCAGGCAAGCCATCCTCGACATCCACACGCGCGACATCAAGCTTGCCGAAGACGTCGACCTGGAGCGCCTTGCGGCACGCACCGTCAGCTTCTCTGGCGCAGAGCTGGAGAACCTGGTCAACGAGGCCGCCCTGCTCGCCGGACGCCGGCGCCGCGAGGTGGTGGACATGGCCCTCTTCGCGGCTGCCCGCGACAAGCTGGTGCTGGGCGCCGAGCGGGAGCAGGGCATCGGCGACGAGGAGCGCCGGCTGGTGGCGGTGCACGAGTCTGGCCACGCACTGATGGCGTGGCTACTGCCCAACGCCGACCCACTGGACAAGGTGACCATCATTCCGCGCGGCCGCGCCCTCGGCGCCACGGAGCAGGTGCCTGACGAGGAGCGGCGCACGTACCGCTCCGCTTACCTACGCGACCGCATCGGCGTGATGCTTGGCGGTCGTGTCGCCGAGAGGGTTGTGTTCGACGACGTGACCACCGGCGCCGAAGCGGACCTGGCCCAGGCGACCAAGCTCGCCCGCCGCATGGTGAGCCACTGGGGCATGAGCGATGCCATCGGCCCGGTCGCCTTCAAGCGCGGCGAAGAGCACATCTTCCTCGGGCGGGAGATGGCCCAGGCCACGGAGTTCAGCGACACCACCGCCAGGCGCATCGACGACGAGATCACTAGCCTGATCGTCGCGGTCGAAGACCATGCACTGAACCTGGCGCGGGAGCACAAAGACGCGCTCGAGCGCCTCGCCGACCGGCTCCTGGAGGCAGAGACGCTGAGCCGCGAGGAGATCGAAGCGCTGCTGCAGGGCAATACCGACGAACAGCAGTTGCAGGCGGCCAGGGCTTAGGCGACTACCGGAGCGCTTCCGGGACCGTCGTTTAGCCGGCTGACAATCGGGGGCATCCCTGCCCCGCACGGGCACTTCGAGCCTTTCAAGGTGCCCTTCCGAACCCGATGACGCCTGCCATTAGACGCAGGCGGTAGACGCGGAAGGGACGTTCGCCTTCAAGGCGTGCTGGCGGGAACATAAGTGACAGTTCAGAAACAACACGAACATGACGGCAGAGGGGAACGAACTACCAAAAGCGCGAATGTAATCGGGAGCGCCAGCGCGACGCAGCAGCGGGCGTCAAGACACGTCAGCCCGCATGGAAGTTGGCAGAAATCGCCTAAGGCCTGAGCCGCAGCACGGCGCCGGACGGGCAGCTTATGGCCGCCCGCCGACGGTTTAGCGCGGGCGTCCGTAATGCTCGTCGACCCGGTCCGCGAGGTGCGCCGACAGCCGCTCATCGCCGTCTGGACCCGGGGCGTCGTTCACCTGCGCGGCGCCGGCGCGGGTGTGCACCGTGCGGGTCGCCCAGTCGATGCCGTCCACGAGCTCGATGGGCAACAGCACGCGCTGCGACAGGGGCAGCCATAACCTGTCGACGACCACGTAGCGCACCGCCCAGGAGGTGTCGTCGATGATCAGGTCGTCGACCCGGCCCACCCGCGTGGCAGCTGGGGCGTCGCCGTCGGCATTCACCGCGAGCACAGCGTAGCCCCTGAGCTCACGCATCGACCGCAGCCACACGCGGTTGTCCTCCTCGGGCGCCACAGGCTCAGCACTGTCCAGCTCTTCGGGCACCACCGGCGCCGGCTCGATCAGCATTTCCTGTGCGCCGATCATAGACGACGGCACCGGATAATCACCCCAGAGTCCGCTGCCGAGCCAATAGTCCGGCAGGCCATGAAAGGCGTCGAAGGCCCGCTCATAGCGCCGGGACACGGGCGCGTCCGCATCCAGCGGCGGGCTCTGCTCGATCTGCTCCTGGGTCAGACGCACCGGCAGCCGGCGGGCGGACCAGTCGGGCGGGTCCAGCTGCGCCGGGGACACCAATACCTTGCGCCCCGGCAGCCAGGTGCCGGTGTCGGCGACCATCCAGCGGACGGCCCACTGGGATTCATCGAGCAGGAAGTCCCGGCAGCGGCCGATCTCCCCATCCATCGCGTCGAGCCGATAGCCCTCAGCCGCGGCGAGCAAAATGAGCATATTCACCTCCCAACGGGTCAGCCGTGCTTGGTTGGCACCGGCGCCTGGCGCTCCGGGGCGCCGAGACTGTCCAGGCTTTGCAACACCGCAGCCAAGGTATCGCCGAGACCCGCGCCCGCGGGTGGCATGGCCTCCTCCTCGGCGACCATCTGCTCACGCAGGTCCTGCGCCCACTGCTCTAGAACGGCGATCTTCTCGCTGCGATTAAGGTCTTCGCGGGACAAAATGTCGCGCGGGTGTTCCAGACCGAGCGGGGTGCTCGCAGACAGAGCTTCGCTTCGTGGATCGGTGTGTCGGTTCATCGATTGAATCCTCCGCATGGGTTGTCAGTTCGCCGCCCCGGGGCGAAGTCAAGCCGCAATGGCCAATGCCTCGCGCTCGATCTGCTCTCCGGACAGGCGATGGCGCTCCAGCAGCTCATCAGGGCTCGCGGAATGGGGCTCACCGGCGACGCCGAGGTGGAACACCCGCCCCAGGCGGCCCACCTGCGCGGCCACCGCGTCGCCGAGGCCGCCGTCGCGGTTGTGGTCCTCGACGACGAGCAAGGTCCCGGTGGCCTCGATGGCGGCTTTTAGCGCTGGAACGTCCAGCGGCTTGATGCTGTAGGCGTCGATCACACGTGTGGCGAGTCCCTGCTCTCGCAGGCGCTCGGCCGCCGCCAGGGCCGTGTGCACGGTGACGCCCGCGGCCACCAGCGTCAGCGCGTCCTCGTCCGACGCCAGCAGGGTCTTGCTGCCGCCGATGACGAAGGTCTCGTCCCGGTCGTAAAGCACCGGTGTCTTGCCGCGGGTGGTGCGCAGATAGACGATACCGGGCTGCGCGAGCCCGGCCTCGGTGAGCCGGGCTGCGCTCACCGCATCACAGGGATAGAGCACGGTGGCGGCATCCAGGGCGCGGAACATGGCGATGTCCTCGAGCCCCATCTGCGAGGCGCCGTCCTCGCCGATGGCGACGCCGGCATGGCTGCCGCAGATGAGCATCTGCGGGGCATGGGAGTGCGCCGCCATGCGGATCATGTCGTAAGCGCGGCTGACGAAGGCGGCGAAGGTGGCAACGCAGGGCCGCTTGCCGCTCGCCGCCAGCCCGAGCGCGGCGCCAAATAGGTTCTGCTCGGCGATCTGGCCTTGCACAAAGCGTTGCGGGAAGCGCTCGGCGAATCCTTGCGTCTTGGTGGAGTTCTTCACGTCGCCGTCCAGGACCACAAGGTCGCCGAGGCGCTCGCCGAGCTGCACCAAGGCGTCGCCGAAGGCGCTGCGGGTCGCCACCTCGTCGCCAATGGACCAGGGCAGATCGATCGGCTGCGATGCTGCGGCATCAGCCTCGGAGCCGCGCCCGATGCGCCTGGTCTCGGCCGCGCGCGGCACCCGCGCCGGCACCCGCCTAGGCGTGACCTGCATGGGGGCGTCGCCCCGCGGGCCGATCTCCGCGAGGGCGTCGGCGAGCTGATCCGCGTCCAGCGCCTTGCCGTGCCAGCCCTCAGCACCCTCCAGGAAGGAGACACCCTTGCCCTTGACGGTGCGGGCGATGATGGCGGTCGGTCCCGGCTCGCGGGTGGCGGCTAGCGCGCCCAGGATGTCGGCGTAGTCGTGACCGTCGATCTCGATGGTGCGCCAGCCGAAGGCCTGGAAGCGGCCAGCCAGCACGGCGCTGTCGTGGCCGTAGGGTGCGGGGCCGCTCTGCTCTAGACCATTCATATCGACGATGGCCACGACACGCTCGAGCTGCTGATCAGCGGCGAACTGGGCCGCCTCCCAGACGCTGCCCTCGGAGCACTCGCCGTCGCCGAGCAGGCAGAACAGCCGCGCGTCGATGCCGTCGAGACGGTCCGCCAACGCCATCCCGTTGACCGCGGCCAGCCCCTGGCCGAGGGAGCCCGTGGCCACCGGCACCCAGGGGTTGGCCGGGGTTGGGTGGCCCTCCAGGCTGCTGTTGAGTTGGCGCAGCGTCATGGGGTCCTCAGCGATGGCCCCCGCCTCGTGCAGCACTGCCCAGAGGATGGGTGCCGCATGCCCCTTGGAGAGTAGGAAGCGGTCTTGATCGCGGGAGGGTCCTTGGGCCGAATGGCGGCCGCCCCAGGGGTGCTGCGGATCCCAGCGCAGCTCATGAAAGAACAGTGCCGCTACCAGGTCCGCGCAGGAGAGGCTGGAGGTGGCATGACCCGAGCCCGCGGCCGTGGTCATGCGCAGCACGGCGGCGCGAAGGCGCGCCGCCACATCCGCCAGCGGTCCCGCGTCATCCGCGGCCTTCAGGCGTCGGGCACGCTCGCCCAGGCCCTCCAGCAGCCGCTCATAGGGGTCATTGAACTTCTGCACGCCCTCGCCCACCAGCTGATCAGCGATGGACTCCAGCCCCAGGCCGAGCACCCGCTCGAGCTCACCGACAACGGCCTCGGCGTCGGGCGCAGTCTCGGTGAGGGTGACGGCGACGCGACCGTGGTCGTCGAAGGCATCGGCGGTGGTTGTCGGCATGGTGGAGACGGTGTGCGGGCCGATCAGGGGCTCAACGTAGTGCACGTCGGGCAGGCTCGGGTCCTTGGTGCCGGTGCTGGCCCAGAGCAGGCGCTGGGGCTGGGCACCGTGATCCGCGAGGTGGCGCCAGCGCTCGCTGGCGAGGACCTCCCGGAAGCGGGCGTAGGCCAATCGGGCGGCGGCGATGGCGCTTCGGCCCTGTAAGCCCTGCGCCCGTGCGCGCAGCGCGTCATCCGCCTCCGGTTGCATGCGGCGCTTGAGCCGCGCATCCACCGCGACGTCGATGCGGCTCAGAAAGAAGCTCGCCACGGCGCCGACCGTGTGTAAGTCCCTATCGTCACGCAGGCGCCGCTCCAACGCCCGGAGATAGGCCTGCACCGTCGCCTCGTAGGCAGCGAGTCCGAACAGCAGGGTGACGTTGACGTTGATGCCGTCGGCGAGGAGCGCCTCGATGGCAGGGATGCCCTGCGGGGTGCCGGGCACCTTGATGAGCAAGTTCGGCCGGCCAACAGCGTCCCAGAGCCGACGTGCCTCGGCAACGGTGCCGGCGGTGTCGTGGGCCAGATGCGGAGAGACCTCCAGGCTGACGCAGCCGTCTACGCCGATGCCGTCGATCATGGCCTCCTCCCAGCGCGGTAGGAACAGGTCGCAGGCATCGCGCACGTCGTCGACGGCGAGGCGCTCGTAGATTGCGTGGGCGTCGATGTCAGCGTCGCCGGGGCTGGTGGTCTGCTGGACGACGCGGATGCGCTCGTCGTAGGCGGCCCGGTCCGCCGGCGCCGCGCCGAGCATGGCCTTGGCGAAAATGGCCGGGTTGGAGGTGACACCTGAGAGCCCCTGCTCGCGGATGCGCCGCTCGAGACTGCCGTCGTCGAGCATCCGGCGCGACAGGGTGTCGAGCCAGAAGCATTGACCGTGATTGTGGAGTCGGGCGAGTGGGCTGACCCGTTGGCTGGTGCGTGCATCGTTCATCTGGGCCTCCTCGGCGACGCAGGACAGTGTGTCGCGACCGGCCGGCAACGCACGCCGCTCCGTAAGGCGCGCGGCGGCCGATCCGGCTCGGCGGACTGGGTGATCGCTGAACGATGCTGCAAGCGCCGGACCAGACACCGGGCCCGCGGGAGGTCGCCTGCACGGGCCGAGCGGCGGCGCCGTCGGCCGCCGGTCTAGCCACAGGCGCACCGCGCCCATGCGCGCGGTGCCTATGCACCGCGTCCTGGTTCATATACCCAGCCGACCGGAGGGGGACCGACGCGCGGCTCGCGCAAGTCGCCCGGTGCAGGGCGCACCCCAGCTTAGGCATCCTGCTTGCAGGACTGGATAGTGATCCCTCGGCGCGGCCCATGCGCGTCGTTGGATGTTGGACCGGCCCTCGCCGGTGGAGCCATACCTGCTGAAAGGAGCGTCCAATGCTATCTCCCATGATCCAATCCATCGTGGCACTGGTCGCCGGGATCTTGATTCTGGTGCGCCCCTCGCTGCTCAACTACATCGTCGCGGTCTACCTGATCGTCATCGGCATCCTTGGCCTCGTGAACCCCGTCCTATGAGCCCCTGACTCTGAGCGCCTGGCTCTGGGCCCCTTGCTCTGGGCCCCTTGCTCTGGGCCCCTGACTCTGAACCCCAATCCGGGCAGCATCAACGCCGAGACAATTGACAGGAGCAGACTCTATGGCAGCGTCATCCGACACCCTGCACGAGGCGCGCGACGACCTCAGCGCCCATACCCGCAACATGCACCGCGCCCTCGTCTCCCTGCAGGAGGAGCTGGAAGCAGTGGACTGGTACCGACAGCGCGCCGACGCCTGCGGCGACCAAGCGCTGCGCGAGGTGTTGCTACACAACATGCGCGAGGAGATCGAGCACGCGGCCATGGTGCTGGAGTGGCTGCGCCGCAACGACGACGGCTTCGCTGAGCACCTACGCACCTATCTGTTCACTGAGGTCCCCATCACCGAGGCCGAGGAGGCGGCCACCGGCGGCGGCACGGCAACAAGCGACAGCGCAACAAGCGACCCGGCACCAGGGTCCCGTCCAACCGCCCCGCCCGGCCTGACGCTCGGCAGCCTCAAGCCCTAAAGGAGATGCCCGCATGACGTACTTGAACCGAGAGGCCGCGGGCCTCGACGACGCTATCTGGCAGCGCATCGACGCCGCCGCCTTGGCCGCGGCCGCTGAGCGCCTGACCGCGCGCCGGTTTCTCGAGCTTGACGGCCCCTACGGTATTGGCCTCACCAGCCTGGAGGGCGGCACCGAGGCGCGCATCACGGACGCCGAGCCCGACGCCACTGGGGACGACTTTGCGGCCATCGTCGGTAGCCGCGCCCTGCCCGTGCCCATGCTGCAGCAGCCCTGTGCACTCAGCGTGCGGCGGGTGGAGGGCCATCGCCAACTGGCGCTGCCGCTCGATCTCCGCCCGGTGGAGGACGCCGCGGAGGCGGTGGCCCGGCGGGAGGAGCGGATGATCTATCACGGCGTGCCGCAGCTCGGCCTGGACGGCCTCGCCACGGTCAACGGCCGCAGCGAGATCCCCTGCGGTGACTGGCAAGACCTGTCCCGGGCGCTGGGCGACGTGCTCCAGGCGGTCGACCGTCTAGACGCCAACGGCTTCGGTGGTCCCTACGCGCTGGCGCTGGCGCCGGCGCGCTACAACGCGCTGTTCCGCCGCGTCGAGGGCAGTGACATGCTGCAGGTGGACCACCTGCGCCGCCTGTGTGAGGCAGGCCTGTACAAGGCGCCGGTGACAGGCGGGGTCCTGGTGGACACCCGCGTCGGCACCCTCACCGTCGGCCAGGATCTCCGGGTGGGATTTTCCGCCAGCGACGGCGTCCATCTGAAGCTCTTCGTCTCCGAGAGCCTGGTGCTACTGCTGGACGACCCTGCTGCCGTCTGCACGCTGGCGCCGGAGGCGGGCTGAGCCCTGCGGACCCTGTAGCCCGTCGACAGCAGGGCCTTCAGTGGGCCCTGCTTTTTCATCACCGAGACCGTCACCCCGAACAGGAGGCTCACGATGGCGAAATCCAAACTCTGGCTCGTGGTCGCGGACGCCGGGCGCGGGGTCGTTTACGAGACCGACTCGCCCCGCGGGCCGCTGCAGGAGATCCGGGACTTCATCGACCCCGACAACCGTCTGCCTGAGCAAGAGCTCGCCCGCGACCGGCCGGGTCGCAGCTTTGATTCCGCCGGCGAAGGCCGGCATGCGATGGAACCGCACACGCCGCCAGCGCAGGTGGAGGCAGAGCGCTTCGCCCGGCTGCTCGCGGATTCGGTGGAAGCGGCACGACACGCTGGCCGGTTCGATTACCTGGGACTCGTGGCGCCGCCGGCGTTCCTGGGTCTGCTGCGCCAGTCGCTCACGCAGGAAACGGCCCGCCGCCTGGTGCTTGAGGTCAACAAGGACCTGAGCCGCGACGATCCGCAGACGCTGCGGGCGCATCTGCCCGCGCGGTTGTTCCAGCCCTAGGACCAGGCCAGCGGAGCGGACTCGGCCCACTCCGTGGTCGGGCCCTCGGCGCTCAGCGCCCGTCGAACGCCTCAGCGATGCGGTTGCCGGTGGACGCGTCGATCCGGCGCCTATCATCGAAAGCGCGTTCGAGCACCGGCCGCGAGACGCCCTTCTTCAGGTGGCCGACCACGTTCGAGACCAGCCGGTCACGGGCAGCGTCATCCATCATGTCACGGCCCAGAGTGCCCGCCTGCACGAAGTCGTCGTCTCGGTGCGGCGCGTACGCGGCGTGCACGAATTCGCCGCTGGCGGACTAGTGCTCTGCGTAGGGATTGCGCTCTGGGTCTGCGTGCGACCCACCCTTGGAATTGGGCTCGTAGATCGCGTCCTGAAGGGTTTGGACCCGCATGGCACCTTCCTTGCCTTAGGCGTGCACCGGCACCTGCGGCCGGTTGACCGGAATCTGCTTGTAGTTGACGCCCATGCGTGCGCGGTGGTCGTCCGCATAGGAGAAGACCCGGGCTAGCAGCATTTTGACCGGGCTGCCGCGCTCGCCAGCAACGGTCGAGAACCGCACCAGCATGTCAGTCCTGGTGCCCCGTCTGCGCCTGCTCATCTGCACGCTCGTCTGCTCTCGCCCGCCTCCAGGCCTCGTGGCAGCCCGGTGAGCAGAAGTAGGTGACGTAGTCGAGCCCCTCAGGCACCAGGGCCTCGTCCGGTGGGATCAAGGTCCGGCATTCGACACATTCGACAGGCTCCGGCAGCGGCTCGCGATGGGCCTCCGCGGGGGCGGTCGGCGCTCCGGGTGCCGCGGCCTGCCCTTTCGGCTCCGGCGCGTTGGGGTGATTATTCTGGTCATGACTCATCGCGTGTGTCCCTCGTTTCGAACCCCTCGGCCTGCCAGCCCGTCATGCCGCCCAGCACGTGGGCGACCTGCCGGTGACCGCGGGCCATGAGCACGCTCGCCGCAACGGATGAACGGAAGCCGCTGCCGCAGATGACGGCGATGGGCCGTTGTGCGGAGATGCTGGCGAGGAGATCGTCGGCCCGTTGGGTAAGCTCGGCGCCGGTCAGGTGCAGGGCGCCAGGGATGTGTCCTGCTTGCCATTCCGCCGGCTGGCGCACGTCGAGCACCAGCAAATCCGACTGCGCCTGCAGCGCTTGGCGGAGGTCGCGCACGGTCCACTGGGGCAGCACCGCGATGGGCTTGCCAGCGGTGCGCCAGCTGAGCATGCCGCCGGCGAGCCAGCCCTTCGGCAGCGGATAACCGATGCGCAGCAGCTGCCAGCAGACCTCCCAGAGGTCCGCCGGGCGATCCAGCACCAACACAAGGTCCTGCTCGGGGGGCAGGACGCTGCCCGCCCAGGTAGCGAAGCTGGAGCCGATGCCGACGTTGATGGCGCCCGGGATGTGTGCGGCAAAGGCCTCCGGCGCCCGACAGTCCAGCACCGTGGCGCCTTCACCCCGGGCACGCTCGAAGGCATCGAGGTCCAGCGGCGGCGGGTCCGCCAACACACCGAGCAGCGGGGGGCCCATGCTGTTCAGCCGGCGCATGCGCGGCCAATAGGGCGGCACCGCGGGCAGGTCCGTCAGATCCATGCAGTGGTCGACGAATGCTGCCTTCGAAGACAGGCTCGCAAGCAGCCGATTGAGGCGCCGCTCATAGCCGATCGTGGTGGATAGCCGGCTGCCGATGTGGCCGCCGCACAGTGAGCCCGCGACATGGGTCGGATAGACCTCAACGTAGTCCGGCAGGGGCAGAATCTTCCGCTGCAGGGTGTCGCAGAAGGCCTCGGCACCGCGGCGAGCCTCCTCCTCGCCGCCGAGCAGGTCCGGGCGGGCCAGGTCACCCACCAGCAGCGCGCCGCCGGAAAGCAGGATGGCCGGTTCCTCGCCGCGCGCGCGGTCGGTCACTAGCAGGCTGACGTGCTCCGGGGTATGCCCTGGCGTGTGCAGGAGCTCGAAGCGCACTTCACCCATGTCCAAACACTCGCCGTCGTCCATGCCCCGCACTGGATAGCCGAGCTCGGCCCTGGCACCCGCCAGCAGCTGCACGTCGGTGCGCGCCGGCAGCTCGCAGATACCGGAGAGGTAATCGTTGTGCTGGTGGGTGTCGCAGGCGTAGCGGATGCGCAGGCCCTGCTCCCGGGCCGCCGCGAAATAGGTCTCCACGTCGCGGCGCACGTCCAGCACCAGCGCCTCGCCGGTGTCCTCCGAGCCAACCAGGTAGGACGCATGGCCCAGGCTTTCGAGATAGAACTGCTTGAAGATCATTGCCTCTCCGCGCTTGCTGTTCGGGCGGCGACGCCGCCCACTACCGCAGAGTCCAGCAAGACATGGACCACCCCATCCGAGGCGCCGGGCGCCGGCGAGGCCGAGACCTGGCGAGGCGCGCCCTCAAATCGAAAGGCCGCGGGATCGCCGGCACGCCAAGGGCGTCAGCGCTGCAGGTCCGGATTGTCCTCGCCGAAGTCCCCGTGTACGTCGGTCTCGTCGCTGTGTGGCGGCTCGGTGTCCGGGACATCGACGCGCAGGCTGGGATGGTCCTCGCCGACGTTGTCCGGATAGGTCTGGACGCCCTCGGTACCGAGCTCCTTCTCGGTGCGCGCGGGGCCCTCCACTGGCAGACCGTTGCCACGGTCATCGACCAGGTCCGGGTTGTCCTCGGCGAGGCCACCGTAACGCTGGACAGGATCGACTCCGGTGTCGGCCGCCTGAGCCAGCGTGGCATCCGTACTGCCGAGGCCGAGCACGGCTGCGACACTGACGACAAAGAACAAAGGTTGGCGTTGCATTGCATGTCTCCTGTTCGGGAGGGGTCGGACACCCCGCACTGCCGACGGTGGCGGCCGTCGTCGCGCTGGTGCCGCCGAGACCCCAAGTCACTGCAAGCGACCCTTGGTCACTGCATTCGCCGACGTTGTCGCAATAGCCGGGCCAGGGTGTGGCGTCATCTGCCGCAGCGGCTCCGCACACGCCCTGGCCAGCCCCTGCACCCGTCGGCGCGGGGCGTTGTTGCCGATCCCGGGCTCAATTCAACCGCTGCATGGCTGAAATCCCCCTGCGCGCAGGGCGCACTGTCGCAACTGTCAGCGGCGCCCGGAGCGCTCAGCTGGTCAGCAAGCGCCTTCTAGCTCGCGCGAGCCGGGCGCGTCGTGCGCTACGAGGACACCGAGATGCCCAGGTCACGAGGGCGGGCCGCTGCAGGCACCAACCTACGCCCGCCCAACGGTCGAGGCGCTGCCTTGGCGCCCGGTTTGCAGTGCATTGGGCTAACCATCCACCGCAGCGAACCGCAGCCATGAACCCAATTGACCCCGCCCGCACCGCCCTCCTCGTTATCGACATGCAGCCGGACTTCATGCCCGGGGGCGCCCTGCCCGTCGCAGGTGCGGGCGATCATCACGAGCGCATCCTCGCGCCGGTGCGCGAACTGATGGCCGCACGCCTGTTTCCGCTACAGGTGGCGACACAGGACTGGCATCCACCAGGCCATGTGTCCTTCGCCAGCAGCCATCCCGGACACGCACCCTTAGACACCATCGAGCTGCATGGGCACGACCAGACCCTATGGCCGGACCACTGCGTGCAGGGCAGCGACGGCGCTGCACTGCATCCGCGCCTGCCGCTGCAGCGACTTTCCGCCATCCTGCGCAAGGGGATGGACCCGCAGGCGGACTCCTACAGCGGCTTCCACAATAACTTTGGCGCCGACGGGCACCGGGCACCCACCGGGCTCGCCGGTTACCTCGACGAGCGCGGCATCGACACCCTGGTCTGCTGTGGTCTGGCGCGGGATGTCTGCGTCAAATGGACCGCCGAGGATGCCGTGTCTCTGGGGCTGCGCAGCCTATTCGTCTGGGACCTTACCTGGCCCGTGGACGCAGACAACGATGCCGCGACCCGCGCGGAGCTGGAGGACCGACAGGTGGAGATCGTGAGCGCCGATGCGCTCTACAGCGCGGCGGGCAGGTGAGGGAGAGCGGCCATCGAGTGCCGGGGAGCGGAAGAATCGGGCGTTCGAAACCGCTGATGCTGCGGAAACGGGCATCGCGGTTGCTTTCGCTACGAAGCGGGCAGTCGGAACACCTGCGGCCACTGTCCAACACCACGATCCAATCGATGAGGAGGCCAGACCATGTCCAGCGATTCCCTACAGAGGCGTGCCTGTCGGCCCATACGCCTTGCGGTGCTTGCCGCCACCGTTGGCGCCGCCCTACCTGCGGCCGCCCAGGTCTCAGTGGCCGAGAGCGAGATCCAAGACCGCAATGGCACTACCGTCGGGTATGCCGTGCTGCGCCAAACACCGGCCGGCGTGCTGCTGCATGTGAGCCTAGCCGGTCTGCCGCCTGGCGCGCACGGCTTCCACCTCCATGAGACCGGCACCTGCGAGCCGCCCTTCAAGTCCGCTGGCGGCCATCTCATGGAGCCCGACACCAAACACGGCTACCTGGTTGAGGCGGGCCCGCACGTCGGCGATATGCCCAATATCCATGTGCCGGAGAGCGGCGCACTGGAGCTCGAGGTCATGACCCGCATCACCGACATGGATGAGCAGCTGCTCGACGGCGACGGGTCCGCGCTGGTGATACACAGCGGTGCCGACGACTACCGTTCCCAGCCCTCGGGTGCGGCCGGACCGCGCATCGCCTGCGGCGTGATCGTAGCGCAGGAGGAATAGGCCCGGGCCCTTGAAAGAGCGGTTGCCCGCTCTTGCTAACGAGGCGATCGGCACAACCGCCGATTGCCGCCGCCGGACACGATCGGCACGAATACTGCTTACCCGGTGAAGTAGTCGGCGCGATGCCCGCAGCTGAGGCCGGCATCCGATGCGGCTGTGAAACGCTCGCCCCGCCTACGGGCATCGCCACGGCATACCCACGGCCTATCCAATAGCGAAGCCGCCGGGCGACGTCGGTGGGCCGATCGTACCGTCTGCCGTTGGACTCAAAACCGCTGGAGCCAATCACCATGCAGCACACCGATAGCCGGATCCGAGAGGCCAACCGCAAGGGGGGCGTGGCGCAAAGCGAGACCGTACTCCCCGCCAACTGGCCCGAAGCCTGCGCGGCGTTCGCGCGCAAGCACCATTGGCAGTCGGTGCGGGTGCTGACGCTGCCGACGTCCGCGTTGGTGCGTGGCGACTTCTCCACTGCGCGGGAGGTCAGCGCCAACCTGCTGCTGGATAACGTGGCCGCCGTCGCCGCCGTCCCGCTGCCGAACATCGACGTCCGTGTTTCCGACGATGGCCGCCACAGGGTGCAACGCGTCGAGCGGCCCAAGGCCATGGCAGTCGAAAAAGATGCCGCGGGCAATGTGCTGGGGCTGCGCATCGATGACACGGACGGCGTCACGACCCTGGTGCAGGTGGCGGACCTCCTACCGCCGGACCGCCGCGTCGACGGCGATACCAGCGCCGCCGGACATCGCCACCACTGACGCCCGGTCGCTGGACCCTGCCCCGCCGCAACCAAGCGCCACCGCCATGAGCCCTGCCGCCAAGACGTCACCCGCAGAGCGCCCGCAAGCGGGCGCAGGTCGGGTGCTCTCCGTGCGCGGCAGCGTGGTGGACGTGCGCTTTCCGCCGCCGCTGCCGTTGCGCAATCAGGCGCTGCGCACAGGCGCCGACCATGAGGTGGTGCTGGAGGTTGCGGCCCTCCTGGACCGCGATCGGGTGCGCTGCATCGCACTCACGCCAACCCGCGGCCTCGCGCGCGGCATGCCGGTGCGTGACACCGGCGGCCCGCTGCAGGTGCCGGTGGGGGAGGCCCTGCTCGGGCGGATGCTGAACGTGTTCGGCGAGACCATCGACACGGGTGATGCGCTGACGGATGCCGACCATGGCGACCTGGCGCGTTGGCCCATCCACCGCCCTCCACTGCCGCTCGCCGAGCGCATCACCCGCACGGAGATCTTCACAACCGGCATCAAGGCCCTGGATCTGCTGGCCCCGCTGGAGGCCGGCGGCAAGGCCGGGCTGTTCGGCGGGGCCGGCGTCGGCAAGACGGTGCTCATCACCGAGCTCATCCATAACATGGTGGGCCACTATCAGGGCGTCAGCCTGTTTTGCGGCATCGGTGAGCGCTCCCGCGAGGCCGAAGAGCTGTATCGCGACATGCGCGAGGCCGAGGTGCTGGACCACACGGTGATGATCTTCGGTCAGATGAACGAGCCGCCCGGGGCGCGCTTTCGGGTGGGTCATGCGGCGCTCAGCATTGCGGAGTGGTTCCGCGACCAAGCACACCGCAACGTGCTGCTGCTCATCGACAACATCTTCCGCTACGTGCAGTCGGGCACCGAGGTGTCCGGGCTGATGGGCCGCATTCCGTCCCGCGTCGGCTACCAGCCGACCCTGGCCACGGAGCTCGCGGAGCTGGAAGAGCGCATCTGCAACTCCCAAAGCGCTGCCATCACGTCGGTGCAAGCGGTCTACGTACCCGCCGATGACCTAACCGACCCCGCCGCAACACACATTTTCGGCCACCTGTCCGCGTCCATCGTGCTGTCGCGCAAGCGCGCGAGCCAGGGGCTCTACCCGGCCATGGACCCGTTGCAGTCCGAGTCCAAAATGCTGACGCCCGCCATCGTCGGCGAGCGCCACTATCGGGTCGCTCAGGACGTGCGCGCGACCCTCGCCGAGTACGAAGAGCTGAAGGACATCATCGCCATGCTGGGCGAGGAGGAGCTGTCCCGGCAGGACCGTGCCACGGTGAGCAAGGCCCGGCGCCTGGAGCGCTTCCTGACTCAGCCCTTCTTCACCACCGAGCACTTCACCGGCCAGGCTGGGCAGCTCGTGGAGCTGGAACAGACCATCGACGGCTGTGAACGCATCCTCGACGGCGAGTTCGCCGGCGTCGATGAGCAGGACTTGTACATGCGGGGGGCGCTCGATGACTGAGCCGACCCGCTCTGAGAGCCATCCGCATCGACTGCGGCTGCGCGTTTTCCTGCCCACCGAGACCCTGGTCGATGCGTCCGTCGTCAAGGTCATCGCCGAGGCCGAGGACGGCGCCTTCTGCATCCTGCCGCGACACGCGGACTGGGTGGCGGCACTGGTGCCGGGCATCCTGCTCTACACGGACAACGATGGCGCCGAGCACCTGTGCGCAGTCGATACGGGCACCCTCGTGAAGGCCGGCGATGAGGTGCGGGTAGCCTGTTTCAACGCCGTGCTCGGCACGGACCTGGCGGGACTGCGGGAGACAGTACAGGACACCTTTGAGTCACTCGCCGAGCACGACCGCGAGGCCCGCAGCGCACTGTCGCGCCTCGAGGCGGGCACGCTGCGGCGCTTCATGCAGATGCACCGCGAGCCACAGGAGGCACTCGACTGATGCCAGCACAGGAGCGAACACAGAACCGCGGCCGTCGCGAGCGCGATGACACCGACCCCAAGCGGGCGGAAGGCCGCGCAGAGGAGCAACAGGCGCACCCCGCCCCGTCCCCGGAGCAGCGCTTCCGCGACAGCGTCGGCCGCAAAGCGGCGCGCAAAGAGCGTGTGCGTGCCGAGGACGACCGGAGCATCTTCTTCTGGCTCGGCATGTTCGGCATGGTCGGCTGGGCGGTGGCGATCCCAACCCTCGCGGGCGTCGCCCTGGGGCTTTGGCTGGATCGCATCTGGCCCGCCGCGCAGGCATCTTGGACCCTAACCTTCCTGCTGGTGGGCGTCGCCCTGGGCGCGCTGAACGCATGGTACTGGGTCAAACGCGAGAGCGGGGGCGACTGATGGGACACGCGAGCGCTCAAACCGGTCGGGTCGCACCGCTCCTGCTCACCGTCGGCGCCATCTTCCGCGCCGGGGTGGTGGAGGATCTGATCCGCTGCCACACAGGGCTGTCGCCGGCGACGCTACTGCTCGGAGAGACGCCATGAACGGCGCGCCGCTCGCCATCGTGGCCCTCGTGCTCACCGCCTTCGCCGCCGGTGCCGGACTCGGCTGGCTCTTTTACGCCGGGCTGTACCGGACCGTGCGTGCGCTAGCGCATACGCGCCGGCCTGCGCTGCTGGTTCTCGTGAGCATGCTGCTGCGGATGCTGGTACTCCTGGGAGGGCTGCTGGCCCTGCTGCTGGTGGGCGAGGCGTGGACCCAAAACGGCTGGGCCGCCCTGTTGCCGGCATTGCTCGGGGTGGTCGCGATGCGCACCCGGCTGCTGCGACGCTACGGCCGGCCGGGTGCCCAGCCCCAGACTGGGCCGGGCGCCGGTGACAACGCCGATACCGTCATCCGTCCGCGGCGGAGTGCCAGCAAATGACCATCAGTCCGGACCAGATCCTGCTGTGGCAGTGGGGCCCGCTACACATCAACGCGACCCTGGCATACACCTGGCTCATCATGTTGCTGCTGACCCTCGGCGCCTGGCTCGTCACCCGCAGGCTCCGCACCGGCCCTGACATGTCCCGCTGGCAGAACCTGCTGGAGGTGCTGGTGACGGGACTCAGAGACCAGATCCGCGACGTGAGCCGGCAGGACCCGGGACAGTACCTGCCCTTTGTGGGCACGTTGTTCATCTTCATTGCCACGGCCAACCTGCTCTCCATCGCACCCTGGTACATGCCGCCGACGGGCTCGCTCTCCACCACCACGGCGCTGGCCTTGTGCGTGCTCACGGCCGTGCCACTGTACGGCGTTATCCATCGCGGCCCGGTGGGCTATCTGCGCCACTACGTGCAGCCGACGCCCCTGATGCTGCCGTTCAATCTCATCGGCGAGCTCTCCCGCACCGTGGCGCTGGCGGTGCGCCTCTACGGCAACATCATGAGCGGTACCGTCATTGTCGGCATCCTGATCAGCCTAACGCCCTTCTTGTTCCCGATCGTGATGCAACTGCTGGGTCTGCTCACCGGCATGATCCAGGCGTACATTTTTGCCGTGCTGGCGATGGTGTACATCGCATCGGCGAGCTCAGCGCAAAGAGAGGAGCGAGGGGCTAGGGACTAGGCGCTAGGAGCGCCAGCCCCACCCCTCGACCTCTGCACCGCCAACCATCGCAATCCGTCACTAGCCCCTAGCCCCTAGCCCCTAGCCCCTAGCCCCTCAAAAAAAATGGACCCCCAATCCCTCATCGGCATCACCTCCATCTTCACCGCAGGCATCACCATTGCCATCGGCGCCATCGGTCCGGCGCTCGGCGAGGGCCGCGCGGTGGCCCAGGCGCTCGCGGCTATGGCCCAGCAGCCGGACGAGTCGGCGAGCATTACGCGCACACTGTTCGTGGGGCTGGCGATGATCGAGTCGACGGCGATCTACTGTTTCGTCGTAGCCATGATCCTGATCTTCGCCAACCCGTTCTGGGACCAGTTGGCCGGCGGCTGAGGCGGGCATCATGCAGATCGACTGGCTCACGGTCGCCGCACAGATCGTCAATTTCCTCGTCCTGGTCTGGCTGCTGAAGCACTTCTTGTACAGGCCAGTGACGGCCGCAATGGCGCGGCGCGAAGAACGCATCGCCGAGCGGGTCGACTCCGCCCGAGCGCGCGAGCCGAGCGCCTGCACGAGCGCCTGCAGCGCCTCGAGGACCGCCGCGACGCCGTACTGGAGCAGGCCCGCGAGGAGGCCGAAGACGAGAAGCAGCGGCTGCTCGACGCGGCCCGCATCCAGGTGGACGACATGCGCAAGCAATGGCAGCAGCAGCTGCAGGACGAGCAGGACGCCTTTCTCGGCCAGCTGCGCCGTGACACCGCCGAGGGCTTCGCGGACCTCGCCCGCAAGGCGCTGGGCGATCTAGCGGACGCGAGTCTGGAGGGCCGTATCGCCGAGACACTCGGCCACCGGCTGACACAGCTCGGCGACGCCGAGCGCGAGCACTTCCGCAGCGCCGACGAGCTCGACGTCGCTACCGCTTTCGAGCTCGATGATGGGCGGCGGGCCGCGCTGACGGCGCTCGTCCAGGAGCGGCTCGGCACCGATGTCAAGCCGAGCTTCCAGCACGATCCGAACCTTGTTTGCGGCATCGCGCTGACGGCTGCCGGCCGCCGCCTCGCCTGGAGCCTCGCCGACTACCTGGATGGCTTCGAGCGCCAGCTCGCCGAGCGGCTGGATCGGGACCGGCGAGGGACGACCACGGAGGGCGAGGCCGAGCGCCCACTGGATGCCGAGCAAGCCCAGGAGGCCGCCACAGCCTGAACCCGCGACATGCCCAGCCACGGGCGCGGCGGGTGCGCTGCGCTCATCGACCCCACCAACGCCTGCGCTTCTGCAGGCGACGTCCGGCGAACCTGACCCTGCGCTACGCGCGCCCAAAACCATGCTCACTCAAAACCTCAGCGAAGCCTTCACCGACGTCCGGGACGCCCTTGCGGACGCGCCCGCCGGACCGGCAGTGCACGATGTCGGCACCCTGCTCCAGGTGGGCGGCGGCATCGCACGTGTCGACGGGCTGCCGCGGGTGGGCTTCGAGGAGCTGGTGGCGCTGCCGGACGGCGTGCTCGGCCTCGCGGTGAACCTGGACGAGGACGCGCTCGGCATCGTGCTGCTCGGGCACAGCGGCAGCCTGCGGCCCGGCATGCGCGTGCGCGCCACCGGCCGCTCAGCGGACACACCGGTGGGCGAGGCGTTACTCGGACGGGTCATAGATGCCACTGGCCGGCCGCTGGACGGCGGCGGAGCGCCCAACACCGGCGAGCGCCGACCCATCGAGTGCCCGGCGCCGGCCATCATGGACCGGGCGCCGGTGAGCGTGCCATTGATGACCGGCCTCAAAGCCGTCGACGCCATGATCCCCATCGGCCGCGGCCAGCGGGAGCTCATCGTCGGCGACCGGCAGACGGGCAAGACCCAAATCGCCATCGACGCCATCATCAACCAGCGAGACGCTGACGTGTTGTGCATCTATTGCGCCATTGGCCAGCGCGGCACCGCGGTGGCCCGCGCCGTGGAGCAACTGCGCCAGGCCGGTGCCATGGACCACAGCATCGTCGTCGCCGCGTCCGGCGAGGACCCGCCGGGGCTGCAGTTCATCACTCCCTATGCGGCGATGGCCATGGGGGAGTGCTTCATGGACCAGGGCCGCGACGTGCTGGTGGTGTACGACGACCTAACGCGCCACGCCCGTGCCTACCGCGAACTGTCATTGCTGTTGCGCCGCCCGCCGGGACGCGAGGCCTACCCCGGGGACATCTTTTATATCCACTCGCGCCTGCTGGAGCGCGCAACACATCTGCGCGAGGAGCGCGGCGGCGGCTCGCTGACGGCGCTGCCCATCGTCGAGACCCAGGCCCAGGACATCAGCGCCTACATCCCCACCAACCTCATCTCCATCACCGATGGGCAGATCTACCTATCGCCGACACTCTTTCGCAAAGGCCTCTTGCCGGCGGCGGACATCGGCCGCTCGGTATCGCGGGTGGGCGGCAAGACCCAGTTCCCGACCTTCCGCAAGGTTGCGGGAGACCTGCGCCTCGCCTACACGCAGTTCGAGGAGCTCGAGACCTTTGCGCGCTTCGCTACCCGGCTCGACAAGCGCACCAAGCAGCGCATCGAGCACGGCCGCCGGGTGCGCCAGATCCTGCGTCAGGACGCGGCGAGCCCGCTCGCCGCCTGGGAGCAGGTCGCGGTGCTGCTCGCCACCAAGGAGGGGCTGCTGGACGATGTGCCGGTGGATGCCATCGGCGACGCCGAGGCGCGCATCCGCGAGCGGGTCGGGGAACAGCATCCAGACCTCTGCGACGCCATCGACACCGGCCGCGAGCTGGACGACGAGGCCTGGGAGACACTCAGATCAACGGCAGCGCAGGCCGTCGCGAATCTGCGTGCAGAAGACTGACCGAATATCGGCAAGCATGCTGAATTGCAGAGCAGTCCAGGATTATGGCCAACATCGAATCGCTGAAACAGCGCCTGGAGAACCTCGACGATCTGCAGCAGATCGTCCGGACCATGAAGGCCTTGTCCGCCGTCAGCATCCGCCAGTACGAGCGCGCCGCAGCGGCTCTCGCGGAGTATGAGGGCACCGTGGAGCTTGGTCTGCGCGCGGTGCTGCAGGACGCACCGCAGGGCGTCGCCGCGCGCCGCGCACCGGGCGATGCCGGCGCCGCACAGGCCGAAGAGCGCGACGGCGCCAGCGCGGTGGTCGTCCTCGGCACCGATCATGGGCTCTGCGGACGCTTCAATGAGGCCATCACCGGGCACGTGCAGAATCGGCTGCAGGGGGGCCGTGAGGTCCGCCACTGGCTCGCCGTCGGCGAGCGCGTCGCGCCGAGCCTGGAGTCCCTCGCCGGCGGACAGATGCAAATCTTCCCGACACC
>CAZGCI010000027.1:0-47200 GCA_964524185.1 uncultured Thiohalocapsa sp. | reverse complement strand
CTCTTCTACCGAAAGAACCTGGCCGGTGTTTGGGAAGAAGCCGGTAGCGGATCAGACACCGTCGTGCGGGGCGCGGAGCTGACGCTCGTGGAGCCGGTGACTCTCCCGGTCGCCGTCGGCGGCCTGCAGGTACCGTGGGACGAGGAGAAGATCGTCAACCAGCAGCAGGTTGACGACTACCTCGCCAGCAATTCGGCGACCGCGTTCGCTCACCCGCAAGACGCCTTGAACGTGCTGCCGTCTACGCTGGCCAGCGCCGTGACGATAGAGTGCGCCGCCGGGGACTACCCGGTGCCGCCGAGCTCGAGCCGGCCGCCCCTCTACAGCGGGTTTGCGGACCTCGTGATTCCGCACTTCCGGTACGCGGACAGGGGCGAGGCGCTGGACGGGGTGCTGGTCCAGATCAACGGGCCGTCGCCGTCAGCCTGGGTGGCGGTCGACCCGGTCCTTGAGAACGTCAATTTCTCGATCGGTCCGCTCCCGCCCAACCAGGGCACAGCGTTTGACTTCACCCCGCAGGCCGCAAACCTGCTCATGGGGTTCGACCTGCTGGGCAAGCACGTCCGCGACGACACCAGCAACAACCTTTACGCGGTGCAGCGTCTGATCTCGGACGACGTGCTGGAGGTAGTCGGAAGGAGCCTCAACCCGTCGTCCACGCTGAGCGTCGTCGAGCCGTCGGCCGTGATGACGGCGAGCGCCGCACCGTTCATGATCCTCCAGCTCGGCAACAGCGGGCGCGGGGAGGTGCAGTTCAACAACTGGCGCTTCGTCAGCTCGGGCAGCGGCCGGATCTTGTTCCAGTACGGCGGGAACGCCGGCCTCAACGCCTGCCAGGTCGACATGACGGGCGTGCCCAACTCCACAGCACACAACAACACGTACGCGTTCCAGGGCCTGGAGCGGAAGCAGCTCGGGGTGGCCTTGGCCATGAACGACTGCGCGGTGCGCTCAAACCCGAACAGCCGGACCGGGCCGGTGATCGTCGACTACGAGGCGACGAGCCTTTCCCTCGGCAGGACGGTCTTCTCTGACTTCGGCGGCTCCGCCTATCTGCGCGCGGGGCTGGCGGTGCTCACCGGCTCGGTCTTCAACAACTGCGGCGCGCTCGACGGCGTGAAGCCTACGAACTACGGGGCCGGCTCGGGGTCGCGCGGGCTCGAGCGCATCACCGCGGCGGTGTCGGTGCACTCGGTCCTGTTCAGGCAGCCGTGGTTTGGCTCCGTGCCGTTCTTCATGATCTGCAACTCGCCGGGCGTGGGGCTTTTCTGGGAGCAGAGCCAGCAGTCGGTCTTCGACAATTTCATCCGGATGGTGCTCCAGGACAACGCCGGCCCGGGGGTGGCCGTCGGGGACGTGTCGGCGCTGCCCTTCGGCACGGCCGGCGAGCTACAGGTGTCGGGGACAGGGAACGACGTGGGGATCGAGTTCCGTGGCAACAACTCGGTGGTGTCCTTCGCCAGCGACACCACGGTCACGGGCACGAGCGGCGACGTGCGGGACAGGGACGGGCTGGTCACGAGCTACGCGTCCGTGGCCGAGGGCACGGCCGTGATAGACAGCCGCAACAACGCCCTCGAGCGAGCGGTCGAGACCGGGGTGCCCACCGGTGGTCCGCGATGAGCAGCGCAGCACGCGGGGAGATCAAATCGTGAGACTAGAAGAGATCCCTTTCGTCCCGTCACCAAACTTCTCGTCGCGACGAACCGACAGGGTCTGCCACACGGTGATCCACTACACGGCGGGCCCGTCGGCAAGCTCGTCGGTGCGGTGGCTGGTCGACCCGCGGGCGCGCGCCAGCGCCCACGTGGTGATCTCACGCAGCGGCCGGATCACCCAGCTCGTCGAGCTCGACTTCAAGGCGTGGCACGCCGGCGTGAGCGAGATCATGGTCGACGGCGAGATGAAGAGCGACGCCAACCGCTACACCTTGGGGGTCGAGCTGGCTAACCACGGCTACCTCCACCGCGAGAACGGCGACTATTACTACACGATCGGTCGGCACCAGCGGCGCTACAAGGGCGTGCCGCCGCAGCACGCCGCCCTCGTGTTCGACGACGGCCACGTGGTCGAGGGTTACTGGGAGCCTTACGCGGACGCGCAGATCACAGCGTTGCAGAACTTCTTGCGGTCTCTGCTGGGGACGCCTTACGCCGAGGCGGCGAGGTCGTGCGTGGGGCACGAGGAGGTAGGGATGCCGCTCGGTCGGAAGATCGATCCGGGTCCTTTGTTCCCTTGGCACCGGCTGCCCCGGTTGCTCGACCGCCGCACCCATCGGCGCGAAGCGAGCAACGGCGCCTGAGTCGCCGCGGCGCGCCGGCGGGGCCGGAACCGTGGTGGATGGCTCGGCGGCGTAGCGGCGCGCGGGCTTCATGCGTCCTGCTCCCAGCACTCGACCGCTCGCAGGTAGGCCACCAGCGCGGTCACCATGCACTCGTGCACGTAGTTCTCCAGGTACTCGGCGGTCACGCCCATCGAGCGATGCAGATGGCCGTTGTGGCGCTCCATGTGGTGCTGATGGCAAAGGGGCACAACCCGGTAGTCGTCGGTTTTGCGGCTCATGCCGCGCGGCCCGTGGTGGTCGGGTTCGGAGGGTCGTTTCCCGCAGACGATACAGGGCAACGTCCGCACGAACGCCAGGTAGTGCGGCGCCAAGGCGCGCTTGAGTGGTTTGGCCAAGGCGGGTCGCGGGCGCTCGTGGCGATACTCCGCCAACCACTGCCCCACCAACTCAGCACAGCCCTCGCGTCCCATGATTTCTTCAGCCGCCGCAAGCAGCGTCATCGGCACCAGCGCCATCGGTCTTTGTCTCCACCATGCAACTCAGTGCGCACCGTTGTCCAGCTCGGCGAGCCTGCGCTTGCCATGCTGGCGGCAGTAGCGCCCCACGGTGCCGTTGACCGCGTTGCGCAGCTCGACCTTCGCCTCACGCGTGCAGGCGCCCGCGTCGCAACGCGTCACAATATCCACCAGGTAGTACCCCACGCGCTCCCTGCCCTTCTTAGAACGGAATGTCGGTATCGTGGTCGAAGCCGGGCGGCCCGTTGTGCGCTCCCGCCGGCGCTCGGCCGTTTTTGGCGCCTCGTTCGCTGTCAGGCTTGGCGTCGAGCGGTTGCACGTTCCAGGCGACGATTTCCGTGCTGATGCGATTGTTGCCGTCGCGGTCTTCGTACTTGCGGTAGGTGATCTCGCCTTCCACGTAGACCTGGCGACCCTTGGACAGGTACTGAGCGACGAACTCCGCGCGCTCGGCCCAGGCCACGATCTTGTGCCAGTGAGTCTCAGCGTCGCGATCGCGCTGGGTGGCAAGGCTGAAGTTCGCCACAGCCTTGCCCGTTTTCGTGTAGCGCAGCTCGGGGTCCGCCCCCAACCGACCTATCAACACCGCCTTGTTTACCGATGACATGCCTTCTACTCCTTGCGGCTCCTTCGCCGCCGGTTGCCGTACCCGAGCGACTCGAGCTTGCGCTGCGCGTCGCCCGCCCCGAACCCGACGAGCACGATCCATCCGCGCTCCTCCATGGCCCGGTGCCATTCCTTCTGCTCATTGCTCACGCGCGAGTCGCGCGTGCGTTTCATCTCGATCGCCACCGGCCGGCCCGCATCGGGCGCCAGGTCCACCAAGACCAGATCCGGCACCCCCGACGACGCCCCGGCGCGCTCGAGCGTCTTCCACGTGCGGCCGCGCCCTTGGAAGTAGGCTCCGTTGGGGACGGCGAAAAACCGGATGCCGGCGAGCTGGAGCCACGTTACCAGTGCGACTTGCTCGTCGTATTCCGCCGGGACAAGCCGGCGCGCTCGCGGCGCCCTACTCGCCACCGCTTAACTCGCGCGCGGTAGATGTTTCACGTGAAACGGCGCCGATCGCCACGGGCTCCAGCGTGCGGATCAGCACCGGCTGGCTCGCCGCCAGACCCGTGGCTGCGTTGATCGTTTCGGAGATGCCGGGCAAGTAGTCGGGCAGCTCCGCCGGCGGATTGCCTGCGTAGGCCTGGTACAATCGCAGAAACTCGGCGCGGGTCCACTTCTCAAACTCGTCGACCGACAACTTACCGAGCGCCGGCCACCCCCCCAGCGACCGCACCACGGCGTGGATCGTCGGGTCGTCAAACTGCACCGACACGTAGGTCCCGGGCGAAGCGATGGCGCGGCGCACGTAGTCGAACGCGATCACCGCCCGCAGCTCGGCCGTGATCTCGCCGCAGAGCTTCCGCAGCTCGGCCGGCTTCGGCAGGAACGTGCAGTCGCGAATGGCCCGTCGCGCGCCGACGACGAAGTCCTTTAGCTGAACGTCCTCGAGGCTCATCCAGTAGCCGCGCAGTAGCGCCTCGGTGGGCTCCACGCGGTGCACCGCGCAAATGGCCTGCATCATGACGACGAATCGTTCCTTCTCGTCCGGGCTCATGCGTCCCTCGAAAGAAAGGCTTCCGCCGCGCGCAGCCCCGCCAACTCGCGTTGCGACCTCACCGGGCGGCGCGGCCGCCGGGCCGCCGCGATGTACTTGTCGACGTGGGGCTGGTCGCGGAAGATAAGATCCAGCTCGAGGTAGGGGGTCTGGCGCTCGTTCTCGCCGAGATTGTGCGGGATGGTGTGGATGCCGTCGATCGCCTCGCAAAGCTCCTCCGGGGTGTATCCTTCGGTCAGGCGGGCCACGATCTTGCGGTAAACGGGGCTGCTCGCGCGCAGCCGCTTGCCGGCCTCGGGGTGGCCATGCAGATGCGCATACGTGCGGTAGTGGGCGCAGATCTTCTCCACCGCGTCGGCGTGCTCGCCGGCAGGGGCGGTGCCGAGGGGCTCTTCGGCGTTCGTTTTCGGCTTGGGCGCGCGGACCGGCTTCTTCGGTTTGGGTGATTTGGTCGCCGCCGCCTTCCATCGCGCCTTGGCCGCCCGGGTGGCGCGGGTGCGGCGCTCCTCGCTCGTCGCCACCCACGGCTGCTCCTCCTGCCAGTCGTGCAACCACAACACCCCGTCGTCGTCGCGCTCGAGATAACCGGCCCCTCCCACCGGCCCGTCCAGCAGCGCCGCTAACAACACCTCGGGCTCGCCGGCCCAGCGGCACACGTCGGCGATTTCCGCCGCCTCCATGCCCGTCAGCGCGCCATTGGGGCGTTGCTGCGCAGCAAACGACCAAAGTCGCAGCAGATAGTCCACGGCGTTCTCGCCGATCGCCCGGCGGAGTCGGTTGGTCTTGGGGTGGTCTACAAAACTCGCCTTCACACGGAAGTCCGTCTGCATGTGAGGTTCTCTCCAGCTCTTCAGCGCACGCGGAAAATCCGGAAGCCCTCGGGCACCTTGCGGCAAACAAACTTCCGGTCGGGATACTGACGGCTGGCCTCGTAGGCGAGGTTGTACCAGTGGGTGGGCGATTGCCGTGCCTCGGCCATCTCGGTGGGCACCAGCACGCTGTCGCCGGGGGCCATCTCGGCCCAGGGGATAATGCGATTGCGTCCAACACGGCGCGGTGGCACCGGGACGCCCTTCTCGATAGGCAAGGTCACTATGCGCTCTCCCCAATCGTTCTGGGTTGCGTGTTTATCGCCAGGCGCCTCGCTCGTTCGCGGCCACCTCGACGGGACTCCATCAATGCCCGGAACCGTCCCAGAAAAAAACCCCTAAACGACCCCGGTCGCGATCGCCAGTGTTTTTTTTTGGGTGCCCGGAGGGTTTCGTAGGGTTCCGTCAGGAAAGGTAACGGAAGGTTTCGTAAGGTACGTAAGGTACGTAAGGGGCATTGCGCAAAACGCGCCGACGCATGTGCGCGAGTCCGCGGGTAGCATATGCGCCCCGGCCGGTTCCGCATTGCCCGGTTGTGCGACGAGCAATGCTAAAACCGCACTTCCGCATTGCTAAAAGCGCGCTTGCGCATGCGGCAAAAAACGTCGCTAAGGGTGCGAAACTTGGACGTTTTTTCTTGTCATCTCCAGCAGCTCAGGCAAACTTGGATCACGGTTGGGCCGTGGCAGGCCCCACAAAAACAGGAGCATCAGATGAAAAACGCAGAATTCTTAGCCCTTGAGCGCAACATTGCGCAGCTCCAGGATTTCGGCGCGGCGTGGTGGCGCGACCAGGAGCATGAGCCGACTGACGACGAGTGCGTCGATGCCGCCCGGGCCGGGTTTGTTAACGAGCGCGACGCAGCAATCTTCCTTGAGGGCATCTCCCTGGCCCGCGGCGAGCGGCAGTTTGAGCTGCTCCGCACGTACGACGCACGCCTCTTGGCGGAAAAGAGAGCACGTCAAGAAACCTAAAACACCACGGGCTGTGGCAGGCCCCCGCGGTGGTCGCCTCCGACGACTGAACGCGCACGCAACACGCAAAACGCGCAAAACAGGAGCAAAAAGATGGATCACGAAGAGTTTCACGTCGGCAAGTTTGAGCAGCGCGTGCTTGAGCGCCTGGAGCGCGTCGGGGCCGTGGGCTTGGAGCCGCACCACTACGAGGCGCTGCTGGTGGCGGTCGATCGCGACGGCCAGTGGGCGCGCTTTGGCGACCGGCCCCAAGACGCCGCGATGGTGCTTTGCCGGCGCTGGATTGCGACGCGCGACGATCGGTTGGGGGTGGTGGGGGCGGTGCACCTGCGCCGCCTCGAGGCCGCCGACCGGGCCGACGGGCCGTGGTATCGCGTGGTGGGGCGAGGACTTTCAAGCGCGCCCAAGCGCACGGCCGAAGCCGCCTGGGAAAGCTTCTACCGGCGGGGGGCGCGCGCCTACGGCTACCGCCGGGCCGACGCCGCCGCCGCCCGCGAAGCACACGCCGCACGGCTGGTCGAAGCGGCCACGCGCACCGAGGCGCTGCGCGCCGGCGAGCTGGCCCCATGAAGGCGCTGCGCGGCGTTCTCGGGGAGGTAGAGGTCGCCACGCGCATTGAGCCCGAGTGGTTCCTGCGCGACTGCGACGGCGAGATGCTGCGCCGCTACATCGCTCGTGCCGGCGGACTCGACGAGTTCCTCGAGGATTGCCGCAAGGACTGCGGCGTCGTGGGCAAGACAATCGACCTCGAATCGCTGCGGTACGCTGTGCTGCGTCGGCTCGAGGAGGACAACAACAACACAGGAGCAACTGATGACTGACGATAACACCAAGTACGTCCTTACGCGCACCGGCAAGGCCGACGTGTCCTTCAGCGGGCGTCGCCTGGCGTGGGAGAGCAACCGCGAGTGCCGGGGCGACCGCCAGAACCGCTGGACCGAGGTGGCGGTCTACCAGACCGCGGCGGGCAAAATAATCCTGCACGTGGTCGATCGGTCTGTTTGGCAGGGCGAGGGCGACTGCCGCGAGGTGCACGTGCTGGACGCGCTCACAGACCTGCCGCCAGTGCTCGGGCACAGCGACCTGGCCAAGCGCGTCTACGACGACCTCGGTGTGGACGCGACCGAGGAGGTGGCGTGATGGCGACGACGATCACAGAGGCGGATTACCGCGAGAGGGAGGACTTGTTCGAGGGCTACTGCACCTCGTGCAAGGACTGGACGCGCGACCAGACCGAGGCCGACGCGGAGGGCTACGATTGCCCCGAGTGCGGCGAACACACGGTCGTCGGCGCGATGACTGCCCTGTTCGAGGGGTTGCTGGAGGTGGTCGATGAGTAGTCGCTACTACTACGACAACGAAGACGCGGGAGACTTCGGCATGGAAGACCGGTTCGCCGACCCGGGCGGCCGCAGCGCGCTACGTGCCGCCTGCCGGAGCAACCCGCGCCGCCTGCCGTGCCCCACGTGCGGCGAGCCCAACCGGCTCACCCCGGCCGATCGCGCGCTCGGCTACCAGTGCGACGCCTGCGCTGATCGCGCAGAGGACGGGGGTTGGTGATGCGGGGAGCTGATTCAACGCGAGCCTACACCGCCGCTGAGCGACCGGCGGATGCGTACGCTTACCTGAGCGACTTCGAGCTTATGCTTGCCGCGAACGGCGCCAGCCTCGAAGCGCGGCGCTGCGAGCACGCCGATCCCGAGCGGTCAGCGCTGCTGCTGGCGGAGGCCCGCCGCATGGCTACTTGCCTGCGTCGGCGCGACGCGCTCCGCCGCTCGATCGCCAAACTGGCGGAAGCGAGGTTCCCGCGATGAGGTTGGAACAGTGGAAGGCGTTGATGGACAGGCACTGGGCCGACTCGTGGGTTAACGACCGCGGCGCCCGGGTCTTCGACCTCGGCAACCGCCAGAACGTCGAGCGCTACGCATTCGACTTCGACATGTGCTCGTCGTCGCACGGCTGGGAGCAGTACGACACGAGCCAAGACGCGCCGTACTTCGGCACGTGGGCGCACGAGCGGTGGCGACTGGTCGTGACCTTTTGCGAGGGCGACCTCTCGTTGGTGAGCTGCCCCACGGGCGACGCCTACCGGCGCGAGCTGGCCTCTATGGCTGAGACCTACGGCGACGCGCCGCACTACGCGACGGCGATCGACATGGACGAGGGCACCGTGACGCGGTTGTACGCGGAGCGCCCCACGGGCGAGGAGGCGACCGATGAACCTGTCTAAGGACCTGGGCTTCGCGATCGACAGGGGAGACGGCGGGACGGTGTCGAAGATCGTGGACTTCCTGCGCTTCCGCTGCGGGTGGACCTACGGCGAGGTGCTGAGCTTCGCGCAGGCGGCAAGGCCCGGACTCGAACGCGCGACGTGGGACGATCTGCTGCGCCAGGCCGACGAGGAGGTAGAGAGGCTGCGTCGGGAGTTTGGGGGGCTGCTGTGAGCTTGGACTGGCCTCACGAGAACGTGGAGTGGACGGAGATCCGAGACCTGCACCGCCGGGGCCTCTCGCCCGACGTCGAGCTTGTCGGCCGCGTCCAGGGCAACCAGTGGTACGTGTACTGCGTCGGCGGGTTTGCCCGTGCCGTGGTCAACTGGTCGTCGACAGACGCCGGCGAGGCAAATCGCTTCCTCCGCTCGATCGCCTACAGGCGTTGCGACCGCGAGGGTTGCGGCATCCGGGTCGGGATCGAGGGCGGCTCGTGCGGCCACCACGAAGAGGACCGCGGCCGCTGACGAAGGTGCTTTGCAGCCGCGGGTGAAAAGGCTAAAGATCCGGGTGCGCCGGTGGCCCAGTGGCAAGGGGCATCGCGCGCTCAGGAGCAACCAACAACCAGAAAAGGGAGGTGCCGAACGATGGCACACAACAACGACAGTGCGCCGACGCCCGGTTTTTCCGTGGATCGCGCCCAGGGCATCGGCGCCAGCGAGATCGCGGCCGTCGTCGGGCTCGGCAGTTACAGCCACGCGGTCGAAGTGTGGGAGGCAAAGACGGGGCGAGCGAAGCCGCGCGAAGACACACACCACACGCTACGCGGTAAATTCTTGGAGCCCGGGCTGCTCGCCTGGCTGGGGCACGAGACCGGGCTCGACGTGCGGGCGACGCGCGACGAGAACACCGGGCTGCAAACGACGTTCGTCGGCAACCCCAAGATCGTCTACGCCACGCCCGACGCGATCGTCTACGACGGGCTTCGCGAAGTGGCCAACGTGGACGTGAAGTCTCCGTCGCGGACGTGGAAACGCTGGTTCAACGACGCCGGGCAGCTCGTTGTCCCGGACGAGTACGTCGCGCAACTCGCTTGGCAGGCCTACGCGATGGCCACCAGCGATCACGGCATCGACGTGGAGCAGTACGTTTCGGGCGCGATGCTCGATCACCAGCTCTACTACAAGGTGCTCGGGCGCGACCGCGAGCTGGAGGACTACCTCGTCGAGGAGGCCGAGCGCTGGTGGCGCGACTATGTCGTGGCCGATCGCCCACCGCCGGTCGACGGCAGCGAGGCGTCGGAGCGGTTCCTGGCGCGCTTTTTCCCGGCGGAGAAGGGCAAGGAGGTGCCGGCCGAGGAGCTGGATACCGAGCTGGCGGAGCGGGTGCGCGTGCTGATCAAGCTCGCCGACGAGTGGCGAACCCGCGAGAAAGGCGCCGCGGAAACGTTGGCGGTTTACAAAAACGAACTACGCATGGCGCTCGGCGAACGGGCCGGCGTCAAATTCGACGACAGGAAAGTCACGTGGAAGAGCAACAAAACGAGCGAACGGGTGAATTGGAAGGCGGCGTGCGAGGAGCTGCTGCGCGAGCGCAAGGCGACGGAGGCCGCGGCATTTCTGCTGAAGCACACCGAGAAGGTGCCGGGGGCGCGGGTGCTGCGCTTCAGCATCAAGGCGGGGTCGAGCGAATGAACACGTTCTTCGGAGAAGACGCGGCGGGTCGAGCGAGCCTCGCCAAGAAGATGGCCAACGTCATGGCGCAGGTGAAGCGCGTGCACAAGGGCGGCTACAACCAGCACCACAAGTACTCGTTCGCCTCCGCAAGCGACGTGCTCGACATGGTGCGGGCGCTGATGGCGGCCGAGGGCCTCGCGCTGGTCCAGGCGCCGAAGTCGGTCAAGTGGGAGCGGGTGGAGACGCAACGAGGCTACTCGACGGTGTGCCGGGCCTGGTTCGACATGGTCATGATCTGTGCCGACACCGGCGCCCACCTCATCGTCCCGTGGCTCGGCGAGGCGCAGGATTCGATGGACAAGGGGTACAACAAGGCCGCCACCGCGGCCCAGAAGTATTTCCTGCTGAAGACCTTTCAGATGAGCACCGGGGACGAGGAGGACCCGGACGCACAACACGAGCAGCCAGCCCCCAAAGCCGAGCCCGCCACCGCCGAACAGCTCGCCACGATGCGCTCGATCGTTGAGGAGATGGGCGGCGAGTGGGAGAAGTTCTGCGAATTCGTCGCCGAGAGTACGCAGGGGCTCGCGCCCGAGTCGCTCGACTCTCGGTCGGCGGACGGCTGGATCCAGTACCTCAAAAAGAAGGCCGCCGAGCGCGCCGCCCCGACCGAGTCGGACACCGAGCGGGCCAAGCGCCGGGCCAAGGAGGCCGCCGCCAAGAAGGCCGCGGCAGAATCCGGGCCGATGCGCGAGCCCGGGGAGGAGGGGTGAGATGACCATGGACGAAATAAACGAGGGCATTAAGGAGGCCCTCCGCACCGCGAGCACACCCGAGGAAGCCGGCATGGTCTGCGTCACGAATGGGGTCGCGCTGGGCTTGATGATGGCTCACAGCGAGGCCGAGTGCAGGGCGGCCGACGCTGCGGACATGATCACCCGTGCGGCTCTGCGGGACTTTGGAGACTGGTTCGTCAACCGGCTTCTTGATTACAGCCCGGAGGCGTCCGATTTCGCTCGGCGCTTCGCTGAGAAAATGCGCTCCGAGTGACCGCACCTCTTACGCGGTTGAACGGGGGACGCCTCGGGAGCTAAGAGGGAAGGGGGACGCCGCCTGATGGACCAGGCGTGACGGCCGGGAGAGACCGGCAAAGTCGCGACGTGGCTGTCGCCACCGATCGCGGACGGGGGTCGTCGCTACAGCGATAGGCCCCTCGTGGACCCGGTGCTCCTGGGGTCACGAGGGCTGCCACCCGCCGAGAGGTCTGGCAACAGGCCCCGGCCCCCGGCCCGCGTCCCTTTTGACCCACCCAATTGACTGCGTCGCACGCGCTGGGCTAAAAACCGGGAAGAACACGGGGGCGGCCGCGTCGCGCAAAAGGGCTCGCGTGGGGACCCCGCCGGCCCACACCCGAGGACCGCCCATGCGAACCAAGCTCATCCCCCTGGAACAGCTCGTCAACGACCCCGACAACGCCCGGCGCCACCCCGTGCGCAACCTGGCGACGATCAAGGAATCGCTGCGCAAGTACGGCCAGGTGGAGCCGCTCGTGGTGCAGGCGTCGTCGATGCGCGTGATCGCGGGCAACGGCCGGCTGGCCGCCATGCTCGAGTTGCGCGCCGAGGGCGAGGCGGCTTCCGGCGGGCAGGCTTGGGACCGCGCGTCGTGCCACGTGGTCGACGTGGACGACGCCACCGCTCGCCAGCTGTCCGTCACGCTCAATCGAACGGCCGAACTGGCCGAGTGGGACGACGAAAAGCTTCACGCGATCTTGCGCGAGGCGCTCGACGGCCAGGCCACGCTCGGCGCCATGGGCTGGACCGAGGCCGAAGTGCAAAAGCTGCTCGGTGCCGCCGAGATCGACGTCGACGGGCTGCAAGACGGCATCGAGTTCGAGGCGGAGGACATGCCCGAGGGGCCGGCCCACGTGCGCATGATCCAGCTCTTTTTCGACAGCCGCACGATCGAACCGTTCAACCGCGCCGTGGCCAAGCTGCACGAGGCATGGGGCGAGGAGCGCGCGACACTGACCGAAATCGTAACGCGGTGCGTGATGGAGGCGGCGGCCGGTGTTTGAGCGGTTGCGGCCGGTGGCCCCGGCGGGGGACTACGCCGCGATGGCCGGAGAGCATTTTGAGCTCGGCCCGGACTACCGCGTGTTCGACGATCCGGCGGTGGACGTCGACGTCGACGACGAAAACGGCCGACCCTTGATCCGGCTGCGCCGCCGGGTGCTCGGGCGCCAGGTGGTGCAGCGCGCCGCGCCGATCTTGCTGCAGGCGGTGATGGCGTCGCGCCCTACGAACCGAGGCACCGCCGTGGGCAACCGCTACAAGGGCGACCTCATCCGCCGGAGCGACGGGGCCGTCTCGGGCACCAACGCGGTGGACTTCGGCAAGTACCTCGAGCTAGAGGCCACGCGCGCCACCGTGCTCGGCTACCAGGACCGCAACGCGCGCTTTCCTTTCTGCCGGCCGTGCGCGTTCGACTACCACCACCCCGAGGCCGCCGCGGTGCTGTTGCCGCTCTACGTGGCGATCAGCGAGGTGTATCGCGAAGTCTGCCCCGACCAATGGGCTCGGCAAAAAGCGTACTGGGACGGCATCCACGGCGATTTCCGGCTGGCCGGCACGGTGTTCACGTCGGTCACCGTGAACCGTAATTTCCGCACCGCGCTGCACGTCGACGCGGGCGACTTTCGCGAGGGGATGGGCGTGTTGTCGGCGATCCGGCGCGGCCGCTACCTCGGAGGCGAAACGCTCTTCCCGCGCTACCGCGCCGCCGTGCAGCTCTTCTCCGGCGACGTCCTGCTGGCCAACGTGCACGAGTGGCACTGCAACGCACCGATGGTGTCCGACGGCGGAGGGCCGTTCGATCGGATCGCGCTCGTGCTCTACCTGCGCGAGGCGATGATCCACTGCGGCAGTGCCGAAGAAGAGCTGCTGCGCGCCCGCAGCGGCGAAAGGAAGACCACGTGATCTGGCCCGTATTGGTCCCGAGCAAGGGACGCCCCCACGGCAACACCATGAAGCTGCTGGCCGAATCGGCCGTGGCCTACACGTGCGTGGTCGAGCCGCAAGACGCCGAAAGCTACGCCGCCGCCGGCCACCCGATCGAGCGGCTCGACGCCGACGACCGCGGCATTGCCTACGTGCGCAACCGTATCCGCACACGCGCGATCACCACCGGGGCTCCGATTTGGATGCTGGACGACGACTTGCAGGGGTTCTTCCGGCGCGAGGGCCGCAAAATGCACAAAACCACGGCCGCGGCCGCTCTCGGCGCCACCCAGGAGCAGCTCGACGCGGTGCCTTGGGATTTGGCCGCGCTGGATTACCAGCAGTTTGCCTGGTCGGCGACTCGGCCGCTGGTGTTCGGCGGCTACGCTGACTGCGTCGTCGCGCTGAACGGGCGGTCGCTTCCGCCCATGGTACGCTACACCGCCGAGCTCAAGCTGAAGGAGGACCGGGACTTTGCGATGCAGGTGATGGCCGGCGGCGGCGCCGTCGTGCGTACGACGATGCAGGCGTTTTCGGTTCCGCAACTCGGCAGCAACAAAGGTGGCCTGCACGAGGTCTACGCGCGGCAGGACGCTGAACTCGATATGTGCCAGCGCATGGTCGAGAAGTGGGGCCCGGCGCTGTGCCAGGTGGTGCGGAAGAAAAGCGGCCGCGTCGACCTGAAGATCAAATGGCGCGCTTTGCGTCCGAACTGAATACTACGAGCTGAACCATGCCCAAGCGCAGATACATCGCCCCGCCCGACGCCGAGAGCTGGGAGCGACAGACCGGCGAGACGGCCGACGCCTTCGCGGCGTTCGCCACCTACCGAGACATGGGCGCCGATCGGTCGCTGGCAAAAGTGGCGCACCGGTTGGGCAAAACCAAGACGCTCATGGACCGGTGGTCGGCGCAGTGGCAATGGGTCGGGCGCGCGGCCGACCACGACGCCGACGTCGATCGGCGGCTGCGCGAGGAGGACGTCGCCGAGCTGCAGAAAATGCGCGGGCGCCACCTCGCCATGGCCCAAGCGATGCAGCGCGTGGCACAGTACCCGATCATGCGCCTGCTGGAGAAGGTCAATGCCGGCACCGACCCGGGCCTGTCGCCCACGGAGGCGATGAAGCTGCTGGAGAACGGCATCCGGCTCGAGCGGTTGTTTCGGGGCGAGCCCGACCTGATCCAGGACCACCAAGTTAGCGTGGGCGAGCGGCGCAAGGCGGTGCGGCTGCTGTTGCAGGACCCCGACGCCGGCAGCACGATCGACAAACTCGCTCGGCGGCTGCTCGAGGTCGGGGGTGAGTGAAGGTCGGGCGGCAAACACTCGCCGAAGACGCGCTCCGGCTCCACCCGGCCACCTACGCCCACCATATGAGCGGGGGGCGCTGGGTGCCGTACCGGTGGGCGGTGCTGCTGATGGAGCTGCTCGCCCGCGAGGTGCGCCGGCGAGGGGCTCGCGTCGTGGTGAATGCGCCGCCGCGGCACGGCAAAAGCACGTGCACGTCGGAGTGGCTACCGGCGTGGTACCTCGACCTGTTTCCCGAGGACGAGGTGATCGTCGGGTGCTACGGCGACAAACTCGCCCGGAGGTTCGGCCGGTTCGGTCGCGACCACTTTCGCGACCACCCCGAAACGTGGACCAAGCTGTCGGGCGACGCCAAGTCGACCACCGAGTGGACCACGGGCGCCGGCGGCGGCATGCGCACGACGTCGGTGGGCGGCACGGTCACGGGGACCGGTGGCGATCTGATCATCGTCGACGACCCACACAAGGACTGGGCCGAGGCACAATCCGAAGTGGCGCGCGATCGGGTGATCGAGTGGTTTCTCGGCACGCTGTACTCACGGGCGGAGCCGGGCGCCTCGTTTATCGTCACGATGACCCGCTGGCACGAGCGGGACTTGGCCGGCTACCTGCTCAAGGAGCACAGCGACGACTGGCTCCACATCAACTTCCAGGCTCTTTGCGAAGTGACCGAGGACCTGCTGGGGCGCCCGCTCGGCGAGGCGCTCTGCCCGGAGCGCTACGACCGAGCCGCGCTAGAAAAAATTCGCCAAGCCGTGGGACCCGTGATCTGGGCCGGCACCTACCAGCAGAGCCCCGAGCCCGGCGGCGGCGGCATCATTCCGCAAGACCGGCTGCAGACCTACACGGAGCTGCCCGAGCTGACCGACTGGTTGTTTTCTTGGGACCTGACGTTTTCCGCCACCGGCACCTCGTACTACGTGGGGAGCGTTTGGGGGCGCGACGCGGCCGTGCCCCAGCACAAGTACCTGGTCGATTTGGTGCGCGCGCGGGGCGACTTCGTGAAGCAGAAAGAGGACATCAAGCGGCTGATCGCGAGGTACCCGCAGGCCGAGCGGTGCTACATCGAGCTGGCCGCCAACGGCCACGCCGCCGTGGCCCAGCTCAAAACCGAGCTGGCGCGACCCGTGATCATCGGCGTCAAGCCCAAGGAGTCGAAGGAGGTGCGGGTGGCCGTCGACTTGCTGCCCGAGCTCGACGCCGAAAACGTTTTCGTGCCCGAGAGCGCGCCTTGGCTGGCCGATTACCGGCGCGAGCTGCGGCTGTTCCCCAACGGCACCAACGACGACCAAGTCGACGTCACCACCCAGGCGTTGAAAAAAATGCGGCTGTACGCGTCGGAGCCGATCCGACTGAACATGGCGGTGGGGCGCAAGGCGGGCGTCGGCTTTGATCCGACCGTCGACGTGAGCAAGGAGAGGTGAGATGAGCAAGAGGAACGAGGGGCGGTTTCGCCCGGCGCCGAACACCCGACTGTCAAAGGAGCGAGCGGTACCGGAGCACGAGATGGACCCATGTGCGGGCTACCCGGCGCAGTACTGCCCGTGTCCGAACGGTCGCACGCCGCTGGCGATCAAAGGTTTCGACGACAAGTGGCGGTGCACGACCTGTCACCGCGTGCACATCGAGCTGGTCTACCGGGAGGCCGGCGAGAGCGACCCGCAGACCATCGACGCGGCCGTTCGCTCAAGGCCGACGGACGAGGCCGTGGTCAAGGCGCGCGAGGAGCGAATGGCGCACGTGCGTCAGCGATGGGGCAAGGGCGGCGAGTACTACGAGAGCGAGGTGGCCAGCGGCATGGGCATGGTCTTGAGCAAGGACGACGCCCGGCGAGCCTCGGATCTGGCGAAAAGCATCCCTCGCGGTTACGGTGAGTCCGACGAGAGCTATTCGAGCCGGGTGACGCAGGCCTACAGAGAAGCCTCGCGGGAGCGCGCAACGAGCGAGGACAGCCTCACGGCGGCTTACCGTCGCATCCGCGAGCGCAGGAGCAAGGAACGATGAACGAGGACAGGGAGAGGCTAGGGCCCGCCGAGGTGCAGGAGCTGGTAGACGCGCTGCGCCGAAACCTGATGTACCAGACGCCCACGGTGAAGTTCGACGACGCCGGCAACCCGGCGCCGCACGTCACCGTGCGATTCTACCACGACGACCTCGTCGACATCTGCCGGCTCTGCGAGAAGCAGGGCGGGTGGGACATCAGCGACGAGCAGAAGCAGCAGCTCCACGTGGCGCGGATGACAAGGCTGTTCGCGGCGGTGGAGGGCGGCGAGATTGACCTCACGCAGATGGACGCGGGAAGCCTCATGGCGCTGAGCGAAGATGCCGAGGCGCTTGAGGAGGGCCAAGCCGTGGCAGATAGTTGCCGCGCGGAGCTTCGGCGTCGCGCCCGGGACCTCAACTAGGATACGCTGCGAGCCATGACCGAGCGAGGCGTCACCGACCGAGATCGTCAACTCACCTCCCGCAACGCGCGCCTTAGCCTCGGCACCACCGGGCTGCGCCAGTCGGGCGGGTACATCGTCGAGGACTTCCTGCCGCAGCTGCGCGGGTGGCGCGGAGCCCGGTACTACGGGGAGATGATCGACAATTGCGCGGTGATCGGCATGTCGATGACCGTGATCGAGTCGCTGGTGCGCCAGGTGGCTTGGCCCATTAAGACCGCTCAAGGCTACGAGGACGACGACGAGGCGATCTACTGGCGCGATCGGCTGGAAGAGATGCTCGAGGACATGGAGCACACCTGGGAGGACTTCATCGCCGAGGTGCTCTCCATGCTGCCCTACGGGTTCGCTCCGTTCGAGACGGTGTACAAGGTGCGCCGCGGCGCCTCGGGCGACTACACCACGCACAGCGAGTACGACGACGGGCTCGTCGGCTTCCGCAAGATCGAGATCCGCTCGCAGGAAACGGTCTACGAGTGGGACTTTGACCGCGAGGGCACCGTGCGCGGGTTCTGGCAGGTGGACAACTACTCCACCCGGCGCCACGGCGGCAGCTACGTCTACATCCCGATGGAGAAGGTGGTGTTGTTCCGCGCAAAGGCGCCGAAGAACAACCCCGAGGGCCGCTCGATGCTGCGCTCGGCGGTGCGCGAGTACCACTACCTCAAGCGGCTTCAGGAGAACGAGGCGATCGGGATCGGCAAGGACCTCACCGGCATGGTGGTGATGGAGGTGCCGCGCGAGATCATGGCCACCCGCCCCACGCCCGACGACCTCGCCCTGCGTAGACAGCTCGAGAAGATGGTGCAGGAGCTGCAAGTCGACGAGCGCATGGGTGCGGTGTTTCCGGCGGAGCTGGACCGCGAGGGCAACCCAACGGGCTTCAAGCTGAAGCTGCTGTCTTCGGGAGGTGGTCGCCAGATCGCACCAGACCCGGTGATCCGACGGTACGAGATGCGGATCGCCAGCTCGTTCCTGACCGAGTTCATGCTCATCGGCCAGGACAAGGTCGGCGCAATGAACCTGCACGAGTCGAAGAGCAACCTGTTCGGCGTCGCGCTCAACACCGTGCTCGACACGATCTGCGCTACGTTCAACCGGTTCGCCGTCGCGCGCGTGATGAGGATGAACGGTGCGCCGCGCGAGAAGTGGCCCTACCTGGGCCACGGCAACGTGTTCACGCAGGACCTGGCCAAGCTCGGCGCGTTCCTGCAGTCGATGTCGGTGGCCGGTCTGCTGTCGCCCAACAAGGCGCTCGAGCAGCAACTCCTCGAGGAGGCGGACCTCCCCGTGCCCCACCCCGACGACGACATCCGCGACGACTTCAGCGTGCCGACGCCCGCCGACGGCGCGGACCTGGCGATGGGCGTGCTGTCGGACCGCCAGATCGCGGCGGTCATCCAGATCAACGAGCGCCTCGAGTCGGGCACGATCGGCGAAGCCGTCGCCCGCGAGCTGCTCGCTTCCGCGCTCGGCATGGGCGCCGACGAGGTGGGCCGGTTTATCACGCAACGCGCGGAGCCCGGCGCGTGAAGCTGTACGTGGCCACGGGCTTCGAGCGCGCCGACAAGGCCTCCGAGGTGATGGAGGCGCTGCGCTCGCTGGGGCACACAATCACGTTCGACTGGACCGTCTATCGCCCGATGGTGCTCGACGGTTGGAAGCCCGACCCCGAGCAGCTCGAAGGCATCGCGAGCGAGGAGGTAGAGGCGGTGAAGGACGCCGACGCGCTCATCGTGCTCCTCCCCGGCGGCAAGGGCACGCACGTCGAGTTGGGGGTGGCGCTGGCGATGCGCAAACCGGTCTGCATCTTCGGCGACGAGGCGCGCTCGGTCCCGTTCTACCTCCACAGCTCGGTGGTCTTCCGGGGGTCGCCCCGGGAAGCCGGTCAGCTCGCGCAGATCGCCACGCTGAAGATCCGCGAACAGCTGCGCCTCGTGAGGCTGTGAGGCGTGGCGCGGCTCACCTACGACCCCTTCAAAGAAGCCGACGAGCGCGAGCCCGAGCTGCGCCGCGCGTTCATGCGACTGGAGTCGTCTCTGCGCGCCTCCGTCAACGACGAGCGCGCTTTGCTGGCGATCGCCAAGAAAAGCGAAGGCGCCGTACTGGCCGAAATTCCTCTGTCGCCGGTGGATGCGCCTTGGCGCCGGTTCGAGCGACAGGTGCGTGCGGTGCTGGAAGACGTGGTTGTAGCCGCGGCCGACGCCGCCTCGAGGCGCCTCGGACTGGAGCGCACGTTCACGGTAAAGGCCGAGGACCCGGTCGGCTCGGCCGCGATCGAGTTCCTGCGCACGCGCTCGGCCAGGCTGGTCAAGGACGTCACCGACCAACAACGCGCCGCGTTGCGCCGCGTGCTGTCACGTGCGTTCGAGGAAGGGCGCGACCCGGCCAACACGCTCGAGTCGATCATGCGATCGCTCGGCCAGACCGAGCGCGACGCCGAGGCCGCTGACCGCCGCTACCGCGCCGCCAAGGACGCCGGCGTGTCGGAGACGCGAGCGCGCCGCATCGCCGGCGGCTACGCCCGCGAGCGAAAGGCGCAACGCGCCAAGGTCATCGCCCGCACCGAAACCGCCGCCGCACAGAATGTCGGCCAGTCGACGGCGTGGACGGCCGCGTTGCAAGCCGGGCAGCTGCCCGAGAACACCCGGCGCGAGTGGGTGGCGGTACTGGACCAGCGCACGAGCGAGCTTTGCCAGTCGCTCGACGGCACGACGGTGGGCATGGGCGAGTTGTTCCAGACGGAGGACGGGCAGTTCTTCGAGCACCCGCCGGCGCACCCCAACTGCCGGTCGACGGTGGTGCTGGTCTTCGGCGACTGAGGCCGCGCCCCAAAAAAACGTCCGACCCTTGTTTGATTAAGCAACCCAGGACGTGCTCGAAATGGCGTACGTGCTGCGCACGTCGCTCGACGTAGTCCGCCTGGCTTCTGCCGACGCGCAGGACGTCCGCGAGTTTCGCCAGATCGTCGCCGAGGAGTTCGGCGAGTAACCGCCACGCGTGGCGAGGTCGGCCCCGATGGCGTATCGTCTCGGGGCCATGACCGAAAAACGCACCAAACAGATCAGCGTCGCTTCCGTTCTCGTCGCCCTGGGCACCGCCGCCGGCGGCGTCGCGCTCGACCAGAGTCGCTCGGGCCACTTCGAGGAAAAGGTGCTCGAGCTGCAGATGGCCGTCGCCAGGCTGGCCGCGCAGCACGATGTCTACAACGACCGCGCGAAGCGGGATCTGGAAGACCTGGCGGACGCTCTAGAGCTTCTGGAGCGGGCCGTCGACGACCTTGAGGACACCACGATGCTGCTCTCGCGCGGGCGGCGAGACCGTAGCCAGATCGTCGAGCGCGCCGAGGCGGCCGGCGAGCTGCTCCAAAAGAGCCACGACAAGGTCCAGAAGATCCGCGACTCTCGGCCGGACCTGCCCGACGCGGACGAGGAGGACGTGCGGGCGCTGCAGGTCGAGCTCTTCGAGGGCTAGGACGCGGCGGCGGCGCCTCGCTTGTGACCGGGGGTGTCGGTGGAGTAATCTTCCGGCATCTCGACTGCTCAAGGAGAACACGATGGTCGACCTGGTGAAGCCGCTTAGAGAACAAGGCAACCTCCCCGCCGCGGCCGCGCTCGCGATCGGCCAGCTGGCCGAGAACGTGGTCAGGTTGGCGCCTGTTGCGCCGATCCCGTCTCTCGTGACCGGCACCAACCCGATCGCGCTTCGTCTGGTCGACGCCGGCGGCAACCCCATCGCGCGCGCCGTTGCACTTGCGCTCGGCGTTTACACCGACGCGGCGGGTACCGCGTTCGCCGACGCTACCGGAGCCCCGGGCATCACGGCGGCGACGGTCGGCACGATCGTAACAGGCGCGGACACATTTGACCTTGTGGTGGTCACCTCTGCGGCTGGCCTGTTGACGCTGACGTTCGTCGACGACGGCGCCGACGAGTACTTCTTCATCCCGAGCATCGTGCGCAATGGACCGCTGGTCGACTCGCCCGGAAGCGTCGTCCCCGTCACCATCGTAGCCGCGTAAGACGGCTCTCCAAGGGGCGAACGATGCCGCTCGACAGGAGCTGTTCAGACGAGGCATTCGGCAACAACGTCGAAGCCGAGCTGCGCGCCGGCAAGCCCCGCCGGCAGGCGGTAGCCACCGCCACCAGCGTCGCCGAGGACTGCAAGGCCGAAGACGATCCGAAGACGCCCGCGGACCCGGACGAGCAGCGCCGGGGCAGCGGACGCAACCCTGCGGGCAGTGCTGGCGGTAGCCGCGGCGGCATCAAAATTGACGACGCCACCGAGCAGGCACTGCGCAACAAGGTCGACGAGCACAACGAGGCCGTTGGCCAGGACCCGGCCAAGAGAGTCGACATCGGCAAGCTCAAGGCCGTCTACCGTCGAGGGGCGGGGGCGTTCAGCACGTCGCACCGTCCGAGCCAGAACCGAGCCTCGTGGTCGATGGCGAGGGTCAACGCGTTCCTCTACCTCATGCGCAACGGAAAGCCCCAGAGAGCCGCCTACGTGACCGACAACGACCTGCTGCCGGAAGAGCACCCAAAGTCGACGAAGAAGTCGCTGCCCACGCCCGCGGAGGCCTACGCGGTGATGAAGGGCCGCCCGGCGCGGTCGCGCGAGTACCTCGAGGAGGTCATGGCGGCGGCCAAGGAGGTGCTCCCGCCGTGGATGTTCGCCGTGATCCACAAGCTCGCCTTTCCGAGGGCCGGAGGCCGCGGTCGGTCCAGGCGTCGTAAGCTGCAGGCCGCCGCACGGCTGGCCGCTGGCGAGCGGGTGGAGGCAGACGAGCTTGAACTCGAAGTCGCCAAATCAGAGATCGAGCGACTAACGTCCACGCTGAAGCAAGACAGCTTCACGCCACCGCAGGACGTGAGAGACGCGGCCCAACGGGCGCTCGACGTCAGAGAAGAGAAGCCAGATAGTCAGCGCGGCATGACGCCGGTCGGCCTGGCTCGAGCTCGTGACCTTGCCAACGGACGCCCCGTGTCGATGGAGACCATCCGTCGAATGGTTTCTTTCTTTGCGCGGCATGAGGGCGACAAGCAGGGCGAGAGCTGGGGCGACAAGGGTAAGGGCTGGCAGGCGTGGCACGGCTGGGGCGGAGATCCGGGCAGGAGATGGGCCGAGCGCATCGTCCGGGAGCATGACGAAAAAGGCCTGACCTTCCCGCACCCGGACGCCGGGGCCCACGCTCACGGCATCGATTACGACAGCGGCCAAACCCACCTCGACGGCGATCACTGCCACGCGTTCATGATGCCGGGCACGGGAGAGGTGTTTCACACGTATGAAGACGGTTGCCACGTTCATACCCTTGACGGGGGTGGCGGGCCGATGGGTGGCGGCGAGCACACCCACCAGGTACGACTGCCCGACGGGCGCATGGCGCAGACGCAGATAGGCGGCGCACACCCCCACGAGGAGCTCACTGGCACGAGCGGCTTCGGCGGTGCACACACGCACCGGTTGCTGCTCCCTGACGGCACGACTCTCACGAGCCTCACCGTCCGCGAATACAACGAGCACTACCACATGGACGGCCCGGGCAACCCGATGCCCCCGGCAAGCGAGCTGCAGTCCGCGCTCATAAACGTGTCTCGCCTTCGGGACGAGGTCGAGGCGCTTCGGTCGGTGCCGGAGGTCGATATCGACGAGGTGATAGAGCAGCTCGCGGAGGGCCGAGAACCGCCGAGGCTGACCTACGCGGTCGAGGTGGTGGGCAAGGCGTTCGACGGCGTCGAGGTCGCGCTCGCAGACGCCGACACGGGGATCCTGGCCGAGTGCGCGGAGGGCCTGGACCTCGAGGAGGGGGACGTTGTCGAGTACGACAGCGGCGCCGTCGTCTCCAGATCTGCACGGCTGATGCCGATGACGGCCGCGGAGGCGTTGAAAGTGCACAAGTCACGCAGGCTCGTGGAGAAGGCGGCGAGACGCGTCGAGTGGACGGGGCCGGACTTGGCCGCCAGAGCCGTGTTCGTGGCCGCTGCGCCGAACGAGCTGGAGAGCGCGCGCGGGGAGCCGATCGTGGGGCCGGACGCGAAGGTGTTCGAGGAGCGCTACCTGGCGCCGCTGGGCATCGGGCGCTCAGACGCGGCGGTAGGCTTCGTCGCGCCGCACTGGATGCCCGACCCGGTTGACGTCTCCAAAATGGCCCCGTGGCTCGACCAGCTCAACTCAGTGCTCGAGCGACACCCCGGCGCCAAGGTCGTCGCGCTCGGCAAGACGGCAAAGGAGGCTCTCGGCGACGGGGCGGACGTTTGGGTCCCTCACCCGGCCGTGGTCCGCAAAAGCGGCGACTTCTCGCAGGTCGACCGCAAGATGAAACGGGTGCGGCTTGCAGAACGACCGCCGATCGCAGAGAACAAAGGAGACGGCGAACGAGCCGCTCAAGTTCTCGCTGACGCTGAAGCGGGGTCCGTGCAGAGAGTCGTGCTGAAGGCCGACCGCGCGGAGGAGCAGATCGTCTACGGCATCGTGCTCGATCCGAACGGGATCGATGCTCACAACGACTGGGCGCCTCCGGCGGAGATCCAGAAGACGGCTCACAATTACCTGAGCAAGAGCCGCGTAGTCGGTCTTGAGCACCAGGCAAGGACACGGGCCGAAGTGGTCGAGTCGTTCGTGGAGCAGTACCCGAGCGAGTCCGACTACGAGGCCGCGATGCAGATGCGGCCGCACAGGGTGACACGCCGACGGTTCGGCACGGACTTCGTGCACTCCGGGGCGTGGGTACTTGGCGTCAAGCTGGAGGACGAAGAGTGGGCCGCGTACAAGCAGGGCAAGATCACCGGGTTCTCGATGGGCGGCTTCTCCGTGAAGACCGACATCGCCCAGGACGATCTGCCCGCTATCACGGTCGTCGACCTGGTCGAGGCTCCCTAGTCCGGGCGGAGGTGGCACGGTGCCGCGCCGCATGAGTCAGATAAAGACCCACGAGGTGAGCCTCGTGAAAAGAGCCGCCAACCGCAAACGGTTTGCGGTCGCGAAGTCGGAGAGCACGATGGATCCGTTGATCGAAGCAGTCATGAGCACCCCCGTCGAAGGCGAGCAACGTCTCGTCGCCACCTGGAAGGCCGAGGGCCTTAGCGACAAGGAAGTTGCCGCCCGCGTTGCCAAGAACCGCATGGAGGTGGGCTTCGCCGACCTCCTCCCGGACGACGACGCGGTGGAGCCCGTCGCCAAGGGCGCAATGAAGGGCTACGCAATGAAGATGAAGAAGATGATGGACCGCATGCAAAAGGGCATGGGCGAAGACGAGATGATGAAGATGGCCGAGGAGATGAAGGCCATGTACTCGGGCATGATGGAAGACGACAAGGCCATGGGCCGTGGCGACGACATGGACGAGGATGAAAAGATGAAGAAGACTAAAAAGTCGCTCGGCGGCGACGCGGCGGCCATCGTCGAGCTCGTCACCAAGGCCATGCAGCCGATGCTCGAGGCGAAAAACCAGGAAGTCGAGACGCTCAAGTCGACCGTCGCCGAGCTGCTCGCGGCCGACCGCGAGTCGGTCTTTACGGCCAAGGCCGAGAAGGAGTACCGCCACGTTCCGGCGGCCAAGGAAGAGATCGCCCAGGTCCTTAAGTCGGCCCACGACGTGAGCCCGGACGTGGGTGCGCAGATCGAGAAGATTCTGACACGGGTGAACGAGGCCGTGTCGTCGGCGCCTATCCTGAAGAGCCTCGGCTCGACGGGCGCGGCGTCAGGTGGCGGAGGCGACGCGTGGGGCAAGATCAACGCCCTCGCCGAGCAGTTCGTCCAGAAGAGCGACGACCCGAAGATGACCCTGGAGAAGGCGCGCACGATCGTGCTGAAGACCCAGGAAGGGAAGCGGCTCTACGAGGATTACCTCTACGAAAACCCGGCGCAACGAGCCAACTACGGCCACGGGCGCTAAAGGAGACCGCACATGCCAGCTTTCGAGAACAACACCGGGAATTCGCTTCCCGGCGTCGAGGCGGGGGCAGACTTTACTGCCCAGCAGTTCCTCGGCGTCACCCTGGACGCCAACGAGCAGGCCGTGCTGCCCGCCGCCGGCGCCCAGATCGTGGGCATCCTGCAGAACAAGCCTGACGTCGGCCAAGCGGCGACGATCTGGGGACCCGGCGCGACCTCGAAGGTGGTCGCGGGCGGAGCGTTCGACGCGGGCGACGACCTGTCAGTGGACGCCGACGGCAAGTTCGTCGAGGCGACCAGCGGACAATACATCGTCGGCAAGGCCGTCACCGGCGCTGCCGCCGAGGAAGAGATCGGTACGGTCTTCATCACTCAACCGGGACGCGTGGCCTAAGCCGCTCTGACCGAGGAAAGGACAAGCTAGATGCCACAGCCAACCCCGAGTGATGTCCACGTCAACCATCCGTTGACCGACGTGTCGATCGCATGGTTGCAGGACACCAACATGTTCATCGCGGACCAGATGTACCGCGTGGTCCCGGTGCGGAAGCAGTCGGACCTGTACTACGTCTACGACCGCAAGAACTGGTTCCAGGCCAAGGCCCGGAAGCGCGCGCCGTCCACCGAGTCGGCAGGCGGCGGCTACGACCTGCGGACGGAGGCTTACTTCGCGGACGTCTACGCCTTCCACAAGGACGTGGACGACCAGGTCCGGTCGAACGCCGACGCGGCGATCGACATCGACGCCGAGGCGACCGAGTTCGTCACCCGCGACTTGGCGCTCAAGCGCGAGGTCACCTGGGCAGCGAGCAACTTCACCACCGGCGTCTGGACCGGCTCGACGACGGGCACCGACGTCACACCGGCCATCCTTTGGGACCTGGTCGGGTCGACGCCCATCGCCGACATCCGGGCCCAGCTCACCGCGGCGAAGCGACGCACGTCGTTCCGTCCTAACGTGATGGCCATGGGAGAGGAGGTCTGGACCGTCCTGCAGGACAACCCGGACTTCATCGAGCGGATCAAGTTCACCCAGCGCGCGATCCTCAGCGAGGACCTCCTCGCGGCAGTGCTCGGGGTCGAGCAGGTGCTCATCGGCGGGGCCGTCCAGGACCTAGCCAACGAGGGCGCCGCGGAGGATATGCAGTTCATCTTCGGACGGAACATGCTGCTCCTCTACCGTCCGCCCCGCCCGGGTCTGCTTACTCCGGCGGCCGGCTACACGTTTGCGTGGGTCGACCTGTTCGGGGCGAACGCCGTCGGCGGCCGCATCCTGCGCTTCCGCATGGAGCACTTGAAGAGCGACCGCGTCGAGGGCGAGATGGCGTGGGACTTCCGCGTCATCGCTCCTGAGATGGGCGTGTTCTTCGCGGGCTGCGTAAGCGCTCCGTAAGGGTATCCGACCGATCCCCCCGGCGGCTGGTTAGTCCGGCCGTCTGGGGGTATCGTCTCGGCATGAACCCAACACAGGAGACCCCGATGGCCCCAGGAGAGTTTGTTGTACTCAAGCACTGTCGCGTTCAGCGCCAGGACCGTTCGATTGCTGTCTGCAACCCCGGAGAAGACCTCCCGGCCGACGCGGTCGTGATGAACCCAAAGCTCTGGGTAGATCACGGGTACATCGCGCCGAAGGACGGCAAGGTGATGCCCTCCGGCCCGACACAGTCGCTCCCGGCGGTCGTCGCGACCGAGGCCGACGCCGAGCGCGGCAGGAACGCCCCGGCCCCAAAGCCGGGGGAGCCGATGCACGCGCCGAGCGCTAACGTCGTCCCCTACGAGAGACCCGTCGTCCAGTCGGTCACTCGAGCGCAGCTCGAGGCGCTGACGAAGTCTGACCTGCTCGACATCGCCAACGACATGCAGGTTGACCTGCCGAAGTCGATCACGAAGGACGAAATGATCGAGAGGCTGATGAAGGCGGGAGAATAACGTGTCGAGTAGCGGCATTCAGTTTACCTACGACCACGACCCCTCGCGCAGCCAGCGCGACGCGGCTCGCTGGTACGCCGGGGACACGGACTGCCGACGGCCGCTCGTCGACGACCGCGAGGTGGACTTCGCCCTCACACGTGGGGGCGACGACCCAAGACAAGCGGCCGTCATCATACTGAACGCCCTGGCTTCCAAGTTTGCCCGCGAAGCGGATCTCAGCGTTGGGGACGTGTCGAAGTCGCTGGGCGATGTGTCTGACCGACTGCGACAGCGCGCGATGGACCTGCAGGAGGAGATCACCCTGCGGGCGCTGCCGTTCTTTGGTGGCCGCTCAATCTCTGGAAAGGTCGCGCTCGCTTCGGATACCAACGCGGTGCCCCCTCGGTTTGAGTTCGGCGACGGTGACAGCTACCGCGCCACGCAGTTCGACGAAGTCTACTCCCGACTCGACCGCGTGGGGTACTTCAAGTGAGCAAGGGTCGAGTAGTCACGCAGATCGACGTCGTCGGCCCATTCCTCAAGCGATTCCGCAAGAGCGGGGGCCTTCGGGTGTCCGTCGGCGTCCAGGGCGCCCAAGCGGCCCAGGACCGCGGGGGCATCACGCAGGGAGAGCTCGTCAACGTGCTTGAGTTCGGAAGCGAAGACGGGAAGATACCGGCCAGACCGGCCTTCGCCATGACGTTCGACATGAACGAACAAAGGTACGCCAAGGCCCTGCAGGCCGCGCAAGCGCTGGTGCTGCTGCAGGGCGGCGACGTCAAGGGCCCGCTACTCGAGGTCGGCGAGCGCTACCGGGCCGACGTCGTGCGCAACGTGGCCCGTCGCAGGCTGCCGTTGGAACCCAACGCGCCGTCAACTATCGCCAGAAAGGGGAGCGACGTTCCGCTCGCCGACACCGGACAGCTTTACCTCCGCAGCATCACGGTGGAGGTGAAGAAGTGAACGAGCTGCTCTGCGCCGACCTGTGGGAATGCCTGGTGCCGATGCGCACCTGCGTGACGCTGCGAAGGTTCCGCCCCACGCCGCTGCAGTACGGTCGCCGCCAAGGGCAGGTCGCCTGCGAGGAGCGAGAGATCGAGGCCGTGGTGCAGCCGCTCATTACGCGCGACAACAAGAACGACTCCCAGGGCAGTCGCGACGAGGGACGCATCGTGCTGTGGACCGATGAGGTTCTTCTCACGCAGAAGACGGCCAAGGGCGTCGAGGCGGACGTGGTCGTCTACGAGTGCGTCGAGTACGAGGTCTACGAGTCGCGCGACTGGCGCTCGACGGCGGGCTTCGTGCGCAGCGAGGCCGAAAGGGTGCCGTTTTGACCGCGGTGATCAACGCAGTGCAGACGTTCCCCGAGCTCGAGTCTGGCCGGCGCGGGCCGGTGTGGTGGTCGCGCGTAGAGCAAGCGATCCACGACTGGATCCTGCGGGCACTGGACCTGGAGGACGGCCACGTGGTCTTTGAGCAGCAGGGCGTGACCAGGCCGGGCTACCCGTTCGTGTCGCTTCTGCGTACGGCTGTCACGACGGAAGGCGGAGTCGACGAGACGCGGCATCAGTACGACCCGGACGATGACGAGCTAGAGATCAGGACGCTGAACACCCGGGCGTTCACGCTGCAGATCCGCACCCACGCCGACCGAGACTGCGGCCCAGACGACGACGCCATGGCCATGGCCGAAAGACTGCGCGCGAGCCTCTACACGGAGGACACCTGCGCGCGACTTGAGCGCGCCGGGCTCGCGGTGATTCGCGACGAGCCGATCCAGGACATCTCCGAAGACATCAACTCCGGCTGGGTCAGCCGCGCCAACCTGGACGTGCGCATGCGCGTCACGACCTTGCTGTCGCAGCGCGCGACGTACGTCGAGAAAGTCCAGGCGGCCAGCGTGGACATAGAACCGCCGATCGACATTGAAGTAGACTCGGCCACGTGAGGAGCGAGCGATGAGTTTGCAAGAGATCGTCAACGTCGTCATCGACCGCCAGACCGCGGGGATCAGCCGCGCGGGGTTCGGCACGCCGATGCTGCTGTCCAGCGAGGCAGCCTCGGTGTCGGGCTTTACCCAGCGCGCCCGGGTGTACACCTCGGTTGAGGCAATCATCAACGACGGCTTCGCCGCCACGGGGGTCACCGTTCAGGCGGCCCAGCGAGTTTTCGGACAGAACCCCGCTGTCCGTCGACTGGTGATAGGCAGACGAGAGAATCTTCCGCAGCGCACGGTCAAGCTGACCCCGGTCGCCTTGGACTCGACAGAGTACGTCGTGACGGTCGACGGCAACGCCGCCTCGTTCACTTCAGGAGTGGGCGCGGTGGTCGCGGACATCACGGCGGGGCTCAAGGCAGACATCGACGGCCTCGCCATTCCGAACATCAGCACCACAGACAACGGCACCGACCTCGACATCTCGATGACCGCTCCGGGCACGGTGTTCACGCTGCGGGTCGACAACCGCGAGTTGCTGCTGCAGGCCGACGTCACTACCGAGCCGGGAGCGGTGGCGGATCTGACCGCCATCCGCACGTCTATCACCGGCAACGACGAGTGGTACGCGCTGATCTCGGACCTGCACGCGGCCGACGAGATCGCGGCACTCGCGGCGAGCATCGAGGGCACCGAGAAGATATTCCTCGCAGCGTGCGGCGACGACGACATTCTCGCCGGCACTCCGGGGTCGATCGGCGAGGTGCTTTCTGCGGCAAACTACGACCGGACCGCGCTGTTCTACCACGAGACCCCGGACGAGTTTCCGGAGGCAGCGTGGGCCGGACGAGTGCTCAACATCGACCCCGGCGAGGAGACGTGGGCGTACAAGACGCTCGCGGGCATCCCTGCGTCGCTCATCACAACGACTGAGGAAACGAACCTCGCGGCGGCGAACGTGAACCGCTACGTCGAGCAGACCGAGGACCGCTCGATCACGAAGTTCGGCACGATGGCGAGCGGCGAGTATATCGACATCATCCGCTTCGTCGACTTCGTCACCGCCAGGATACGGGAGAACATCTTCCGCCGGCTCACGGCGCTCAACAAGATCCCATTCACGGACGGCGGGATAGCGATCATCGAGAACGAGATCCGCGGCGTCTTGAACACCGGCGTGTCTGACGGCGGGTTCGCGGAGGAGCCGGCCCCGGCCGTCACGGTGCCACGGGCAGCAGATGTATCCGCGGCGGACAAGGCCAACCGACTGTTGCCAGACGTCCGGTTCACAGCGACGCTCGCGGGAGCCGTTCACTTGGTAGAGGTCCGAGGCGTAGTTAGCCTCTAACGGGAGAGTCGACTGATGAGCGTGAAGACCTACAACCCAAAAGACGTGCTGATCATCGTCGGCCCGGTGATCGTCGAAGGCTACGCCGACGGCACGTTCGTAAACGTGGCTCGAGACAACCCGTCGTGGAGCAAGGCCATCGGCTCGGACGGCGAGGGCGCGCGCGCCAGGTCGAACGACCAGGGCGGCTCGGTCACCATCACGCTCATGCAGACAAGCGCCTCCAACCCGCAGCTCTCCGCGCTGTCGCTGCTTGACGAGCAAACCGGGGACGGCGTGGTGCCGCTGCTCGTGACCGACCGGTCCGGTACCTCGCTTTTTGAGGCGGAGACCGCGTGGATAGAAAAGCCGGCGGACTCGGCGTTCGGGCGCGAGATCGAAAACCGCGAGTGGGTCATCCAGACCGACAACCTGAAGATGCTGGTCGGCGACAACTGATCCGTGGTAGCCATGGGGCATGTCCCAGGCCGACTACGAGACCACCACCATCGAGGACGTCCAGTACCGGGTCCGCATGCTTGACCCGTTAGTCTCCAACGACCTGCTGCTGGACGTGCTCGCCGCGGTCGGGCCGGCGCTCGGCGCGCTCGCGCCCCAGGCGATCGACAAGGGCATCGACGGCTTCCTCGACGACGACGACGCCGGGCCCGCGGTGGAGCGTGCCATCGCGCACCTCGTGAAGGGGCTCGACAAGGCCAAGGTGCGCGAGCTTATCAACACGATGGCGTCGGTGACGGAGTTCAGCACAGACGGCTCGAAGTGGCCCCGGCTGCAGGGCACGTTCACCATTCACTTCCGCGGCGAGCTGGGCCGGATGTACAAGTGGCTGTTCTTCGCGATGAAGGTGCAGTGGCGCCCTTTTTTTCGAGGGGCTGGGAGCCGTACCGACCTCGCAGGCCGCATAAGCGACCTCCTGTCCCCGGACCAGACCCAGAGCACCTGAACCGGCACGCCATGATCTGGCGACTCGTCCTGAGACACGTTGCGACCTACGAGGAGATTCGGCGATACTGGGACCTACACGAGGTCCTGACAGCCAACGAGTGGCTGGACTACCAGGACGACGCCGAGCACTTCTCAACAGAGGAGGCCCGGGCCAAGGCGAAGAGGCGGTGAGATGGCGCTGCGCGAGCTCCTAATAGAGCTGGGCATAAAGGTCGACCGCAGCGACGAACGGGCGGTCAACACCACGCTCAGCACGCTAAAGAAGGCCGCAGGCGGCCTCGTCGCCGCGTTCGCAGCCATCAAGGCGGGCGACTTCCTGGTCGACATCGTGCGGGACGTCGCGGTCCTCGGCGACGAGATAGCCACCTCGGCGGAGCGGATCGGTGTCGGGGCGGAGGAGCTGCAGAAGCTCAGGTTCGCCGCAGACCGCGCCGACATCTCGGTGTCTGAGCTGGACTTCGGCCTCCGCACGCTGACGAAGTCGATCGGCGACGCCGAGAAGGGCACGGGACTGGCGTCAGAGGCGTTCGAGCAGCTCGGCGTGTCCACCACGAACCAGGACGGCACGCTGCGCTCGCAGACGGACGTGATCTTGTCGGTGGCCGAGGCGTTCCAGGGACTGACCGACCAGACGCGCAAGACCGCGCTGGCGCAGGACATCTTCGGGGCGCGCGCCGGAGGAGCGCTGGTGCCGCTGCTGAACAAGGGCAAGGCGGGCATCGAAGAGCTCATGCAAACGGCCACGGACTACGGGGTCGTGCTGGGGCAAGACCTCATCGACGCGGGCAGCGCCTACGACGACGCGCAGAAAGACCTTAACGCAGCGTTCCAGGGCCTCAAGCTGACCATCGGTTCCGCGCTCGTCCCCGCGCTCGTCAGCGCCGTCGACGCGTTCACGGCGTTGGTGCGGGCTCTTCGTCCGGTCGTCCAGTCCTTTGCGACGACGATCGTGCCGCTCTTCGGCAGGGTCCTGCGGGTGGCGCGCGGGCTCGCGTCGGCGGTGTCGGTCGTAGCGTCAGCCTTCGCCTCGCTGGGTCCGGTGTTCGGCCCGCTGGCCGCCGCGCTGGCCGCGCTCGCGCTGGCGTTCGGCACCGTGGGGATCTCGGCGACGCTCGCCGGCCTGCAGGCGGCGCTTGCGTTCGTTGTGGCGGCGGCGCCACTGATCCTGACCGTCGTACTGCTCGGGGCGATCGGCGCGGCGATCTTCTTGCTGATCGAGGACTTTGTCGCGCTGGGCGAAGGGGCCGAGTCCGTGACCGGCACAATCGTCCAGGGCTTCCTCGACCTGATCGACGAGACCGGCACGGTGTTCGGGGCTATCACGGAGATATTCGAGACGGCGATCGACTATTGGGCCGGCTCCGACGGCATCTTTGGCAACGCCATCGCCGCCATTATTGCCACCATCCAGACGCTGGTCGACGCGTTTTTCGCGGCGGGCGAGGCCATCGGCAAGTTCTTCAGCGACGTCTACACCGCGGTGGGGGAGGGCTTCGACGCCGTCATCGGGCCCATCAGGGACGGGCTCGCCAGTCTGCGAGGCGGCGTATCTCGCGTGACCTCGCTGTTCAACAGCGGCGCCGAGGTCGCCCGGCAGACAGCCGCGCCGGTGACCAGGAGCGCGGGCGTGACTGCCAACCAGACTAACCAGACCAGCATCAACGTGGACGCTCGCGGCTCAGCCAACCCGGCGGCCGTGGGCACGGCGGTGGGCTCGGCGGCGGAGGGCGCGCGGGAGGCGACCAACCGGCGCCTGGTGCGCAGCCTCGGGGTGGCGACGCCGTGAGCAGCTTCCTCTTCGGCGACAGGAAGAAGCGCACGCGCATCGCCATCAGCCAGACCACGGGCGGCAGCGGCGCGGAGTTCGAGGCTATCGAGCTGGAGGCGACGCTGCAGGAAAGCTTCACCGGCACCGCCGCCGTTACGGACCACCCGGTGGAGGATGGCGCCGACATCACCGATCACATCCGGCGGCAGCCGGAGACGCTAGAGCTACGAGGGATCGTAAGCAATTACCCTCTCGTCGTGCTCTCCAGCGCCAGGGCGCGCCCCATACAGCCGGGCGGAGATCCGTCGCAGCGTGCCGAGGAGGCGTTCGCGTTCCTCCGAGACCTGAAAGACCGCGGGCAGACCGTCGACGTCTCGACGACGCTGTCCGACTACTTCAATTTCGCGATCACCTCGATTTCAGTCACCCGCGACAAGGATTCGCGACAGATAGTCGACCTCTCCATCAGCCTGCGTGAGATCCAGATCGCGCGCACAGAGCAGGTGGCCGCCCCGGCGACGAAGGAGCCTCAGCGCAAGGGCCGCTCCTCGAAGGGCAGAAAGCCAAAGACGACGCCGCCGGCGCCGGCCGCCCAGAAGTCGCAGAGTATCTTGGCCGGGCTGTTCGGCGGGTGAGCGAATTGACGGATTAAAAGGATTTAAAAGCGCCCATGCCAGAGTTTCAGCTACCGACCTTCGTGGACGCGAACTACGACGTCGAGACCACGCTCGACGGCGTGACCTACCGCCTGCGGTTCAAGTTCAACGGTCGCGACGACGCCTACTACCTCGAGCTCCGCAACCTCGACGGCACGCTGGCGCGCGCAGGGATCCGCGTCGTCGAGGACTTCCCCCTGTTGCGGCTGTTCCGCGGGAGAGACAGGCCACAGGGCGAGATCCTGGTCGTCGCGACCCAGGACCTCCGGCGCCCACCGCGGCTTGAGGAGTTGGGGGACTCGTTCGTGCCCATCTATGTCGGGGACAGTTGAATGACGGACCTGATCTTCGACCGCGATCTGGTGCTGACGGTCGGGTCGACCGAGATCAGGATGCGTCAGCCGGGCGTCGACCAGCCGGCGCCCACGCTCCGGGTGCAGTTCCGGGTTACGCGCACGAACAAGCGAGAGCCAAACGAGGCCCAGGTCACCCTGTACAATCTGTCTCGACAGACGCGCGTCGCGATGCAGGAGAAGGACATCCCCACACGCATCGTCTGCGGCTACGTAAACGACACGCACCAGATCTTCCTCGGCGACCTGGACTACAGCCGCTCCACGCGACAGGGCACGGACTGGGTCACGACGCTCCAGTCGTCGGACGGTGGGCAGAAGATCCGCAAGTCGAGGGTGAATGTTTCGCTGCGCGGTCCGGCGAAGGTCACCGATGCGCTGCGCGCGGCGGCCGACGCGCTCGGCCTCGAGGCGGGCAACCTGCGACAGAAGATTCAAGAAGGCGGGGTCCGCAAGACCTTCGACGAGTTCACCCAGGGCATCGTGCTCAGCGGCAAGGCGGACCAGCAGCTCGACAAGATCGTGAGGTCGCTGGGGCTGACGTGGTCGAGCCAGGACGGGCAGCTGATCTTGCTGGGCCCAAACGAGACGATCAGCCAACAGGCCCGGGTGCTCGGCCCTCGGACCGGGCTGGTGGGCTCGCCGGAACCGGGTGACGACGGCCGGGTGCGGTGTCGCTCCCTGCTCTTGCCAGACCTGACGCCCAACAACCGCGTGAAGGTCGAGAGCGAGGAGATCAACGGGTTCTTCAAGGTGGAGAAGACGACCTACACGGGCGACACGTGGGGCAACGACTGGTACGCTGACCTTGAGCTAATTCCGGTAACGTAAGTGCTTGTGGTGCTTCTACGACCGGCTCAAGAAGGTGTTCATTGACTGACGTGACGACAGGCGGCGTGAGCGCTGCGCCCACCGAGGAGGAGGCGCTCGACATCGTGATTCGGTCCTACCTGCAGGACCTGTTCACGGCTCTGCCCGCGACGATCGTCGAGTACGACGCCAAGAAGCAGACCTGCGTGGTCCAGCCTCAAATCAACCGGCAAATAGAAACGATCAATGGCGGCGAGCTGTCCGAAGCGCTGCCGACCATCCCCGACGTGCCCGTGGCGTTTCCGCGCAGCGCGAGCATGTTCTTGTCGTTCCCTTTGCAGCCCGGCGACGCGGTGATGCTCGTGTTCCAGATGCGCTCGATCGACACGTACATGGCGGGGCGCGGCGAGGACCCGGTCGACCCGGTCGACTTCCGCATCCACGACATCACGGACGCCGTGGCCTATCCGGGTCTTTACCCGGTCGCGCGAGCGCTCAAAGACGTCGACCAGACCAACCTCGTCATAGGCAACGACGCGGGCGGGCTGCAGCTCCACATCACCCCGGACGGGACGCTGGAGATCAAGGTCGACGGCGAGGCGGACGAGTTCGTCGCGCTTGGTAACGCGCTGCAGCAGTTCTACGACACGCAGGTGAAGGTTTTCCTCGAAACGCACGTCCATCCGACCGGAGTGGGCCCCTCGGGACCGGCCACGACGCCTCCCCCGAGCTTCGACTCGTCAATCATTTCGTCGGTTCTGTCGGTGAAGGGCGGCTAGGGTGCTGGCGCCAGCCGACCTCGCCAACCTGCTCGACGCCGAGGTGGGCAACGTGGACAACGAGCCGGACGCCATTGCGGCCTGGGCCACGGCGATAGCCGACTGGTTCGAGAGCGCCACGGCGGGCTCCGCCGCCATTCCAGCGGGCGTCCAGGCGGCCAAGGGCGCGCTCGAGGCGGGCCTTGCCGGGCTGAGCTCGACCGGGTCGCTCGCCATCACCAACGGGGTAACGTCGTTCTGGGCGGCCCTCGCCGCCGCCCCGCCAGCCGTCTTCGCCGCGGCGACGCTCATCACGCCGCCACCGACCATCGCTTCCATGCAGGCGTTGCTCGACGCGGCATTCGCGGCCAATGTCGTCGCGCAGCTCTCGAAGGCGGACGCGCTGCTGGCCACCGCCACCGCAATCTACACGAGCGGGTTCGTCGGGGGGACTGCGACTTTCCCGCCGGCCGTGGTAACGCCTATAGTGTGAGCCGTGGCGGACCTACGACTAAACGCAAACCTGGACCTGGACCTGACGGACGACCGTCTGTCGATCGTCGAAGGCGCCGACGCGGTCGCCCAGAAGGTGGGGATCCGACTGCGTTTCTTTCGGGGCGAGTGGCTGCTCGACACGCGGATCGGGCTTCCGTACTACCAGGAGGTGTTCGTCAAGAACCCAGACCTCACGATCGTGAACTCGCTGTTCCGCCGAGCGATCCTCACCACGCCCGGGATAACCGAACTAACGAGCTACGACCTGGACATCGACCCGCGCACCCGCGTCGCTCGTCTGAGTTTCCAGGCCAGGGCCGACAACGGTGAGACGGTGCGCTTCAGCGAGGAGTTCATCCTGTGAGCAGCTACGGTCTACTGCCAGAGGGGTTCGTCCCCAAAACGGTGCAGGACGTGCTCGACGAGATTGAGCAGCAGCAGCGCCAGGCCTTCGGGCCCGCGATCGACACCACCGCCGACAGCGTGCTCGGCCAGATCAACGGCGTCTTCGCTGACAAGATCGCAGAGCTGTGGGAGGTGGCCACCGCGTTGTCCGCCGCCATCAACCCCGACTTCGCGTCGGGCGCTGCGCTGGACGCCGTTGCGGCAATCACCGGCGCGGTGCGTCTTGCGGCGGCGCCTTCTCGCGTGCAGCTCGAGCTGCTCCTGGACGACGCGACCAATCTTCCGCCGGCGCGCACAATCGCAGTAGGCGCGAACGGTCCTCGCTACGTGACCACCGAGTCTGTCGTCAACGCGAGCGGGCAGCGGGCCTACGTGTTAGCCAACGCTGAGTCGGTCGAGCTTGGCCCGGTCGCAGGCAACGCGAGCTCCCTCGACACCATCTTGACGCCGGCCGCGGGCTTTTTCGCAAACGCCTCGCAGTTCTCCCAGAACCAGGCGCCCTTCGACCTCGACAACGGGGACACGCTGACCGTCGTCGCGGACGAGGGCGCACCGCAGACCGTCACGTTCGTAACCGGTGACTTCGTCGACATCAACGCGGCAACGGCCCTCGAGGTCGCCGACGCCATCAACGCGGCCGTCGCCGGAGCTACGGCCACGAACCTGCCGGACGGCACGGTCGAACTGCAGAGCGACACGAACGGCTCTGGCAGCTCGTTGCAGATCACGGGCGGGTCGGCAAACTACGCGCTTGGCTTCCGGCGGTTCAGGCGCCGCGGGTTCAACAACAGCAAGCCGGCCGTGACGGTCAGCGGTGCGGCTGAGCCGTTCTCGATCAACCTCAACGAGACGCTGTTCGTGAAGGTCGACGGCGGGTCGACGCAGACCGTGACCTTTCCAGCCACCGCGGTCCTCACCGCTGCCGAGGCCGCCGCGGTCATCGACGGGCAGCTCACCGACGCGTCGGCCTACGCTCTCGGCGACTCGGTGGCCATTGAGACGGCATCGACGGGGTTCAGCGCCACCGTCGAGGTCACCGGGGGCTCGTCGAACCCGGAGCTCGGGTTCCTTGAGCAGGAGTTCGGCGGCACGAGCGGAGACGCCGTGCTCGGGCGAGACACGGAGTCGGACGCCGACTTTCGCGCGCGCCGACTGGACCTGCTCTCGGTCGCAGGCGCCGGGACGCTCGAGTCGATCCGGGCGGCCGTTCGCCAAGTCGGCGGGGTGGTGGCGGTGTTCGGGCGCGAGAACGTGACCGACCTAGTCGACGTCAACGGCCTGCCTCCGAAGAGCTTCGAGATCATCGTGCAGGGCGGCGAGGACGACCAGATAGCCCAGGCGATCTTCAACACGAAGGGCGCCGGCATCCTCTCGCACCGAGACCCTGGTGCTGCCGGCAGGACCGTCGCCGTCGTCGACTCTGAGGGCTTCCCTCAGGACCTCAACTTCACGCGACCGACCGAGGTGCCGATCTACGTCGCGGTCACTGTCCTCACGGATCCGGGCGTCTTCGGTGGTGGCGACCCGGTGGTCGGCGAGCAGCTGGTGAAGGAGGCGATCGTTGCCCAGGGCGACCTGCTGAACATCGGCGACGACGTGATCTCGCTCCGCATCCGCTGCGCGCCGCTTGAGTTGGCGGGGGTCGAGGACGTCACGTCTTTCGCGATAGACATCGCCCCGGCTCCGGTGAGCGACGCCAATATCGTAATCGCCGGTCAGAGCCGCGCGGTGTTCTCCACCTCGAACGTGACTGTGGTGGTGACGACGTGACGATCACAAGGAACCGGGACCACGTCGAGCAAGCTGTCGCGAACCTCGTCGCGCAGTTCGAGGAGTCGAGCAACCTCATCGAGCTCGTTCGTTTGTACGCGCGACAGCTGCAGGAGGTCGAGGACGTGCTCGTCGACCTGCTCGAGTCGATCGACATCGACACCGCCATTTCGAGCAGCCTCGACGCGATCGGCACGATCGTGGACGAGGACCGCGCCGGCAGAAACGACGACGACTACAGGCTAGCGCTGCGCGCCAAGGTGCTGCTGCTTACGAGCGAGGGCACGCGCGAGGACGTTATCCGGCTCATCAAGTCGATCATCCCCGGCGCCGACGTCCGCGTGGACGAGGCCTACCCGGCCGCTTTCATCGCGACCGTGCTCAGTCCGATTGACCCGTCGGTCACAGACGTCGCGCTGGTCACTCGGTTCATCCGACAGGGCGCGCTCGCGGGCGTCGGAAATTTCGTTGTGCTTTTCGTCGACCCACCCTTCCAGTTCGACAGCGGTAGCGGGTACGATGAGGGCCTCTACGCGGGAGTCTTCTAGGTGGCATCGTTCTCAAAGCCGACCACGCTGCCAGAGTGGGCGTCGAGCACCGCCAACATCTTCGAGCCGCCGGCCGCCAAGAAGTCGCTCGGTTGGCTTTTCCAGGAGATCCCGCCGTCTAACTTCGAGAACTGGCGCGCGAACAACGTGTTCACGTGGCTGCAGTGGGTCGACGAGCGGCTGTCGGACGGGGCCTCGGCTGACGTCTTTCGCATTGCAGACCCGGCGTCGTTCTTCACGGACCTGGCGAGCTTTGGCGCGACGGCTGCCGTCACGGGCACCGTAGAGTTCCTCGACGCGGGCTTCACCCTGGTGAGGACCCCGACAGAGAGGACGATCGACCTCGGGTTATTGAAGATCACAGAGGACACGACCTCCAGGTTTATCGACCTGGGCAACAGCAGCATCACCGACGGGGCGGGCACCGCCCAGATCAGCCTGCTAAGCCAGGACATCGTCGCGAACGCCAACGGGCTCGACCTGAACCTCACAGGCGCGGCGCTGGCGCAGTTCGAGATCAACGCGCCGGGAGCCAACCCGTTGTTCGTGGCGCGCAAGGACGCGCTCGCAGACCCGGAGTTCATCTTCGGCGGCGCCGCCTGTGCCCTAACGTTCGACTCGGGCGACGTCGTGGTCAACGTGGTCGATGACGAGTTCCAGATCGTGTCTCAAGGGGGAGCGACCGTCGATGCGCTCGTCGTCGTGGTCAACTCGGTGACGGCTCTCGCGGTCAGATCGGGCTCGACGACGGTCGCGGGCCAACTCAACGCGGACATCTTCTCCGCTGGCTCTATCATGTTTGCGCCTGTTATCGGGTTGAGCGACACGGCCACCGCAGGAGCGGTGGGGGGGCAAATCAGGAGACGAAACATAATCCACGCCTGCGGCGCTCTCAACGGTGGCGCCGGCACGATCAAAACCACCGTCAACAGATACAATTTCTCAGCGGTAACGAGAATCACGGCGGGAAACTACGACGTCGACTTCACGCTGGCGGCCCTCGACGAGCCAATCGTCGTCGGCAACGGCTCGAACCTGGTCATCGTTCGCGTCGCGTCCGTGGGCGTCAGCAGTGCGCTGTTCCAGTGCGTCAACACGAGCTCGGTATCAACGGATACTGACCTCAACTGGGTGGCAGTCGGGAGCTGAATGATGGCGAACAACCGGAACTACGCGGTCGCGCTCCTGTCGGGCGGGAACGTCGTCACGAGGTGGCAGGAGTCGGGTTGCGACAGGGAGACCGACCTGGACGCGTTCTTCGCGCCTGTCCTGGAGAGGCACTTCGTCGGGCAGTCGGTCGCTCGCGCGGCCGTGTGCGAGATGCGCGCGATGGACGAGACGATCGGCTCGCTGCCGTTCGATTGCGTCTACGTCGACGCCAAGTCGAACGTTCCGGCCAGCGCCGTCGCGGTGCTGCCGTTCGGACTGACCGAGCAAGACATAGGAGAATCCGACATCGTCGTCTTCGTGGACCCCGCGAGGGCGTCGCCTTAACCCAGCCAAGGAGCGTTCAGATGGAAGAGAAGAGAGTAACCCTCAGCGAGAACGAGAAGCTGCGCCTGATCAACGTCGGCCTCAAGCGAGAGAACCTGCACCTCATGCAGCAGCAGGTGCGGCAGGAGGGGCTGGCGGCGGTCGCGCCGGTGGCCGAAAGGCTCGGCGTCGACCCGTCTCGCGTTAACGTGGACCTGGCCGAGGGCGTGGCTTGGGCGATCAACGAGGTCTCCTCGAAGAAGGAGGCGTCATGAGCGACATCATGGCCGCAGCGCTTGCGTTTTGCGTGGGAGTGGCAGCAGTGGCGAACGCCGGCGGCGAGCCCTCTGTCGATTTCGCCGGGACGACCGTCGAAGTCATCGCGTCCCTATGGTTGCTGCTCGGCGGCGCGTTGTCGGCGCTGGTCGCGTGGCTCGGCGCGAAGCTCAACGGATGGCTCTCCGAGAAGAAGAAGGACGCCTGGTGGACGGGTATCATCCGCCGGTTCAACACCGCGCTCGGCGACGGGCTCCTGGCGGCCAAGGCGCAGGTCGACGCGCGACTGCGTGAGGCGAAGGCCGAGGACAGCCCCGGCGGAGCCAAGATCACCAAGGCCGAGCTGGACGAGATCAAGGCGAGCGTCTGGTCGTTCCTCAAAGACCGCTACGGCGGCATGGGGGGCCTCGAGCGCGCGCTCGGCGTGGCCGTGGGCGGTAACGTAGAGCAATGGGTCGGAGCGAAGATAGACGGCGCGTTAAACGAGATCGCAGCCGAGGACCCCCGATAGCTCCCGCGAAGACGCTGCGGTCGATCGTACGCAGGGAGCTGGACAAGGTCGACAATCTTGAGCCCGGGACCGGCACGCTCGACCTGGGCCTTTCGCTGTCGCCTGACAGAATGGGCGGTTACGCAGACTACCGTCACCGGCTCCGCCGAAACTTGTCGCTTTACGCGAGGGGCGAGGGCGGGACGATGCGGACCTTTGACGGCTGGGACCCGTACGTCGCTGCGCACGGCGGCCTGCGGTGGTCGTTTTGACGCCGGCCGTGCTGCTCGAGCTGGTCAGCGCGCTAGGGCCGATGGGTTTCGTGTTCTGGATCTTCCACCGCACGACCACCGTCACCATCCCGCGACTCGCAAAGCAGTTTGAGGACGCCGTCGAGCAGTCCCGCAAGGACTACCAGGCGCTCCGCAACAACGAGATCGACGCCTTCAACCGCGCGCTGCAGCTCGCGCAGGATGAGAAGCGGTTGCTGCTTGAGCACCTCCTCCGGCTCGACACAAAGGCAAGAGGGGACGAGCCGTGAGCTATCTGCTGGCGAGACGCTTGGGCGGCCTTGCGCTGCTTCTGGTCGTGTGGACCGGCGGGGCTGAGTTTGGTCGCATGTACGCGGGGCACCGCGTCTACTGGGCGCGTGGGTGGGTCCTGCGGCTGTGGGGCGACCGCTGGGCCGGGTTCGCCGGCCCGGACTGGGTGCTCGCGAAAGACACGGCGAGCGACCGACTGATGAGGCACGAGAAGACCCACATCGAGCAGTGGCAGCGACACGGCCTCTGGATGGCCCCGCTGTACCTCTGGCTGCTCTGGCGCTACGGCTACGACGCTCACCCGATGGAGATCGAGGCGCGGGCGGCGGAGCGCCGCAAGTGAGCTACGCGGCGACCACCGCCTGGGTCATGATCGCGGCCACGTCGGCGCTCGTGGCGTGGGACGTGTACGTCGCGTTCTTCAACCGCGAGCGCGGCGACACAATCAGCCGCGCCATGCACCGCAGCGGGTCGGCGTTCGCCGGCTTGCCGTTTGCCTGGGGCGTGCTGGGTGGTCACTTCTGGGGCGTCCCCGTGGTCGAGACGCCGTGGTGGGTCGCTGCCCTTGGGCTGAGCGCGCTGCTGTCGACCGCGGTGATCGTGCACCGTGTCACCCGACGCGTCCTTGTCGAGAGCGGCTGGCTACTGCTTCCGTGGATGCTCTTGGGCGCCGTGTCCGGTTGGCTGTTGTGGCCGCTCGGCGCGACGGGATAAGATGGCCCCGTCGCTGCTACCTAAAGGAGAGCCCGCGTCATGAGCTTTGGAGATTTTCTTGAGAACACCCTCCTCGACCTCGTCTTCGGCGGCGTCAGCTACGCACCACCGGCCACGATCTACCTCGGTCTGTCGACGGCGGCGCCGGGCGACGACGGTGCCACGGCCGCGGAGCCACCGGGCGCCAACGGCTACGCGCGGGTGGCGGTGACGAACAACCTGACCAACTTCCCGGCGGCGTCGGCCGGCGCCAAGAGCAACGGCACCGCGATCACGTTCCCGACGGCGACCGGCGCCTGGGGCACCGTGACTCACGCCCTGATCTACGACGCGGCGACGGCCGGAAACTTCCTGGGGGCCGGAGCGTTGGCCGTGGCCAAGACGATCGACAACGGCGACACCGCCTCGCTAGCCGTCGGCGACCTCGACATCACGCTGGACTGAGGCGAGCATGCCGGACTGGCGGATCACGCAGGGCTCGACCGTGGGCGCGCTGTGGGACCAGCACGGCGAGGCCGCCTTCGCGTACCTCCTGGGCAACCCGGACTGCACGCTGGCAGACGTCGCGTCGGGCCTCGCTGTCGACAACGACGTCGCCAAGCGCATCCTCGACATCATCGAGTCGGCGGGCGGCCTCGTCCGGGTGTACGACAGGCAGGGCGCGCAGAGGATCTGGGCCACGCCGGTCATGGCGAACTACGTGGTGCCTAACCTCAAGTTCTGCCGGTCGTGGGCAAAATCGAACGACCGGGGGACCGTCGGCCAGATGGCCGACTCGCTCGGCCTGCCGTTTGCGGTCGCGTACAAGTGCGCGGAGCTCCTGCAGCTTGAGAGGGACATCCGGCTCGACTTCCTGCCCTAACACCACCCGAGGAGGGCGGGGATGCCAGTAATAGCGCGGCCGAGCGACACCCCATTCGGCAACAGCAACAAGGGCGAGTGGGACCGAGAGAACCCCACCGGCTCCGGCCTCGCGCTAAACATCGACGAGGACCTCCCGGCCAACACCGAGCGCATTGCCTCGAACACGCCGCCGGACGAAAACCCGGCGACCGTCGGGCTCACCCCGGTCGTCGACCCGGGCGTCGACTTCGGCGCTCGTCTGGTGATCGTCGCACAGAAAAGCGCGGCCGGCGGGGTGCAGATCAACCTCACGGTAGACCTACTACAAAACACGACGCTCATTTTCTCAACGACGCTCGTCGGGCTGCCTTCGGTGTCGACCACGTTCTTCGTCGACGTGCCCGAGGCCGCGGTCGCCAACATCACCGACTACAGCCTGCTGCGCGTCGTCTTCGACGCGGCGGACGTTGGCGGGGGCGCAGCTCGCGCGGCCTGGGTCCAGCTGTTCCAAGTGCAGTTCGGCGGCCAGGAGCTGGCGGCTGAGGTCGAAGGCGTCTCGAGCGTGTCGGCCACGCTCGGGGTCGACCGTGGTGTCGTGTCGAACCCGGTTGCGGGTCAGTCGACCGTGTCGCCCGTGCTGTCGGCCGACGCGCCGCTCTCCACGGCCATCGCGGCACAGTCGACCGTGGGAGGGCTCGTGTTTGCTGAGCGCGGGGGGTCGGCTCTGCTGCCCGCGCAGTCCGCGGTGACGTTCAACTTCGCCCGCTCGACGGCGCTGTCGGCCTCGGTAGACGGGCAGTCGCAGGTGTCTGTCAGCGCCTCCAGGGAGACACCGCTGCCGGCCGGCTCGCTGTCGGCAGCCTCGTCGCTCGAAGCCGTGCTCGGCGTTACGGTCGACCTCGCGGGAGGGGTCGTCGCCGTTTCCTCGGTGAGCGGCGTCCTGCCCAGGGATGTCGCGGTGGCGGGCGAGGTAGACGCGCAGTCGACCATCGTCGCGTCGCTCGTGTCCGGCGTCGCGTTGTCGACAGACGCCGGCGCGGTCTCCACGCTAGGGGCCTTCCTGATCAAGGACCTCGCCAAGGAGGCTGCCCTATCGGCCCAGTCCTCGGTCTCAGCGTCGGTCGACGTCGCCGTCGCCGTGCCAGGCACGGTTGCCGGCGTCACGACCGTGTCCGCGTCGCTGGACCGGGAGCTCGTAGCGGCGTCCTCGACCATCGCCCTCTCCGCCATAGCCGCGTCGTTGTCGTCAGACGTGGCGGTGGCGGCAGATCTCGACGCCCAGTCTGTCGTCGCGGCCACGGCCACGCGCGCGCAGGGCGTCGCGGGGCAGATCGACGCGCTGTCCGTCGTCGACGCGGTCCTGCTCAAGACCCGTGCGGTGGGGTCACTGGTCGCAGCACAGTCCGACATCGCCGCCGCGCCCAGGGTCGGGTTCGCGCTCGCCTCGACGGTCCCCGGCCTGTCGGACGTCGCCGCCGCCGGGGTCGTAGAGTTCGCCCTTCGCCCACAGATCGAGTCGCAGGCGACTGTCGTCGGCGTGCTGGGCGCAACGGTGCCGGCGCCCACCGCCGTGTCGGCGGCCTCAACCGTGATTCCCACGTTGACCAGGACGAAGCCCGTCCTGGCGCTGCTGATCGCTAACTCGACGATCTCTGCGCAGGCTGAGGGCGACTCGGCTTTGCGTGCGTCCATCGCCGGGGTGTCGGCCGTGTCGGTCGCCCTGCCTGTTTTCAGAGAGTTTGAGGCCGGCGTGGCGTCCGCGTTGAGCGTGGTGGCGCTGGTGCGTATTATCGGCGAAGAGTCGACCCCGGTCAGGTACGGCGGCACCGTTTCGCCGGCCGCGCGTTTTGGGGGGAGGGCCCAGCCGCTGTGAACCATACGTGCGACCCATGCGAGAGGCGCCCGACCGCCGCCGGCGGGTTCGGCCCGGACTCCGAGGACCTCGCGCTGCTGCGCGACTCGACCACCCGCGTCCTGGTCACGCTGACCAGGGACGGCCGGGGCCTTGACGTGACGCCGGACTTGATCGCCTTCCAGGTCTACGACGAGGTGGACACGCTTCTGTTCGAGAAGCTCTACCCGCCGCTGCCCCTCTCTGACGCGCCCAACGGTCAGCTCGAGGTGGTGCTGAGCGAGGCCGACTTCGCGGCGCTCGACCCCGGACAACGTCGCCTGTCGTACGTCGTCCGGCGCACCACGCCGAGCTTGCAGTCGTTCGTCCACGTCACCGGCTCGCTGCTCGTCACGCCGGCGGTGGGCCCATGAGCAGAGGAGGCACGCTCTTTCTGGTGGAGAACGACCAGGCGCGCCTCAGGTGCGAGCTGGAGAACCAGGACATCACCGGGTTCACCTTCCTCTTCAGGCTCCGCAGGGACGACGCGTCTCTGGTTGAGATCATCGGCGCGATAGAGGACGCCGAGGGCGGGGTGTTCTTTTTCGACTTCGGTCCGGGCGACCTCAGGCCCGGCTGCCACGTGGCCGAGGTGACCATCGTCGACCCGACGGGCGTGCGCCGGTCGTACCCCAGCGACGAGTCGCTCACCGTGCTCGTGAGGGAGGCCGCGTGACTGTCATCCGAGACCAGGGGATCGTGCTCCGTATACAGACCGCCACCGTCGTGCGCGAGGTGCCGGCCGGAGGCGGGGGCGGCGGCGGCTTCGTCTACGTCACCGACGCTTCGCCAGCGAGCGACAAGGTCTACCAGGACCCCGACGACAACGTGCTCCAGAGCTTCGCGGCCACCGACCCGGCCTGCACGTTGACCGTGCGCTCGAGTTACCCGGTGGTTCGCCTTGACGGCGGCCCTGATGTCTTCCTGCCGCGCGTGGGCGACGTGTTCGAGGGCGCGGTGCCCGTGACCGTGGCGCCGGGTCCGGCCCAGTCGTTCTCGGTCGCGTCGGTCGGCCCGGACGGCGAAGCGGGCGCGAGCGACACCGTCGAGGCCACGCTTGACCTGCCGCCGCAGCTGCTCTCGCTGTCGTTCATCGGGGGCTACCCCGGGGCGCAGAGCGAGCTGGCGGCGGGCGACACGTTCGAGCTGCAGGGGACGCTGGACAAGGCAGCGGACGCGATCCAGCTGCAGGACTTCGGCGCGGGCGACGGCGCGCTCCTGACGTTCCCGGCGGGCGTGGCGTTTGTGGTAACGGTCACGATCCCGGACCGCGGAGACACGCCCCAGGCGCTCCCGTTGGTCGCCGCGCCTCGAGATGCGGTGACCGGCGCCTTCGGTCCGGACCGGTCGACCGACGCTTCGGCGGCCGGGGTAGACGGCGTCAACGTCGTAACGCTCAACAACGCCGTGCCAACCCCGTCGTTCGGCGCGCCGGTGTATCCGGTCGGCCAGGGCGCGCTCAAGAACGCCGAGCAGGCGACGGTGCCGTTTACGGAAGCGTCGGGCGCGGCCGACACCTTCGCGTTCGACTCGCCGACGGGCGAGCTCTCCGTGGCCGCGCCGTCCACCCCGGGGCCGAAAACGGTCACCCGGATCTCGGGCACGCTTAACGAGTCCACGCCAAACCTCCGAGCCACCGCCACGCGGTCGCAGAACGGGCGCAGCGCGCAGTCCACCGCTTTGGTGCTCATCCAGAACGTGGCCCCGACCATCGCCGTGCTCACGCCACAGAGCCGCCTGCGCAGCGGCGGCAACAACGGCACGAGCCCCCAGGACTACGCCATCACCCTCAGCAGCAACCAGCAGCTCGGCGCGCCGCCCTCGCTGGACGCCGACAGCGGAGGACAGCGTGGAACGTTCGTGGGCGCCGCGTTCGCCGGGGGCCCGAGCACCTGGACCCGCAGCCTGCGAGTCAACGAGCAGCTGCCGGACGAGAAGGGAGTCTTTACGTTTGAGAACCTGGTGGCAACCAACCTCGCTGGCCTCACCCAGAACACGATCGGCGGCGGCGCAAGCTACGAGCTGGGCGGCTTCGTCCCGCGGGACCTGACCGTCGCGGTATTCTCGAACACGGTCGACGCCGACGTGGAGACGGTCGACTTCGCTAAGCTCCAGGCGGGGGCATTCTCGCCCGGCGGCCCGTCGTCGAAGCAGCCGATCGGCACGCCGTTCGCCGTCGACGCCGAACGGCCGAACCAGTACACGGTCGCAGCGGTCGGGGTGTCTCCGACCGTCGTGCGCCTGCTGGACACGGCGGCGGTCAACGCAAACTCGCTCGGGCTCTACACCCTGAACGACTTCGAGGAGCAGGTCTGAGATGACGGACGTCGACATCCTCTTCCAAGAAGTACAGGCGCGGTCGGCCTTCCTGAAGGGCGCGTCGATTGGCTTCGACGACGACCCGAACACTCCCGCCGCGCCGGCCCAGATAACTAACGCGCCGCTGGGGACGTGGTACCACCGGCCGGGCCTCGACCTCTTCTACCGAA
>CAZGCI010000026.1:0-48843 GCA_964524185.1 uncultured Thiohalocapsa sp. | reverse complement strand
TGACTTCGCCCTGCACCCCGGCGAGCGCGTGGCCCTCATCGGGCGCAACGGCGCCGGCAAGACCAGCCTGCTGCACCTGCTGGTGGGCCTGCGCCAACCGACTGCCGGGCAGGTGCTGGCCTTCGGTGAGCCGCGGCGGGTGGAGGCGGATTTCGTGCCGGTGCGCGCGAGCGTGGGCTTCCTGTTTCAGGATTCCGACGACCAGCTCTTTTGTCCGACGGTGCTGGAGGACGTCGCCTTCGGCCCGCTCAATCTTGGGCGTTCCCGCAGCCAGGCCCGCGCCGATGCCGAGGCGACCCTGGCGGCACTCGGCCTGGCGGGCTTCGGCGAGCGCGTGACGCATCGCCTGTCCGCCGGCGAGAAGCGCCTGGTGGCGCTGGCCACGGTGCTCGCCATGCAGCCGCAGGTGCTGCTGCTGGACGAGCCCACCAACGGCCTGGACGAGACCACCGAGGCGCGGCTGCTGGACCATCTGCAGGCCTTGGACCTCGCCATGGTCATCGTCTCGCACGACCGACGCATGCTGGAGCGCCTGGCCACCCGCGCCGTCGCGCTGCACGACGGGCGGCTCGCACCCGCCACATTGCACAGCCATGCGCATACGCATCGGCATGCCCATCTGCACCTGCACGCACCGGGGTTGGATGACAAGGCCGCGCACGGCGGCGCTGCCCCGCCGCACCCGGATCATCATGTGGGGGAGTGAGGTTCTTCCCCGGAGCGCACGCGTCGGCGACGCGCAATGCTGAGCGTCCGGCGCCGCCCGGCCCGCGCCGCTTGCGCTATGCTCCCGGCTGCCTTCCGCCTGGGCCGCCCGTGGAGCCTTTAATGCAGCGTGTCACCATCACCCTCGACGACGACCTCAACGCAGCCTTCGAGCGCTTCCGGGCCGAGCACGGCTATGCCAATCGCTCCGAGGCCGTCCGCGACCTGATCCGCGAGCGCCTCCAGGCGGAGCGGCTGCAACGCGAGCCCACCGGGCAGTGCGTCGCCAGCCTGAGCTATGTCTACAACCACCACGAGCGGGAGCTCGCCTCGCGCCTGACCCAGGCCCACCACCAGCACCACGACCTCGCCGTCTCGACGCTGCATGTGCACCTAGACCACGACCACTGCCTGGAGACCGTGGTGCTGCGCGGCGCCAGCGACCGCGTGCGCGCCTTCGCCGACGCCGTCATCGCCCAGCCCGGCGTCCGCCACGGCCGTCTCTCGGTGCTGCCGGTGCGCGTCGCCGAAGAGACCCATAACCACGGCGACGACGGCGGCGCGGGCCTTCATCTGCATCTGGAGCCGCTGCCCTGACGTCGCACGCGTTGGGGTAACGGCCTGGCAAGCCGGCGTTGTCGGGGCGACAACGGTTCGTCCAAGGCCGAGCGCCGAGGGTCGGACGCCCGAACCGTCAACAGCGATGGCGCCTCGGCCCTCGGCCCTCGGCCCGCCCGCATGAAGCCGCGGTTACAGCAGGCCATTGCACGCGCCCGTCGGCCTGCGCCGCCGCCGCGCCAACCATTGACGCGGGTCATCTAATGCGACCGTTCATCGCGTCGATGCTCTGCGCATTGATGATTCGCATGTCCGACCGCTGCGGTCGGAGAATATAAGCAGTGACTAATGCAGGGTCGCCCATCGCGGTCTAGCAAGCGGGGCGCGCGTCGGCGCTGGCTGTGTCGTGGTCGGTGCGTGTGCGCTGGAGCGGCGGCGCGCCTGGGCGACGATGGCAGTTGCGGATCGGGCCAATGCGGCGGTGAGCCGGCGCGCCTGCTGGGATCAGTGCCATAACGACGGAAGACTCAACCCATGCTTGACAGCACCATGATCGAGCTCTCGCGCTGGCAATTTGCCGCCACCGCGATGTATCACTTCCTGTTCGTGCCGCTGACGCTGGGGCTCTCCTGGATGCTGGTCATCATGGAGAGCGTCTACGTGATGACCGGGCGCGAGATCTATAAGGACATGACCAAATTCTGGGGGAAGTTGTTTGGCATCAACTTTGCCCTCGGTGTCACGACCGGGCTCACCATGGAGTTCCAGTTCGGCACCAACTGGGCCTATTACTCGCACTACGTGGGTGATGTCTTCGGTGCACCATTGGCCATCGAAGGGCTGATGGCCTTCTTCCTGGAGTCCACCTTCATCGGGCTCTTCTTCCTGGGCTGGGAGCGGCTGACCAAGCGCCAGCATTTGATGGTGACCTTCCTGACGGCCTTGGGCTCCAACCTCTCGGCCATGTGGATTCTCATTGCCAACGGTTGGATGCAGTACCCGGTGGGTGCCGAGTTCAGCTACGAGACCATGCGCATGGAGATGCAGAGCTTCTATGAGGTGCTCTTCAACCCCGTCGCGCAGGTCAAGTTCGTGCACACGGTGGCCGCGGGCTATGTCACCGCCGCCATGTTCGTCGCCGGCATCAGCGCCTGGTACATGCTCAAGGGCCGGGATCTGGCCTTCGCGAAGCGCTCGTTCTCCGTGGCTATGGGCTTTGGGCTCGCGTCCATTCTCTCGGTGATCCTGCTCGGCGACGAGTCCGGCTACGAGGTGGGCGATGTGCAGAAGGTCAAGCTCGCGGCCATCGAGGCGGAGTGGCACACGGAGGAGGCGCCCGCCGGCTTCACGCTGTTCGGTCTGCCGAGCAATGAGGATGAGGAGACGCATCGGGCGGTGAAGATCCCCTGGGCGCTGGGGCTCATCGCCACCCGCTCCTTCGATCAAGAGGTCGTTGGACTCAAGGAGTTGATGCGCCAGCACGAAGTGCGCATCCGCTCCGGCATGGTGGCCTATGAATACCTGCAGCGGCTGCGCAACGGGGAGGACAACGCCCACAACCGCGGCGCGTTCGAGGAGCACGTGGCCGATCTGGGTTATGGACTGCTGCTGAAGCGCTACACGGACAACCCCGCCGAGGCCACGGAGGCGCAGATCCAGCTGGCGGTGAAGGACTCCATCCCATCGGTGGCGCCGCTGTTCTGGAGCTTCCGCGTCATGGTGGCGGGGGGCTTCTGGATGCTGCTGTTGTTTGTGCTCGGCTTCTACTTCAACGCCACGCGCAAGATCCAAGAGAAGCGCTGGCTGCTCTGGGCCTTTCTACTGAGCATCCCGGTGCCCTGGGTCGCTGCAGAGACGGGTTGGTTCGTCGCGGAGTTCGGGCGTCAGCCCTGGGCCATTGGCGAGGTGCTGCCCACCTCGGTGGCGGTCTCCAGCCTGACGGCGAGCGACGTCATGTTCAGCCTGAGTGCGTTCATCATCTTCTACACGCTGCTGTTCGCCATCGAGATGTTCCTGATGGTCAAGTTTGCGCGCCAGGGCCCGAGCTCACTGCACTCCGGTCGCTATTACCATGAGCGCCTGGCGCAGCGGACCAACCGCACAGAGGGCGCCGCGGGCGCCGATGCGGGCGCGGCGCCGCGGGGCGACACAGGCCAGGGGTCCGGCCCGGCACCCACCAACGCCCCGGCGCAGCAGCGGGAGGATTGACATGATCCTGGACTTCGACACCCTGAAGTTCGTCTGGTGGCTGTTGGTGGGGGTGCTGTTCATCGGGTTTGCGGTCACCGACGGCATGGACATGGGCGTGGGCACGCTCTTGCCCTTCCTGGGCAAGAACGACAGCGAGCGTCGCGTCATCATCAATACCGTCGGTCCGCACTGGGACGGCAACCAGGTCTGGCTCATCACCGCCGGCGGCGCGATCTTTGCCGCCTGGCCGCTGGTGTATGGGGCGGCGTTCAGCGGCTTCTACTTCGCCATGCTGCTGGCGCTATTCGCCTTGTTCTTTCGGCCGGTGGGCTTCGACTACCGCAGCAAGATCGAGAACAAACACTGGCGCAACGCCTGGGATTGGGGGCTGTTCATCGGCGGCGCGGTGCCGGCGCTGGTGTTCGGCATCGCCTTCGGCAACCTGCTGCAGGGGGTGCCGTTTCATCTGGACGAGCTCCTGCGGCCCTACTACACGGGAAGCTTCTTCGCGCTGCTGAACCCCTTTGCCTTGTTGGCGGGGCTCATTAGCTTGGGCATGCTGACGTTGCACGGCGCCATCTGGCTGCAGCTGCGCACCGGGGAGCCCATCGCCTCCCGTGCCAAACGGGCCGCCAAGGTGATTGGGCTCGCGACCATCGTGGGCTTTGCGCTCGCCGGGCTCTGGGTCACCTTCTTTGTCGACGGCTTCCGCGTGATCAGCATGCCGCCGACGGATGCGATCCCGAACCCGCTGACCAAAGAGGTCGTCATCGCGCCCTTCGCCTGGCTCGCCAACTACGGGCGCCACCCATGGACCCTGCTGTTCCCCATCCTCGGCTTCGCCGGGCTCGGCTATGCGGTGTCTTTGTCCATGCAGGATCGCGCGGGCTTGGGTCTGGTGATGAGCGCGCTGGGCATCACCGGGATCATCATGACCGCCGGCAGCGCCATGTTCCCGTTCATCATGCCGTCCAGCACCAACCCGGGTAGCAGCCTCATCGCGTGGGACGCCACCTCCAGCCACCTGACTCTGACGGTGATGTTCTGGGCCGCGGTGATCTTCATCCCGATCATCCTCGCCTACACCACCTGGACCTACGCCCGCATGTGGCGGCGCGTCACGGTGGAGGAGATCGAAGCGCAGGATAAGCTGGCGTACTGAGGGGCTGGCGAGGCGCTGGCCCAGACCGGCGAGCTGCCGCAACTTGGGCATGACACCGAGTTGTCACTGGGGAGGGCCGAGGGCCAAGGGCCAAGGTCTGGACGTCAGCACCGCCGACCGCGGCTGCTCCTCGGCCCTCGGCCCTTCCCTTGCCTCTCGGCGAGGCACCGTCGGTCGCGTCGCGGCCCTCTGTCTTTCTACACAACAGCGACTTGGAGCCTCCCCCATGTGGTACTTCTCCTGGATTCTCGGCGTGTTACTCGCCGTCGCGTTCGGCATTATCAACGTGATGTGGTTCGAGTCCGAGCAGTGCCTCGGCGAGCCGGACGATAACAAGCTCGACACCTGAAGCGGCGCGCGCCGCTCTGTCTGCCTGCGACCGGACCGCGCGGCGCCGTACCACGGCGGCTGTATAAGCCCTCGCGCTGCCCTGGGTAGCGCAGGCCCTGCGGGTCCGAGTCAGCCTTCGGCCCCGGTCCGGCTTCCCCTTTGGGCCGGCATCGGACACCCGTTGCAAGTCGCTGCCGACTTGGCCACCATTCCCGGCTGACGGGCGTACTACCGCCGCACTACCGCCGCACTGCCACCGCACTACCGCCGCAATGGCGGGTGCGCTCGGGCATTTGCCCGCGCCATTGGGGGGAGCCTTGCCATGTCCAAAGCCCAGCCCACGTCGCCGGGGGTCGCTCAGTTGCCGCCCAGGTGGCGCGTGCTGATCTGCTGGGTCGTCCTCTTACTGCCCCCGGGAGGCGCCGTCGCAGAGGAGCCTGCTGTGATGCCAGGCACGGTCATCACCGCCGAGGCCCGTGCGCTGCGCGAGGCCCTCGCCCCCCTCATTCGGGCAGCCCAGGAGCGCTTCCAGGTGCCGGGCCTGAGCCTGGTGCTGGTGCGTGATGAGCGCGTGCTTTGGGCCGAGGGCTTCGGTGACGCCGATCGCGAGCAGGGTGTGCGCGCGGGGCCCCAGACGGTGTATCGGGCCGGTTCCCTGGCCAAGCCCCTCACGGCCACGGCCGTGATGCAACTCGCCGAGGCCGGCCGCATCGACATCGACCAGCCGCTGAGCGCCTATCTGCCTGGGTTTGCCATCCGAAGCCGTTTCGATACCACCGCCGCGCCCATCACGGTGCGCTCGGTGCTGAGCCACCATGCTGGCCTGCCGACGGACCTGAACAGCGGGATGTGGACGGATACGCCCTATACGCAGGTCGCCGCGCAGCTGGCCGAGGAGTACACCGCCTTTCCGCCGGGCTTCGTACTCGCCTATTCCAACGTCGGCTATACGCTGCTGGGCCACATGGTGGAGGAGGTGTCGGAGACCCCGTATCCGCAGTACATCCGGCAGCACCTGTTTCAGCCGCTCGGCATGCGGCACAGCAGCATGGGCACGCCCGGCGCTGGCGATGTGGCCTTGGCGCAGGGCTATCGCGACGGCGAGCCCTTCGCTGTGCTGCCCATCCGGGACCTGCCTGCGCACGGGCTTTACACCTCGGCGGCGGACCTGGGGCGCTTCCTGCGGGCTGTGCTCGGCGGCGGTGCGCTCAACGGCAGCCGGATCCTCAACAAGGCCGGCGTGGAGCAGCTGTGCGAGCCGCAGAACCTCGACGTGCCATTGGATTTGGACATGGTGAGCGGGCTCGGCTGGTTTTTGGAACAGGACACCATCCCCGGCGGCGGCACGGTGCTGCGTCACGGCGGCAAGACGCTGGTCTTTGCCGCGGAGATGATTCTGCTGCCGGAGCGCGGCCTCGGGGTTGCGGTGCTGGCCAATGCGGACGGCTCCCGCGCGGTGGTCTCGCAACTCGCCGAGGCGGTGCTGGGGCAGGCGCTGGATGCCGTCGCCACGCCGCCGTCCGCGGCGTTGTTCCTTGCGGCCTTGGATAGGCAGGCGGCGGTGCCGCAGCTGGGCGACATCACCGGGCGCTATGCCACGGATTTTGGGCTGATCTCCATCCGCGAGCCGCAGCCGACGCTCTGCGCCTGCATGATTGACGCGACCTTCAACCTGGTCCCCCATGCCGAGGGCTGGTTCGGCCTCGGGGAGGACGCTGCCGGGGCCTTACCGCGCGGCCTGGAGCCGTTGGCGGCCATGCGCTTTCGCACCGAGCACCTCGGCGGTCGGGACGTCGTGGTGGCGCGCCATGGCAAGGAGCGCCTGGTCATCGGTGAGAAGGTGCCCGAGCAGCCGGTGCCGGAGGCATGGCTGGCGCGTGTAGGCCGCTATGAGGTGCTGAACCAAGACCCCGGCTTCCCCGTGACGGATACGGAGCTCAAGCTTCGCGATGGGCATCTCTGCCTGAGCTACCGCATGCCGAGGCTCTCCGCCGCGCACATCCAGGTGCCGCTGCGGCCCGTCTCGGACTCCGAGGCCATTATCCTCGGCCTCGGGCGCAGCCGCGGCGAGACCCTGCGGATCATCGACGCCGACGGCGAGGAGCGCCTGCGCTACTCGGGCTTCGTCGGCCGGCGTATCGACGCCCATGGGCCCTGAGTGCGGCTCACGGTGTCCTGTGCGCATCCCGGCGTGCTATTGGGCCATGCAGGTCTGCGGCGCTGCCCGCCTGGCTCACGGGCATCGGCAGGGTTAGGGTGCGGTTCGCTAGGGGGACCGGCGCCAGGTTTTCTGTCATTCTTGGCAGCGCCGAGATGACAAGCCAAACCGCGCGGCGGGGGTTGGTCGGTGGCTCCGCCCCGGCGGGGCGAGACCCGCCGCCGCTGCGCGTCAGCAATCCAACGGAGCATTCTAGCCATGGCAAACGAGGGTTATCACGAGCCCATTGACGAGCTCTCCGACGAAACGCGTGATATGCATCGCGCCATCATCTCCCTGATGGAAGAGCTCGAGGCCGTCGATTGGTACAACCAGCGCGTGGACGCCTGCAAGGATCCGGAGCTTGCGGCCATCCTCGCGCACAACCGCGACGAGGAAAAAGAGCACGCGGCGATGGTATTGGAGTGGATACGCCGCAAAGACCCGAAGTTCGACAGCGAGCTGAAGGACTATCTCTTCACCAGTAAGCCCATTGCGCACACCTGAGTGGGGCGTCCACGAGGCGCTGCCCAAGGGCGGCGCCGCGCGACGATGCTTGCGCTTCCCCGGGCAGCGCCGTGGAGTCGGCGGCCCTGGCTGGTGCGCGAAGCCGGCATTGTGGCGTGACCGACGCGAGGGGTAACGAGCATGGCCGATTTCCACCAGGAACCGCAGATCACAACGCTGCACGCGTTGTATGAAGCGTTTGATAAAGACAACTACCTGAGCAACCTCGAGCGCAAGCTCGAGGACCACGCCCGCCACACGCATGTGAGCTTGCTGTTGCCGTCGTTGCATAGCGAGATGGCGAATGCCGGCGTGCTGGATCGCATCCTCGAGCGCATCGCCGAGGTGCGCTATCTCAAGAGCATTGTCGTGGCCCTCGGCGGGGCGCCGGAGGCGGCCCAGTTCCGCGAGGCCCAGGCCTACTTCGGCCGGCTTGCGGCGCCGGGGCGAGAGGTACGGGTGATTTGGATCGACGGCCCGCGCATCCAGGACCTATTGGCACAGATGGCGGAGCGCGAGATCCCGACCGGGGAGCAGGGCAAGGGCCAGTCGGTGTGGGTGACGCTGGGCTACCTCTTTGCCCGCGATGAGGCGAGCGTCATCGCCCTCCACGACTGCGACATCGTCACCTACAGCCGCACCATGCTGGGCCGGCTCATTGAGCCGGTGGCAAACCCCAACAACGACTTCCAGTTCTGCAAGGGCTACTACGCCCGCATCTCGCCGACGGAGCGGTCCATGAAGGGTCGGGTGACGCGGCTCTTCGTGACGCCCTTTGTGGATACCCTCTCGCGCATCATGTGCCAGCAGTGCCTGCCGGAGCTGCAGCGCTTCTTCGACTACCACCGCAGCTTCAAGTACCCGCTGGCGGGGGAGTTCTGCTTTACCTCGGACCTGGCCCGGGGCCTGAACATTGCGTATGACTGGGGCCTGGAGGTGGCGACGCTGTCGCAGGTCTACGACCAGCTGACGCGTCGGCAGGTGGCGCAGATCGACCTAGCGCCCAACTACGAGCACAAGCACCAGGAGATGTCGCCGGACGACACCAATAAGGGCCTACATCGCATGGTTGTGGACATCGCCAAGTTCTATCTCACCTACATGCGCTCCCACGGCGTGCCGCTGGACGACTCCTACGTGGACATGCTGCTGCACACCTACTACCAGAACGCGCTCAAGTACGTGCGCAAGTACAGCTACGACTCCGACGTCAACGACCTGCACTACGACCTGTACGAAGAGGAATCCGCCGCCAGCCACTTCCGCGGCTTCCTCTGGGATGCCTGGATGCAGAGCAAAGGCCCGCAGGAGGCGAAGCTGATCCCGTCGTGGAATCGCGTGGCCTACACCTTCCCGCAGATCTACGAGCGGCTGCTGGAGGCCGTGGAAGCGGATAACGCGCAGCCTTAGCGAGGCTGCGCTTCCGACCGATGCGCGGCCGGGTTGCCGGCAGGTCGGCAGACTCCGTTTCAACCCCAGGCTGCACGTTGTTGGTCTGTCCTGCGGGCAACTGCGCAGTTATGCTGTGACCCCGGGTGCGGTGGGCGATGCGGCGAAGACCGCTGCGCCGGCCGCACTTGGCGCCCCCGGAGCCGCCCCGCAAGACGTCCTCGCTCGCGGGCCTGCCGCGCCCGGGGATCCGGCACCCCTGAAGTTCCGCAAGCCCGAAGGAGAGTTCGCCGTGTCTACAACCGATCCACAGCTCGAGCGCAAGCGCTTTCTGATCTACCAACTGCCCTATGTGGTGCTCTATCTCGTTGCCCTCGTGCTGGTGGCCATGACAGCGCACGATGCAGCCGGCATGAGCAATTACTGGCAGCTGTTCATCCCGCCGCTGGCGCTGGTGTCCATCCTCGGCGGCTGGCACTGGGCCGGCAGCAGCAGGAGCGAGCGTTGGAATTACATCGTGCGCCAACTGCTGCACTGGGGCGCCCTCGTCCTCGTCATCCGGTTGCTCTACGCCCATGCGGTGCAGGACTTTCTGAACGATGAACAGGGCGCGTTCGTCACCATCTACGTCATCGGCCTGGCCACCGTGCTGTCCGGCATTTACGTGGACTGGAAAATGGCCGTCTTCGGGGCGTTTCTGCTGCTGAGCGGTATCGCCATCGCCTGGCTTAACGACAATTGGATGTTGCTGGTGCTGGTCATCGGCGGTGCCGTTGTCCTTGCCCTGGCCGTGTCGATGCTGTTTCGCGGCCGCCTGTCGGGGGCCGCTGGGGGCCCACCGGGCTCCGGCGAGGCCGCCTGATCTCGCGGGTCACCGCCGCCGGCCCCTTGCACCGGGCCGGCGCCGCTGTTGGCCGATCGCGACCCTCTGCAGCCGCCGAGTGCGGCGGAGTTAATCATGAAGACCAACAGCAAGGGCGAGTTCGTGCGCTGGGAATCCGGCTTTCGCCATTGGGTGACGCCGGATGGCAGCCCTGGCGTATCGGGGGAGGGTGGCTTCCCCGCCGAGCCTGGCCGCTACCATCTCTATGTGTCCTATGCCTGCCCCTGGGCGCATCGCACGTTGATCGTGCGCCAGCTGAAGGGGCTGGAAGAGCTGATTTCCGTCTCCGTGGTGCATCCGCTGATGCCACCGGAGAGCTGGGTGTTCGGCGACTACCCCGGCGCCACCCCAGACCATGTCCACGGCTTCGACAAGCTGCACCAGCTCTATCAGCAGACGGCGCCGGACTTCGACGGCGTCGTCACCGTGCCGGTGCTCTACGACAAACAACGCCAGCTCATCGTCAATAACGAGTCTGCCGAGATCATCCGCATGCTGAACAGCGCCTTCGACGCCTGGGGGCGCGCGGACGTGGATCTCTACCCGGCTGAGCTGCGGGATGAGATCGACGCGGTGAACGCGCTCGTGTACGACAACATCAACAACGGCGTCTACCGCACTGGCTTCGCGACGACCCAGGCGGCCTACGAGGCCGCCTTCGACCAGCTCTTCGCAGCCCTGGACGAGCTCGAGGCCAGGCTAGCGCGCCAGCGCTACCTGGTGGGTGAGCGTATGACCGAAGCAGACTGGCGGCTGTTCACGACCCTGGTGCGCTTCGACCCGGTCTATCACGGCCACTTCAAGTGCAACTTGAAGCGCCTGGTGGACTATCCGCACCTCTGGGCCTATACCCGGGAGCTGTATCAGGTCCCTGGCATCGCCGAGACGGTGAACATGGACCACATCAAGCTGCACTACTACGGCAGCCACGCATCCATCAATCCCACCGGCATCGTGCCCAAGGGGCCAGCGCTGGACTTCATGGCCCCGCACGGGCGCGCGGGCATCGGCATTCACGACTCATGAGGCACCAACGCATGCGGCACCAAGGCAACAGTCGAGGGATTTCGAGCAGGGCGCGCATCGGCTTTGCGAGCCTAACACCCGTCCTGACCCCGGTCCTGGTCCTGGCCCTCGTCCTCACCGGGCCGCTTGCCGCCATCGCGGCGGCCGAGCCGGACGCTCCCGAACTGCCCGTCGGCACCGGGCAAGCGCTGCCGAAACTGCAGCTCAAGGATCAGCACGACCGCACGCATGAGATCGATGCGCAGACGCTATTGGTCCTGTTCGCGCCGGATCGGGACAGCAGTGAACTCGCGCACGCGCTGTTGGAGGAGCTGGGCGGTGATGCGCTGGCGCAGGCGGGCATTGCCTACGTGGCGGATATCAGCGCCATGCCCGGCCTCGTGACCAGCATCTTCGCGCTGCCGAAGATGCGCGGTTACAGCTATCCCCTACTCCTCGGCCGCGAGGAGGCCGACACCGCCGCACTACCCCGGCGTCCCGGCGAGGTGACGCTGATCGACCTGGACGGCGGCGTGGTCACCGCGGTGCGCTACAGCGCGGATACGGAAACGCTGCGTGGGGAGCTGGAGCCTTACCTGACGCGCTGAGCGCATCCCGTCAGGTCTGCCCTGGGTCGGGGCTGCCGCCGAAGTGTGGCAGACACCGCTCCAGCGTCGCCAGCTCCACCGGGCTGTTGGCGTTGGTGAAGGCGTGCCCATCCGGCTCGAATGACACCACCGTGACGCCAAGCCCAGCCAGCCAGCCGTGCACGCTACGGCCGCCCGCGGCGAGATAGCGCTCCAGGCCCGCCGCCAAGCGCGCCGGCAACAGGGCATGCAGCGGGTGCCGGCGCTCGCCGGCGGCGGCGATGGCAAGGTCCGCCGTGGGGTGGGCGGCCAGGGCGGCGGCAAGGCGGGCGCCAAGGTCAGCGGGCAAGAGCGGCGTATCGCAGGGCGCCGTCAGCAGCCAGGGGGTTTCGGTGACGGCGAGCGCGGCGGCAATGCCCGCGAGGGGGCCTTGGAAGTCATCCAGCCCGTCTGCGACGACACGCTCGGCCAGCACGGCATAGCGCTCGGCATTGCGATTGGCGCTGATCCACAGACGGCCCACCTGCGGGCGCAGCGCCGCTGCGGTCCAGGCGGCGAGGGGGCGGCCGCGGACCGCGACCAGCCCCTTGTCCTCACCACCCATGCGCCGTCCAGCGCCGCCGGCGAGGATCAGCCCGGTGATCGCGTTGATTTCCATGCTACTGAACCACCAGCGCCGGACTCAAACAGGGTAGCCGGACGCGCTGCTCTGCGCTTGGCCGCTGTCGTCCTCGAGCTCGCGCAGGTCGTGGCTGATGTCGATCTCGCCGGTTGGGGCCGTCAAGTCGTCGAGGGAAAAGACCTGTCGCCCCTGTGATTACGGCGCGAGCCGTTCGATGCGCCAGCCGTCGGCGATGCGGGTATAGCGGAAGCGATCATGCAGCCGGCTTTCGCGGCCCTGCCAGAATTCGATGCTGACAGGCACGACGCGGTAGCCGCCCCAGAAGTGCGGCAGTGGGATCTCGCCATCGCCGAAGCGACGCTTCATCTCCGCGACCTTTTCTTCCAGCAGGGATCGGGAACTGATCACCTGGCTTTGCGGCGAAGACCAGGCCCCGATGCGGCTGCCGCGGGGGCGGGTGGCGAAATACCTGAGCGACTCGCCGGTGGGGATGCGCGTGGCGCGCCCGAGGATCTTCACCTGCCGCGCGAGTGCCACCCAGGGGAACAGCAGCGCGACGCGGTCGTTGTGGTCCATCTGCCGGGCCTTGCGGCTCTCGTAGTTGGTGAAGAAGACGAACCCGTCCGCGTCGTAGAGCTTGAGCAGGACCGTGCGCAGACTGGGTTGGCCATCGGGGTCGACGGTGGCCAGGGACATGGCGTTGGGCTCCGGCAGGCGGGCGTCGATGGCCTGCTGGTACCACTGCTGGAACTGGCGCAGCGGGTCTGCGTCCAGCGTAGCCTCATCGAGGCCCGTCGCCATGAAGCGCTCGCGCAGGGCCGCGGGATCCGCATCCGTGTCGGTTGGGGAGGAAAGGTAGGCGTCGGGGGTGTTCATGCGCGGTCACCGATGGCTTGCAGCGACCTGCAAGGTGGCGACCGCAGCCCCCGGGGAAAAGGGCCGCAGGGCTCAGCGGCCTGGTTCAACCGGCGGCGTTATCCGCTACGGCCGAGCATGGCGTCGATCTCGGCGACGGCGGCGGCCCAGTCCTCGGCGTCATGGCCGGGGGCGAAGCCGCGCTTTTCGGCCCGATAGTAGGCAGCTTCTTGGATCATCCGGTAGCGCTCCTCCGGCGTGACGGTGCCCACCGGCTGCAAGGTCACGGCGCGCTCTGCCAGTGGCGGCTGCGGGCGGGACTTGGCGGCCAGCGCTTTTTTGGTCACAGCCTTTTGGGCCACGGCCTTCTTCGCGACCGCCTTCTTTGCGGGGGTCTTCTTTGCAGCGGTCTTCTTGGTGACAGGTGCCGTCGGCGCCGCCGCCGTGGTCTTTTTGGTGGGGGGGGTCTTGGCCGCGGGCTGCTGTGTCGCCGGCGCCGCGGTGGCGGCCGGCGCCGGTTTGGCCTCGGCAGCCTTCTTCTGCGCAGTCTTCTTGGTCACGACCTTCTTGTCCTCAGCCATCGTCGCTCACTCGCCTCCGGTTTTTGCAAAAAGCCCGTCGCCGCAACCCTGCCAGGTGCCGTTATCTGGTCACCTGCACCGCCGTCGGCTGTTACTCGAAAGAATACACGACAGAGACGCTGGGCCGAACACCGCGTTGCTATTCCTCGCGCAGTGCCTGGGCCGGTGCCGTCCGCGCCGCCCGCAGCGCCGGGTAGAGTCCGGCGATGACGGCCGCGACCCAAGCCAGCACGACGCCCGAGGCGAGGGTGTCCGGCGTCAGACGCATGGGCATGGTCCAGCCGAAGGATCTGAGGTTGATGACTTGGATCAGCAGGTTCCCCATGGCCACGCCGAGCGGGATGGCCAGCAGGCCCGCCGCGACGCCCATGAGCGAGGTCTGCAGCAGAATCAGCAGCCGCAGCTGACCCCGCGTCATGCCGGTGGCACGCAGCACGGCATAGTCCTTGGTCCGCTCCAGTTCCAAGGCCATCAGGGCGCTCAGGATGCCGACGAAGGCGACGCCGATGGCGAGCAGCCGCAGCACCTCTGTGATGGTGAAGGTGCGGTCGAAGATCTCGAGCGAGAGGGCGCGAATGCCACGGTTGGTCTGCACCGCAGCCGGCTGTTCCAGGGCGGCCGCGATGGCGTCCACCTGCGCCTCCACAGCTGCTGCATCGGCCCGGTCCGCGAGCACGAGCCCCAGTGACGATGTGCCCGTGTCCTCCCAAAGATCGGCATAGAGGCCCTTGGGCAGGATCACAGTGCCGCTGTCGCTGCCGTAGTCTTGAAAGACCCCGCCGATCTCGAACCTCCGCCAGCCCCGGGCGGTGAAGAGCTCGATGCTGTCGCCGACGCCGATGTCCTGTCGGTAGGCGAAAGGCTCCGACACCACCGCCAGCTCGCCTGCCGCCCAGCGCGGCCAGAGCTCGGCGGCGGTGTCGCTGCTAAAGCGAAATCCCCGTGGATGTCCGGCGCTGGAGCTGAGGGCCAGGACGCGCATTTGGCCGTCGCGCGTCTCCACCTGCCGGCTGCGACCCTGGCTCACGGCCTCGATGCCCGGGAGGGCCAGCAGCTGATCTGCGAGCCCGGAGGGCAGGGAGGCCAGGCTGTTGGCCCCGCCGCTCTCGTCGGTGGCGATGTAGATGTCGCTGGTGAGCGTGTGCTCCAGCCAGTCTGACACGCTCGCGCGGAAGCTGCCGATCATGATGCCGACCCCGACGGTGGCGGCGACGGCCACCGCCAGTGCTGCCACCGCGAGCCCCGAGCGGGTGATGGAGGCGGTGATGCCGCGCGCCGCCAGCCGCCCAACGCTGCCGAAGAGCCGGCCGAACAGGGGCGTGCTGATCCCCGCCAGTGCACTTACCACCAGCGGCATGCACAGGCTTGCGCCGACGATGACGAAAAAGAGCGCCACGAAGCCCCACGTCATAGACCGCCCAGACAGCGGCACCAGCAGCAGCCCGAGACCGATCAACAACACCCCGCCCGCCGCGAGCCAGGGCAGCAGCCGCTGTCCGCGCTGCTCCACCAAGGTGCGGCGCACCACATCCCGCGGCTGGGAGCGTGCCGCCTCCAGCGCCGGGCCGAGCCCGGCCAGCAGGGTGACACCGACGCCAAGTCCGACCCCTTTGGTGAGCGACAGCCAGTCCAGGTGCAGGCTACGCACGCTGAGCTGGAAGTAGATATCGTTGATGGTGCGCGTCACCAGCTGCACCAGCCCCGCCCCCACGGCGATGCCCGTTAGCACGCCGAGCAGTGCGCCGATGCTCGCTAGCACCAGCGTCTCCACCAGCACCAGCGCAAAGAGCTGCGTGCGCGTCACACCCTGCATGCGCAGCGTGCCTAGCAGCGGCCGGCGCTGGAGCACCGCGAAGGTCATGGTGTTGTAGACGATGAAGCCGCCCACCAGCATGGCCAGCAGACTCATCGCGGTGAGGTTGGTGTGGAAGGCGCGGGTCATCTGCGCCAGCGCGTTGGTGCGTTGGGCCGTGGTGGTGAGCCGAAGCCCGGTGGGCAGGGCAGCGGCGAGGCGCTCCGCCTCAGCATCGGTCAGGATGAGGTCGATGCGCTCCACCTCGCCGAGGCTATCGGTGACCTCCTGGGCCGTGGCGATGTCGGCGATGGCGAGGCCGCCCACTCCTTGGCCGGCGCCGCCTTGCCCAGGCAGCACGGCGCCGACGCGCATGGGTCGGCTCTCGCTGCCGATCTCGACGTTGATGCTGTCGCCAGCAGCCACGCCAATGGCTGCCGCATCGGCGGCGGCCAGCATGAGGGTATCCGGTTCCGCGAGCAGCGTGATCAAGCCTGCGGTGAGCGCCGAGGCGGCAGCTTCTCCCGCCCCGGCGCCGGCGGCACCGGCAAACAGCTCAGGCCGCATGGGCACTGCGGCGATGAGGTCGAGCCCCACCAGGCTGAGGCTACGCTCGCCGATGCGCACGGGCGCCTCGATGACCGGTGTGGCCAGCCCAAGGGCTTGCTCCACGCGCAGGGTTGCGTAGGCCTGGTCCGCGATGCCGCCGGTGGCGGCCCGGATCTGGTGGGTCGCTGGGCCTGCGACCTGCTCCACGGACAAGCGGAAGCCGCGCCGGGCACTCTCGTTGGCAAGGTCTACGGCGATGACCACGGCGACGCCGAGGGCAATGCCGATGATGGACAGCCAGGTCTGCCAGGGGTGGCGCGTCAGGTAGCGGCGGCTCGCGCTCAGCAGTGTCGGCGGCAGGCGCACCGCGCCCGGCAGGGCGGCGACGGCTGCACCCCATTGCCGGGCCAGGCGCATGCTCGCCCGGCCCACCTGCGTCAGGCTCGGCGTCACCACGACAGGGCCTGGGTATCGGCGCACAGCCGCCCACCATCCACGGCAAAGGTGCGGTCGGCGATTGCCGATACCTCACGGCTGTGGGTGACCAGAATCAGCGTGTGGCCCTCGTCCCGGAAGAGGCGGGACAAGAGCTCTAGCACGCGGTGGCCGGTTTGGGCGTCCAGATTGCCGGTGGGCTCGTCGGCGAGCACCAATGCCGGGTCGTGGATGATGGCGCGCGCAATGGCCACACGCTGCTGCTCGCCACCGGAGAGCTGGTCCGGAAAGGCCAGCTCGCGACCCTCGAGCCCAACCTTGGCCAGCAGCTCGGCGCGGCGCCCGGGGCGCTCGCGGGCCGGCAGGCCGTTCAACTCCAGCGGCAGGTCCAGGTTCTCGGCCACCGTCAGGGTCGGAATCAGGTTGAAGAATTGGTAGATGAAGCCGATGTGCCGGCGCCGCAGCAGCGTCAGCTCCGGCTCGCCCATGCCGGTGACACTCCGGCCCATGATGCGCACGTCGCCGGCATCGGGCTGGTCGATGCCAGCGAGCAGGTTCAGCAGTGTGGATTTACCCGAGCCTGAGCGCCCCACCAGGGCCACGCATTCGCCGGGGGCGACGTCGAAGCTGACATCCTGCAGGACGGCTCGGCGCTCGCGGCCCTCGGCGTAGGACTTGCTGATCCCCGACACGGCGAGGGTGGGGGTCGTTGGCTGATCCATGCTCACAGCCATCTGACCAGATAGTAGAGCTTTTGCCCTTCGGAGGAGCTGGATGGCCCATAGACCAAAGCCGGGTGTAGCTGGGATGCCTCGTCGCGGCCGGCGCGGGCGGCCTCCTCGGACTCCATCACGGTGACACAGCCCTCAGGAAAGCGCCCGCGACGGCGGTTGGCGGCCTTCACCAGGGCGAAGCGCTCAGCTAGGGACCTGGATTCCGGGTCAATGATGACGCGTTGCATGTTGTTATCTGGCGTGAAGCCGGGTGGGCGAAAGGAAGGTAAGCGAGCGTGTGGCGCCGGCACCGGGTCACCGACTGCTTGAGCTTGACCGAGGGGCGCGCGGTGCGCCGATCTGCGTTGGGCAATGCGCCGTTTGGTTGTTCGGGCCAGCCTGTGTGCCAACCCGGCGATTCCCGGGGAGATTGCGCCGCTCCCGCCTGGCCTCAAGCGGGCGCACCTTAGGCGCAGGTTGGGCCTGAAGGGCCGGCCGGGGTAGGGCCATTGTCGGGGCGTCGGTCATGCTGCGGCATCCGGGTGCGTGTCGGCCCGCTGCCGCGGGCTTGCGTTGCCCAGCCCCGGCGGCTGCCTGGGCCCGCGGTCAGCACCGCCAGCCGGCTGCAGAACTGCCGGGCGCCGCGGCCGATCCGGTATCATTGCACGATAGAGCGCCGACTGCGTCGACGCAGCGCGTCCCATGGTGCCCGGGGCATGGTCCCCGGGGTTGCCCTCGTCGGTAGAGCTATCGCCCATGCCCGCCCACCACGCCTTGGTGCTGAACCTTCACCAGCCCGCAGGCAACCTCGAAGACCTGCTGGAACATGCCGCCTGGGAAGCCCAGGAGATCTTGTTTGCGCTGGACCGCATCCCGCGCAGCCTGTGGGGCCAGGAGGACCTCGCACGGGTACAGCTGTCGCTGTCCGGCACGCTGCTAGAGACGTTGTCGAGCTCGGGCTTTCAGGAGCGGGTCTACGGCGTCGTCGACTGCGGCAAGTTGCTCTGGCACCTGCAGAACACGGAGCTGTTCGAGATCCTCGGCACCGGCTATTACCACCCGGTGCTGCCGCTGATCCCGCCTGCAGATCGGCCCGAGCACCTGCGCCGCTGGCAGGACCTCGCGCGGCGCGTCTTCTGGCGCGACCGTTTCCAAGGTTTTTGGCCGCCGGAGATGGGCTTTTCCATGGAGCTGATCCCGCTGTTGCAGCAGTTCGGCTATCGCTACGTGCTCGTGGACAGCGCCCATGTGGAGCCGGTGGACCGCATGACATGGCCAGAGCTGCGGTATCGGCCGCACGTGGCGCGTCACGAGGGCGCCGAGATCATCGTCATCGTGCGCGACCGCGAGCTTTCAGACGCCCAGGAGTCCGGCATGGAGCTCGACTGGTTCATCTCGGAGGTGGCGGACCGGACGCGCTGGTGCGACTTCGAGCCGCTGGTGACTACCGCCACCGACGGCGAGAACGGCGGCTGGTTTCGCAACGTCACCGAGGGCGCCAACTACTGGACGGCCTTCTACCTGCCGCTGCTGGACCGCGTGCGCGAAGGCAGCGCCGACATCCGCCCCACCGCCATCAGTGCTTACCTGGATCAATATGGCGCGCAGGGCGAGGTCCACGTGAGGACCGGCGCTTGGAATACCGGCTGGCACCACGGCAAGGGGTTCACGCAATGGACTGGCTCAGAGGCGCAAAAGCGCATGCTGGCGCGCTATGCCCACGTTAGCGCCCGGCTGCGGGCCAGCGTGCAGCGGGGTGCTGCCCTGGCACCTGAGGACCCGGGCTTGATCGCTGTGCTGGAAGAGGCCCGCTGGCGTCTGCTGCGCGCGGAGACGAGCTGCAACCTGTTCTGGGGCGCAGCCTGGGTGGATCGCGCCGCCGCGGACCTGGATGCTGCCGACACGGCCCTTGCCGATGCGGAACGCCATTTGCTTGCTCGCCAGTAGGCGCCACACGAGCCCAGCGCGGACTCAGCCCCGCCGCTCAGGCTGAGCCGCGCAGATCGGGCTGCGTGATGGCGAAGCCCGACACCGGTCTCGGCGTGCAACGTCAGCGCCGACAGCCCGCCGTCGGCCCGATCGACCAGACCCCGATGCATCCATCCCCAAGACGCACACGCTGACCCACTTCAACCCCAGGAGCCAATACCATGTCCGACCTCCCCGAGCAGATCGAAGGCCTACCGAACATCGCGGGCCGTGAGCAAGACATCGCCGCAGCCATGGCGCGGGGCAAGGAGAAGCGCTTGGCCGACAACCCCGGCGGTGTCGACTTCAGCGCCGTGCGCGCCGCCTGCGCCGTCGCGCTGCACCAGCACCAGCCGCTGATTCCGGCTGGCGGCGATGACCTGCAGACCGCTGCCATCATCAGCAACCTCCAGTACATGATGGAGCACCAGGACATCGGCGATAACCACAACGCGCCGGTGTTCGTCTGGTGCTACAAGCGCATGGGTGAGTTCATCCCGCAGTTGATCCACGAGGGCAAATCGCCGCGGGTGATGCTCGAGTACTCCGGCACTCTATTGCACGGCCTGCGCCAAATGGGCGAGGGCCATGTCATCGACGCGCTGAAGACCATCACCATGAACCCGGACTACAACTGGGCCGTGGAATGGCTCGGCATGCCCTGGGGCCATGCGGTGGCGCCATCCACGCCGGTGCAGGATTACAGGCTGCACGTGCAGGCCTTCCAACACCACTTTGCGGGCCTCTTCGGACTGGACGCGCTGGAGCGCCTGCGCGGCTTCTCGCCGTCGGAGATGGCGCTGCCGAACCACCCGGACGTGGCCTACGAATTCGTCAAAACCCTGAAGGACTGCGGTTACCAGTGGGTGCTGGTGCAGGAGCACAGCGTGGAGCAGACCGACAATGGCTGGCATCCGCAGCGCCCGCACCTGCCGCACCTGCTCACCTGCACCAATTCCGCGGGCGAGAGCGCGAGCATCATCGCGTTGGTGAAGACCCAGGGCTCGGACACCAAGCTGGTGGCGCAGATGCAGCCCTGGTACGAGGCCCAGGGGTTAGAGCGCTGGGAGCTCGCCGGGAAGTCCGTGCCGCCACTGGTGACGCAGATTGCCGACGGCGAAAACGGCGGCGTGATGATGAACGAATTCCCGAACAAGTTCATGGAAGCGGTGCGCGGGGCCTCTGGTAGCGACACCCCACTCATGAACGGCAGCGAATACCTGGAACACCTATTCGCCCTCGGCATCAAGGAGTCTAACTTCACCGAGATCCGCCCCGTTCAGCAGGGCAAGATCTGGGCGCAGATGCAGCCCGGCGACGGCCCCGAGAAGCTGCAGCAGGTCATCGAGGCGCTGAAACAAGAAGACCACCAGTTCCACATGGACGGCGGCAGCTGGACCAATGACCTCTCCTGGGTGAAGGGCTACGAGAACGTGATCGGCCCAATGGAAGAGGCCAGCTCACTCTTCAACGAAAAGGTGCTCAAGCCCGGCACCCCGACGACTGACCCGAACTACCGCAACGCCCTCTACCACCTCATGGCCAGCCAGACCAGCTGCTACCGCTACTGGGGCCAGGGCCAATGGACCGACTACGGCCGCGAGATATGTCGACGTGTCATAGACATCGTCAACTACGACTTCGGGTGAGCGGCATCTGTAGGCGAACCGGTCCGCACCGCATCAAGACCAATGTGGACCGCCGCTCCCGATACTGGCTATAGCCCGCGGGCGACGCGTTGCGGCACCGGACGTGCGCAATGGTGTCGCCGCCGGCCACTGGGCCGTGGTCAGCATCATGGCGCTAGGCGCCCAGCAATGTGGTGCTGGGAGGGCCTCGGGAGAGGGCCCGGCAGTGCGTCGTTGCGGAACAGGCGCAGCCGCGAGCCGACTCGCATCCCGAACGCAGAACCAGCCAGAGCACCGTGGCAAGCGTTGGCGTCTCACCATTAACCGCCAGCGCAAGGCCATAGAACGCTTGTTGGAGCAGTCGCCAAGTCTCGCTTGGCTACCGGACGCCGAGAACCTCGGCAAGGTCTATCGCAAGGCGGTTCGAGACGCTGTCATCGAAACCGATCTCGACGAGCATCTCTTTCCGAGCGACTGCCCTACACCTTGGAGCAGCTGCTAGACGAGGAGTGGTTCCCCTAGATTGCTTGACCGCGCCAGATGTCTGCAGAGGCGTCAGGTTTTCCGCGCCGCATGGTGTGCCAGGCGCCGGCGGGGAAAGGGCTGAGGGTTGCGGGCCGAGGGTTGAGGCACAACCACTGACGCCAGGCCTGTGTGCGTCCGCGCCTTGGCCCTTGGCCCCGGGTCAGTGAACGACCCGCTGGCGTGCCGCCGCCCTAGTCGCTCTGCGGTCCGAGGCAGCGCCTCGCTCAGATTGGGCGTCGCGTCTGGCTGGACCCGTGGCCTGGGCGATGGAGATGGCCTCGCCGGTCAAACTTCACCCAGCCAGGGCTGACAGCCCTGATGCTGTCAGGCCACGCTGGCCCGATGACGCAGTCGGCCGCAACGCCGGCTCCATGGCGCGCAACCAAATGCAGGGCCGACTTGAGCGCAGATCATTCCTTGCTTTTGGCTGACGCGCGTTTGCGCGGCGCCTGCTGCGATTCCGGCCGCAGTAGCAGCCAGACCATCCAGATCAGCACGAGGATCACCAACGCCGTCATCAGCGAGGCCGCAGGCGACGGGTTGAGTGGGTCCGGGGGCTGCGGCAGCTGCGGTGCCAGGGCCCGTGCCTGCGGCAGCACCGGGTAGATCTCCTCGGTCGGGGCCAGTGCGGCGTTGATGGCCCGCACCGACAGGTCCGTCATGGGCAAGGCCCTGGGGATGAAGGTCGCGCCCGGTCCCTGGTCGCCGATCCCTGTGGCGGCCGCAGGCGCTGGGCCTGCGAGGAGGAGCTGCGTGATCAGGGTCTCGACGGGTGCGCTCAAGCCAGCCCTTGGGCGGGCGCCGTCGGCATCGGCGAAGAAGCGCGCATAGTCCGCCGGCGTCAGTCGCGCCGGCTGCAGGTAGGGGAAGGCGATGCGATTGTTGCCCCGGGTCCAGCGATCGATGGCCAGCAGCGGCAGACCGCGCTCGAGCAGCGCAAGCGCGGTGGAGTTGCCGATGGGCTGCATGAGAATGGCGGCATCCGCGCCACTCGCGAGCATTGCGTCGGCCAATGCCTCCGGCGTGTCACCCTCCAACGGCAGCAACGCCGGGTCGAGGCCAAGGCCGTCAATGATCGATTGCGCGGCACGATAGCCACTCGATCCCTCAGGCCCAGTGGCGATGAGACGCGCCGCATCGAGACCGCCGAGCCCGGGCTCGAGGGCGAAGGCCTGCAGATAGCTGATCCCCACCAGGGCCACGGCTTCGACACCTGCCCGCAGCGGCGGCTGACCTGTCTCTGCGTCCAGGGTCCCGGGTGCGAAGAAGGCCGAGGCGCTCACCAGCGCCAGGCGCGCGTCGCCTCGTTCAACGGCGCCGAGGGGATCGGGCGAGCGCATCAGCTGGACGTTGCGCGTTGGAAAGGACCGCCGCAACGCGCGCAGCACCTTGCCCGCCTCGCCATCGGCGTTGGCCGACAAGGAGACGGCCAGTCGCAAGGCTTGGCGTGCAGGCTCGGTGGCCTCGCCGTCGAGCAGCCTCAAGCGGATCAGCTCGTCGCGTGCGACCTGACGCGGGTCTTCACCGCGCAGACTGACACGGCGGGTCAGCTCGCGCATTTGCTCGATGCTGAGCGCCCCGGTAGGCTGATCTAGCACGTTGCTCAAGGCGGGATGGGCCGCGGTGGCCGCATCGCGATAGAGCAGCGCTGCATCGTAGGTCGAAAAGAAGCCGAGATCGTCATTGAGCAGCAGGGGGTCGAAGGCGTCGATCTCGCCATCGGCCGCATGCACCAGCGCGACATCGATGCTGGCGTCGAGGAGCTGACCGAAGAGCTCGCCGCGATCAACGACGGGCACCTGTTTGATCGCGCCAAAGCGCATGCCGTAGCCTCGCAGTAAGGGCTGCAAACCATCGATGGGCCGGGCTTGGAATTCGTCGTCGACGCCGAGCGTGAGGCTAGCCGAACGGCTAGCGAGGTCAGCGTACGACGCAATACCGAGTCTATTCGCGCGGTCGCCCAGCATCGCCAGTCCATAGCCGTTGTCAAAACCGAGCGCGCCACTCCAGGACAGCCCCAGGGGCGCAAACCGCTCGCGCACCAGGGTCATGGCACGCTCGGCGTCCGGCGTTGGTGCAAGGCCAAGCATCGCTAAGCCGCTGCCGGTGTACTCAGGGTAGATGTCGATCTCGCCGCGTTTGAGTGCTTCAACCTAGAAAGAGCAGTTGGACGGTCGTCAGGGTGCGTTCCGCGTGGTGTCCAGCAAGGCACAACGACGAGGAATAGTCGCCCTATTCCGAGGAGTTGTAACGCAGCTGGGCGCCACGCGGGGCGTGCCCTGGCGGCCGTAGCGCCCTACACCTGGCGGGTGAGGCTCCAATGCCTCCAGAACCCGCATCATGTCAGGATTTTGCATGTGAGGCTAAGCGGTCAACTGCTCTTTCTAGGTTCAAGCGTCAGTCGGGTCGAGCCGAGGCCGATGCGGCGCGTGACCGGAATGCCTTGTGCCTCGGCCAGCTCCGCGACCATCTCAGCGGCGATCTGGCCCTCGGGGGCTCGTTTACCGCCAATCCGCAGGGCTGGCGGTCCGCGCCGCAGCCCAGCAGGCTGATTGGGAGCGGCGCGATCAGCATCAGGACGAGGATCAAACGACGGCCGATCATCAGATGACCCCTGGCGCGGTGCTGCCGTGGCCTTCATGCCGGGCCTGCGTGTGGGGCGGCGATGAGCGTTCGCTGCGAATCGCGCGCATGAATCCAACCACCTGGAGCAACAGCACCACCGAGAACGGCACCGCGCCGGTCACCGCCATGGCCTTGGCGACGTCCACCGAGCCACTGAACAGCGTCGCCACCGTGAGCACCACCACCAGGGTGCCCCAGATCAGCTTGTAGGGCAGCGGCGGATTCAGATCGCCCTCGCTGGTCATCATCGACAGGATGAAACCGCCCGAATCCGCCGAGGTGACCAGGAAGATGAAGATCAGAAAAAGAGCAACGAAGCCGAGCAGCTGGCCGAGCGGGAAAAAGTCGAGAAAGACGAAGAAGGCACGGGTCACATCCTGGAATACCAGCTCGGCGATCCCGCCCGCGCCGAACAGTTCGATATAGACCCCGGCGCCGCCGAGCACCGCGAACCAGAACATGGAAAACAGCGTCGGCACCAAGATGACACCGGCGCAGAACTCGCGAATCGTGCGCCCGCGGCTGATGCGGGCGATGAAGATGCCGACGAAGGGCCCCCAGGCGAGCCACCAAATCAGGTAGGTCAGGGTCCAGTTCGCGGTCCAGTCCTGCAGGCCTTCGAACGGCAGCAGGTGGAAGGCGAGCGCCGGCAGTTGCGTGAAGTAGCTGCCGATCGCGTCGATAAAGGTCTCGAAGATGAACGCGGTAGGGCCGAGCTCGGGGATGTAGACCACCATCAACACCGCGACCACCATGTTGATATTTGAGAGGATCTTGATGCCACGGTCGACGCCCACCGCGGTCGACCTCATGTAGGTGGCGGACATCACCGCCATGATCCCGAGCGACATGCCGAAGCTCAACGGCGTGCCAAGCAGCTCGCCCAGCCCGGCGTGAATCTGCAGCGTGCCCATGGTCAGCGAGCCGGCCAGACCGAAGACCACGGCGAACACACCAAGCACATTGGCGACCTCGCCCAAGCGCTGGCCAGTGACGCCTGGAAACAGCGATTCGATCGGCGTCGAGATCAATGGCTTCTTGCCGCGGCGGAAGGTGAAGTAGGCAATCACCATGGCGCAGACGCCATAGGTGGCCCAGGCATGCAGGCCCCAGTGCAGGTTGGTCAGCGTAAAGGCAACGCGGGCGGCGTCGGCGGTCTCGCCGGTCATACTGGGCGGAGCGCGAAAGTGATAGAGGGGCTCCGCCACCCCCCAAAAGATCAGCCCAGCGCCCATGCCGCCCGCGAACAGCATCGCGATCCAGGAAACGGTAGAGAACTCCGGCTCCTCGTCATCAGCACCGAGCTTGATGTGCCCGTAAGGACCAAATGCGAGATAACCCGCCAGAAGCAGAAAGCTGGTACAGATCAGCAGCCAGTACCAGCCGACGCTGGTCAGCATGAAGTTGGTGAAGTCGAGCGACGTGCTGCTCATGCCCTCCGGGTCCAGCAGGCCCCAGGCGCCGAAGGCGGCGACGAGGACCAGGGACACGACATCGCTCGCCATCCCTGCGGGTCGTCGTGTTGGGGCCGCCCAACCGGCGCGATGCCGAGGCTAATCTCCTTGAAACACGGGTGTCGGCAGGCAACAAGACGCCATCAGGTCGGCCCCCGGGGTGTTGGGGGGCTTTCGCAGCGGCTGCCCCGCTGTCGGCGGCAGTTGGTGCTCTTTTTAGGTTGAAAGAGGACCCTGGTTGAAGGGCGAGCGTTCTAGGATGATGGCTGGTCTATCCGCGCGCCGCCCCCGGCGATCCCTCGGGTGGGTAGTCCAGGGTGCCGGTGATGCGTCTGCGCTGCGCCTCGTCGAGGTCGGGGAAGGGCAGCTCATGCGCGGCGGCCCACTCGCGCACGCGCTGTTCAGCGACCGCGCGCGTCGGAATCGAGCGCGCGGTCGCGGGCCATGTAGAGCGTCTGCGCGGGCAGTGCGAGGGCGGTGCCGGCCTGCTGGATGGTCTGCATCACGCGCAGCATGATGTCTTCCTGGATGGCAACGAATTCGCTGTAGTTGGTGGTGCGGATGTAGGCGCGTAGCTCGACGGTCAGCGCGTGGTCGTGAAAGCCGAGGAAGCGTGCGCGAATTGGATAGTCATCGCTGTGCAGGGTCATCGGGTGGGCATGCAGCAGCTCGCGGAGGGTCGCCAGCAGATAGCGCAGCTGATCGGCGCTGGTCTCGCAGCGCAGCGGTAAGCGCTGCTGCAGCAGAAAGCGCTCGCAGGCACTCAGGTTGACGATGTTGCGCTCGGCCAGATCGGCATTGGGGATGGTGATCAGCGAGCGATCAAACTGCCGGATCTTGGTCGAGCGCAAGCCGATCGCCTCGACCGTGCCGACCGGATTCCAGCCTTGGCCATGGCGCTCGTCGAATCGGCACAGGTCGCCGACGCGGATCGGCCGGTCGGCAAATAGGTTCAGTGCGCCGATGAAGTTCTCCAGCGTGGGGCGTGCGGCGAGCGCGATCGCCAACCCGCCGACGCCGGCGCCGGCGACTAGGCCATAGACGGGGATGCCGAGATCCTGGGCCGCGGCGAACAGCAGCCCTAGAATCACCGCCAGGGCAAAGACACGCGCGACCCAGCGGATGAGGCTGGGATCCGCGCCCTCGGCGCGGCGACGCGGCGCGGCAATGAGCGCCTCGGGCACCCAGCGTGAGGCGAGCAGGACCATCCAGATCAGCGCGAATACGCGGGTCAGCTCGGCCAAGTAGTCCGGCCAGGCAATGACCATGCCGGTCACCTGGACTTGATCATCGAGAAATGTCCGCAGCAGCGGCATCCAAAGCAGCAGCACCAGGGGGGCGCTCAGGCGCCGGAGCAAGGTGCTGGGGCGGGCATCCCAGGCGCGGCGCTGGGCCCAGCGCAGCACCAGACCGACCAGCGCCAGGCTCGCGGCCAGGCTCGCCAGCAGGAGGCCCCATTTCCACAGCACCTGGCCGGCGACGGGCCGCCGGGCCCAGTCCGGCAGCTGCTCAGTGAGGTGCGGGGGTAGCATCCAGCCGGAGAATCCCAGTGCCGTGGCGGTGAGATCTTTGACGTTCCCGACGCGCGAAGAGCGTTTGTAAGGCAGCTCGCGCGCCAACTCGGCATAGGCGCGCGCCGAGGCGACCGTCTCCGGGCTGAAGAGGAATTCGCCGGCGCGTGGGCCATCGTCGACGCGCGCGATGACGATGCCGGTCTCTGGCAGACGCCAGCGCTGTGGCTGGTCCGCCAGTGCGCCGCCGCTGACGTAGGCGCCGGCATCGGGGATCTCGTCCGCGTCGGGGAGATCGACACGCGCGATGACCTCCCAGAGCCAAATGATGGTCGCTGTGGCGATTTCGTGCTGCGCCGCGGGTGGCACGCCGCTGAGATCCAGCAAGCGCTTGCCTTGCTCGACGGCATGCAGGACGGTCTGCTGGGTGCGGGCACTGGGCGCCGCGCGATACTCGGCGAAACGCTCGGCGATCCTATCCGTGAGTGTGCGAAAGCTGCTGAAGGTGGCGCGTGGGGATGCCGTATCAGGCGGACTGAGCAGGCTTGTTGCGGCGACTAGCCTTGTGCCGGGTGCCCAGAACATCGCGATGCACAGCGTCCAGCACAGCATCCGGGTCAGCAGCGCTGCGCGCAGTTGCCTCTGCACACGGAATGACCTGTCTAACATGCGCGATCGAGCGGTTAGTGCTGGGAACGAGTCTCGGCGATGGCGTCTTCGGCCCGCACAACAAGCAGACTGCCGCGTTGGTAAACTGGTGGCTTAGGCCGGTCATCATAGCGGGATTCGTGCTGGTCGCGACCGGACCGCACCGAGCGTGACGCATGTTGAACGATGTGGCATAACCTGAAACCCGCCCTGTTAGCGCTGATGTGTTTTGCAGCCTCCAAAGCAACGAGCGCCGAGTCGGCGACGCCAATGTCTCCGGCTGCGGTCTTGTTCGAGGATGTGCGCGTGTTCGATGGCACCGCCGAGCAGCTGACCGCGCCGCGCCAAGTCCTGGTGGTTGGCAACCGGATCGAGCGCATCTCGGCCGAGCCCATCCCGCCGCCGGCGGGGATCATGCTGACGCGCATCAAGGGTGCCGGCTGCACCCTGATGCCGGGGCTGATCGATGCCCATACGCATGTGATGTACGCGACCCTGTCGCAGCGGGCCATTCTCACCAGCGACATCGGTTTCCTCAACGTGGCCGCGACACGGGCGGCCGCAGACATGTTGATGCGCGGCTTCACCAGCATCCGCGACCTCGGCGGCCCGGTGTTCGGCCTCAAACGCGGGATCGACCTGGGGCTGGTGCCGGGGCCGCGCATCTGGCCTGCGGGCGCCTTCATCTCGCAGACCGGCGGCCATGGGGATTTTCGCCTGCCCACCGAGCTGCCGGCGGCGCCGGACGCCTTTTCGTTCAGTGAACGGGTCGGCGCCGCAGTTATCGCAGACAGCCCCGATGCGGTGCGCAAGCGCGCCCGCGAGCAACTCGCACTCGGCGCCTCGCAGATCAAGCTCATGGCCGGCGGCGGTGTGGCCTCGAGCTACGATCCCCTCGATGTTACTCAATACACAGTGCCGGAGCTGCGTGCCGCGGTCGAAGCGGCGGAAAACTGGGGCACCTATGTCGCCGTGCACGCCTACACGCCGCGCGCCGTGCGCCAGGCCATCGAGGCCGGTGTGGCCAGTATCGAGCACGGCCAGCTGCTCGATGAGGAGACGGTGCGGCTGATCGCCGAGCATGATCTCTGGTGGAGCCTGCAGCCTTTTATCGACGATCAGCCCTCGCCTTACCCGGAAGGCTCGGCTAACCGGCGCAAGCAGCTCCTGATGTACGCCGGCACCGATCGCGCCTATCGGTTGGCCAAACAGTTCGGCATCAAGACCGCCTGGGGCACCGACATCCTCTTCAGCGCGCAGAACGCGACGCGCCAGGGCGCGAAGCTGGCCGCGATGACACGCTGGTACACGCCGGCGGAGGCGCTGCGCATGGCGACAGCGGGCAACGCCGAGCTGTTGGCACTCTCCGGCCCGCGCAGCCCCTATGAGGGTAAGCTGGGCGTGGTCGAGGAGGGCGCGCTCGCCGATCTCCTGCTGGTGGATGGCAATCCGCTGGACGACCTCTCGCTGGTCGCAGATCCGGATCGCAATTTTCTGGTCATCATGAAAGACGGGCAGGTTTACAAGAACAACCTCGCGACCGCGGTGCCCTAGGCGATTTCCGTCAAACTCAACAGGTCTCCACGGCAAAGGCAACGACGCTGCGCTGCGCGCGGCTGAACTCGATGCCGATGAGATGGACCGGCTCGCCGAGCCCCCGATACTTGTCTGCATAGCCGCGGGCCTTGAGCTGCTGCAAGGCCGCGCCCTCGGCGGCCAGCTCCACCACCTTGAACTCGAACAGCCAGATGCGTTGATTGAACCGCAGGGACAGATCGATGCGGCCGTGATTGGTCGCGTCCTCCGCCGTCAGGCCCAGGCCGAGGGCGGCGATGTGGCTGTAGAAGACGCTTGCGTAGTAGCCCTCGTAGCGGGCGATCGGGTTGTTGTCGTGCCAATGATGCGGGATGGCCGCGAACAGCGCCGTCACGTGGGCGCGCAGGGCATCGAAGTCGGCGGCGAGCAACACATCGTAGAGGCGGCTCTGCGCCCGCTCGGCCGCGGACGGGTCGCCCATGAGGCGCTTGAGCATCGCATCGTTCAGCGCCGTCTCGACCTCCAGGTTCGGATAACCCAGGGTGTATTCGGTGCGTGCGCCGGTGCGTCGGGCGCCGTGGAAGGTCAGATAGCCGGTCTGCCACAACAGCGCCTCGGTACCGAGATGGTCGACGTCAAAGGCCGACAACAGGGCCACGGAACTGTGCAAGGCGGCGAGATCCGGCGTGAAAAAGCCCCGCTCGGTCAGCAGGTCCACCAAGAAGGTCGGCGTGCCGGTCTCGAACCAGTAGGGGGCAAAGTCCCGTTTCCGGAACAGCAGCAAGAGATCGAATGGGTTGTAGACCGCCTCGCCCGTCCAGTTGTAGCCGTTGTACCAGCGGCGGATCTCATCCGGGTCCAGCCCCGGCAGCTCCGCGGCGAACACCGTCTCCACATCGGCCTGCGTGTAGCCGCACAACGCCGAGTAGCGCGCCTCCACGGTGATGTCGTTGAGGTTATTGAGCCCCGAGAAGATGCTGACCTTGCTGAACTTCGACACGCCCGTGAGAAAGGCAAAGCGCACATGGGCGTCGTTGTCCTTGATCACCGAGTAGAGGTTGCGCAAGCCGTCGCGCATCTCGCGGGCGATGTCGGGCTGGGTCAGGTTGTCCAGGATCGGTTTGTCGTACTCGTCCACCAGCACGACGACACGCTGGCCGAAGGCGGCCTTCGCCCGCTCGATCATCAGCGCCAGCCGCCCAGGGGCCGTTCTCGCGTCGCTCGCCAAGCCGAGCCGGCGGTCGTTGCTGTCGAGCAATTCGTTGATGCGTAGCTCCAAAGCCTCGCGCGCGTGCAGCACGCCGCCGCCGAAGCTGAGCCGGATGACCGGATAGCGCACCGACCAGTCCCAGTGCGGATGGATGGCGAGCCCGCGAAACAGCGCCTCGTTGCCGCTGAAGACCTCGGCGATGGTGTCGATCAGCAGCGACTTGCCGAAGCGCCGCGGGCGGGAGAGGAAATACTGACTGCCCTCGTCGATCAATTGCCGGATGAAGCCGGTCTTGTCGACGTAATAGCAGTCGTCCTCGCGCAGTTTGGCGAAGGTCTGGATGCCGATCGGCAGCTTGCGGCGCGGTCCCGTCATCAGAGTGCTCATCGTGATGGCCCTGGGGCGAGTAGACCGCCTCACGATGCCCCCTGCGCCAAACCGGGTCAACCGGGCGGCGCGCGTTGGGCCGGGTGGCACGGACGCCTCGACGGCAGCTTCGCTCAGCACCTCCGGGCCGTCGTGAGCGGTGACGCGCACGTCGCTGTGCTCGTTGCCGGCTTCGATCCCGGGCATTGGCGGTGCTATCCGAAGGACGCGAGCGATGAACACGGCAATGAACGTGGGGCCGGCAACGGCCGCGAACATTGCTGGAAACTCTCCCCGGCCGGGTCAATGACGCGATCTCGCCGGAAGCAACAACGGTCAAGGTCACGGAGATGAAATAGAGCATCTGGCTCTCATTCTGGCCGGCGCCCGGCGGGGCCTGATGCGTGTAAGGGGAGGAGCCTACCGCTCAATCGCTGGGGCCAAAGCCGAAAGCAGGATGATAGCTGAGCGATAGGCACATGCGTCTTGCCTCCGCTCAGGGTGTTTCGATCAGGACCAGGCGTTCGCGGGCGTCGAGGGGGCGGATGATCGGCTTCAGGCGTTGCAGGCGCTCAGGCAGATCCGCCAGCGCTGCTTGGGCCGCAGCTCGGTCCGGATAGCTGCCCAGCAACACCGGATGCCAGCCTGCGGTTTCATCGGCCGCCTCCAGCTTCAGGGCCCGGCCTAGGAGGCCCTCGGCATCAGCAAACCGCGTGGTACTGGCGGCATTGCGGAAGCTGATCAACTGGATGCTGAATCGCGCCTGCTCGCCGGCAGAGACGCCTGGATCGGGCGCCCCCTCGGTGGCTGCAATGGGGTCAGGCGTTACATGCTCGTCGCGCGGGGTCGACTCCAGCGCCAGCTGATCCCCATCAGTGGGCTGCGTGAGCGAGGGCGCCTGGGATGGCGATGCAGGGGGCGCCTCTCTCGCGGCTAACGGGCCTTCAGGCACGGGGTCCGCGGCGCCAGCGGTGGTTGGTAGAGGCTGCTCCCGAGGCGTTGCCATCGGCGGGCTATGCACCACCTGCTGCTCATCGGTGCGCCTGCCGCTGATGTCTGCTACCTCGTCCTCCAAGGCCTCGACCGGCGCGCCTGTCTCGGTCAGGGTCTTGACAGGCTCCATGCCGGTGCCTTGAAAGGCGACATTGATGCGCTCGATGGCGACGAACGCAAACAGGATCATCGCCGCGGCGGCAATCCGCCGCACCGGCGCACGCGGCGGCGGCTGCTGTTGGAGCCCCAGCAGTGCATTGTAGATTGGGCGACCGCCCATGCCTTCGGCCGTGAAGGTGGCGGCGAGACAGGTCAGGATGATCGGCAGGGCGAGCGCCTGCGCGCCGGTGAGCTCGATCACCAGGATGATGCCCGTAAGCGGCGCGCGCACGGTGGCTGCGAACAGGGCACCCATGGCCGCGACTGCAAAGACCTCCGGCGCGAGCGCCAGCGCCGGCGCCAGCAGTGCGATCAGCGCCGCAAAGGCCGCACCGCAGAGGGTGCCGAGCGCGAGCATCGGCGCGAAGATCCCGCCCGGCAGCCCCAGGCCATAGGAGCCGACGCTGGTCAGCAGCCGTACGGCGAGCAGCGCGATGAGGAACAGCAGCGCCGGCTGGCCGCGCAGCAGCTGCTGAACCAAGCCCTCTCCGCCGCCGACGGTGTTGGGCGCGAACCAGAGCAGCGCGCCGAGGGCCAGGCCGGCGAGTGCAGCGGCGGTATAAGCGCCAGGCGTGCCGAGGGCGCGAAAGGAGGCAACGGAGCCGAGCAGCAAGCCGTTGAATAGCACCCCAAGGGCGCCGATGAGCACGCCGAGCAGCAGAAACAGCGGCAGCGTCTCCAGCGGTGCCATGACCAGGTCCGGCAGCTGCATGTCCGGCCCCTGGCCGAGCATCCAGCCGCTCACCACAACTGCAGTACAACAGGCCAGGATGACGGACTGAATGGTCGCGAAGCGGTACTCGAAGTGCTCGCGCAGCTCTTCGGTGACAAAAACGATGGCCGCAAGCGGGGCGTTGAAGGCGGTCGCCAAGCCCGCCGCTGCGCCGGCGGCGATGAGGGCGCGATTGGCCTCTGGGCTCGGTTCGAGGCGCTCGCTGGCGAGCTGGCCGAGCGCCGCACCCATGTGGATGGTCGGCCCCTCGCGCCCGAGCACCAGCCCCGATCCAACAGCCAGGGTACCGCCAATGAACTTCACCGGCAGCACGCGCTGCCAACTCAGCTTGCGCTCCCCGGCGAGGATGGCCTCGACCTCTTGCACGCCGCTGCCCGCGGCCTCGGGGGCGAAGCGGCGCACCAGCCACATGGCCGTCACCAAGACCAGGGCGCCGAGCAGCATCATCAGCAGCCGGCCGGGTACAGGCGCGGCTTCTAACAAGTCCGTCAATGCGCTGCGGCCGGCGGCCGCTCGATCCAGCAGGGCGTGGAAGGCGCCGCCAATCAGACCCGCGAAGGCGCCAACGCAGGCGGCGGCGAGGTAGAGGCGCCAGGGAAACCGCATTACCGCGCGCGGCAGGACAGGATAGGTTTATGGGGTCTTGCGGCCGCGCCGTCGAATCAGCGCGATCGCTGCAAACACCAGCAGCGCAATGAGCCCAGCCACCGTGAACCCACCGATCCAGGGGTTGACGTGGCGTAGGGCGGTGACCAGCGCATCGAAATGCAGATCAAGATAGTACACGCCGAGCGCCCAGAAGCTCGCCCACAGCACGGCACCGCCGACGTTGAGGAGCATGAAGCGGCCCCAGGGCATTGCTAGCACGCCTGAGAAGAGCCCGATGAGCTGGCGTGGACCGTCGACGAAGCGGCCGAAGAACACCAGCCAGCCGCCGTAGCGGTTGAACGCGGCCTCGATCTTTTCCATGTGGCGCGCGGGAATCGGCATGCGGTTGAGCGCGGCGCGCCCACCGGAGCGACCGACCAGAAAGCCGATGGTCTGCCCAAGCGAGGTTGCCAGGATGGTGACGAACAGCAGCAACCAGATGTTCAGCTTGCTGTCGGGGACTGCAGCGACCACGGCGCCGGCTTCCAGCAGTGTCTGGCCAGGTGCCGGAATGCCGACGCCCTCGATCGCAACCGCCGCGAACACCGCCCAATAGCCGTAGCGCTCCAGATAAGGCTCGACGCGCTCGATGTCCCTGGCGATGTCCTTGGCGAGTCGATGCGCTTGCGCATCGACCGTGTGGGCGGCGTTGCTGCTGTGATGCGGAACGGTCTGGCTAACAGACTGCGCTGTCGGCTGAGGGGCCGATTGCGCAAGGGCAATGCCGCTGCTGCCGAGCGAGGCCAGCGTACTCGTCAGTACGATCAGTAATACTGCCCCTCTGAACCGGCGTCCGGGAGCTTGCAGAGATGTCTGGCGCGTGCTCATGCCCAAATCCTACCGGAGAACGACTGTGCGTGCCGCTGAGGACAACTGAGGAGGGCGCAGGGCGTCTGAACATGCAGGCGATCGCAGGGTGAGCGGTCGCTCGGCCGAGGCCGTCCCGGCGTTTTTACGCCGCCCTGTTGCTATGCCGTCGTGCGAGAGAGCTAGGGTCGAACACCCGGTGATGCGGCTCGATGCCGGCCGCGCGGCGTTCGAGCCATCGATTCGGGGCCCAGCTCGGCATAGCCCTTTCGCCGCTTGGCCATTGGACGTGCAGCTCGCCGCGTCCCGTTGCGGTTTTCGCCTTGTCGGCAGTCCGAATCGGTATTGAGCTCTCTCGCGGAGCGCCGTGACGTGCAATGCCTCCGGCGTTACGACTGCCGCAGGAGCACCTGACATTGCGCCGGTGGCTGCGGCCGCGGCTGCGGTGTGCTCGATGACGTGCTGCTGGGGCTGCGCGCCTCCAGGCTGAACCACCAAGCGAGCTCGCTGCCGCAACCGCTGCCCATGGGCACCGGTGCTTGCTGCGTGCAATGGGGACTGTCCGCCGGGCATTTGAGGCGCACATGCATGTGGGCATCATGGCCCCACCAGGGGCGGAGCTTACGCAGCCACTGGGCATCGTTTTCGCTCTTGCAGAGGGCGCGTTTAATACCGGGGTTGACCAGAATGCGATCCACGGCCGGGTCCAGGGCTGCGGATTTGATCAGGAAGAGTTGGTCGGGGCCGAAGCGCTCGTTCAGCGCGAGCTTCTTGGAGGTGAGCATGCTGGGCGGGTCGCGGGCCTCGGGTGTGGAGTTCACGGCCTGGGTTGGGGAGTCGGCGAGCGTCAGCCAGATGTCCACATCGAGGCCGTTTTGGTGACTCACGTGGGACGAGTTCATACGCCCACCGCGTGGCTGGGCGAGGTCGCCGATCATGATGTAGCGACCATTGCGCTTGCTCATCTCGCGGCCGAGGTCGCGGACCAGCCGAACGGTCTCCGGGTGGCCATAGTAGCGGTTGCGGTGGCGGCGGATGCTGACGAAGCCGGGGCCGCTCGATGGCAGGGCCTCGGCGCCCTCGATACAGCCGTTGGCCGGGCCGCCGATGGCGGCAGGTTGTCCGAGCGAGGCGTGCTGTATGCGTGACCAGGGCGTTTCGGCGGCAGCGCCCGGCAGGGCGAGTGCCGCAAGCAACAGGCCCAGTGCCAACGTCATCTGATTGCTGACCCGCCGCACGCCGCGACGCGGCTGCTGTTCGATGGACGCCATTTTTCGTTTCCCCCGGCCGCACCGGTGCTCAGATACACGATGCTGCGCATGGTAGCCCAAAGTCGCTGCCAACTGCGCGACGTCCTGGCGGGGCTTGCGCCGTTCAGATGGGCCGGGCCGCGACGGAGCGGCGCCTTGCGGCGCAGGCGATGGCGCGCCGGCTGCAGAAGAGCGGGAGGGGCGCGGGGCCGCGGCGCTCTGGCAGCGCGTGCGGGCGTATCGGTGCAGGCGCGTGTCGCCGTCCCTGGCGTAGGAGCCGTGGTGAGGGCTCCCCGGGCGTCCCGCCCGCGCTCTTGGGGTCAGGCTCAGGCGGCCTTTTTGCGTTTCTTGGTGGCGTTCTTGGCGATGATGGCGCCGCGCATGATGAACACCACGAACAGGCTTGCGACAAAGCCGGCCACCGCAACGGCGCTGCTCACCAGCACCGGTTTGGCTTGCGGCTCTGAGATGCCGAGGAAGCTGCCGACGCTGATGAGCGTCGGATTGTCCGCGGGCACGGCGATGAGGAAGGCACAAAAGGCCAGGAAGGCCGAAAAGAAGATCAGCTTGATGTCCATCTGCACGGCGGCCAGCAGGGTGCCGAGGGCGAGCAGGTAGATCATCAGGGCGGTGTACTGCTGATCGCTCATCAGCTCACGGTACCCCTGAGAGTTCAGCAGGTACAGAAGCCCAATGAGAGCGCCCCAGTGGATCCCCTGCCGCAGCAGGTACCAGGCGCGGTTGCTGTTGCTGACATAGGCCTGGGTCCAGCCAGACACTAGGGAGACCACGGCCACGACGGGCACGAAGATCTCCCAGTACTTATAGGTGCCGGACATGTCCCGCTGGCTCAGCCAGAACAGGACTACGGTGGCGGCGAAGAGAACGAGCAGCGGGATCAGGGCGAGCCCAAGTGGGCTGAGGCCGTTGTCTCGCTTCGGAGTGGTGGCTTGATCGGTTGCGGCAGCGGACACGTCGAATCCTCCAACTGGCATGGGGAGAGGCCGACAGCCGTCTAACCTGGCGTGAGGGTTGTGCCCCGCCCACGGTGGTGGGCGCGGCACATGGCAGGGGAGCCGTCGGCGGGACAGCCAGCTAGAGTCTAAACCATTTTGAGAATGTGTGAAGTCAAATTGACACAAAAAAGTGTCTTTCAGTGTCAAGCAGAAATGACAGTAGGCCTCAGAAGGCCCAGATCAGGGGTGTCAGCGACACCGTTACGGCGCCCACCAGCAGCGTTAGCGGGACGCCGACGCGCAGAAAATCCGCAAAGCGATAGCCGCCCACGCTAAACACCATCAGGTTGGTTTGGTAGCCGATGGGCGTTGCAAAGGCAGCGGAGGCGGCGATCATTACCGTCACCACGAAGGGCGTTGGGCTGACGTCCATCAGCTGGGCTGCGTCCATGGCGATGGGGAACACCAGGACGGCGGCCACGTTGTTGGTGGCGAGCGCCGTCAGCACCGCCGCCGTGGCGAACACCAGCGCCAAGGCCAGCCAGGGAATACCCTGTGACAGGCCGATCAGCGAGCCCGCGAGCATCCCGGCGGCGCCCGTCTTCTCCAGGGCAGCGCCAATGCCAAGCGAGGTGGCGATCACCACCAGCACCTGCCAATCCGGTGAGCGGCGGGCGACCCGACCCGGTGTACAGCGCGTGAGCACCATGGCGCCGGCGGCCAGCAGCGCGGCCTCCAGCATGCTGAAGAGGCCGAAGGCGACGCTCGCCACCATGGCGGCGACGATGCCGAGGGCGACCGGCGCGCGCTCGTGCGCCGGCGGATGATGGTCGCCGAGCCGTGCCACCACCAGGAAGTCTTTGGCGTTGCGCTGCTGCAGCACAAAGTCGGGCTGCGTCTCCAGTAGCAGCGTGTCTCCGGCAGCCAGCACGATGTCGCCGATCTTCCGCTGCACCCGTTCGCCGTTGCGCGAGAGCGCAATGATCGCCGCGTTGTAGTGGGCGCGGAATCGGCCCGCACGCACCGAGCGCCCAACCAGTGGGCTCTTGTTGGACAGCACCGCCTCCACGAAGCAGCGGTCCCGGCGTTTGCCGCCGAGCTTGAACACTTGGTCCGTCGCCGGGCGCAAGCCGCGCATGCGCTGGAGGTCGATCACCGAATCCAGCATGCCGGCAAACACGAGCCGATCCTCGGCACGTAGCGTCGCTTGGGAGGACACCGCCGGCATGGCCTGCCCGCCGCGCTCGATCTCCACCAGATACAGCCCCGGCAGCTGACGCAGCCCTGCCGCCTCGATGCTCTTGCCGGCGAGCGGGCTGCCCGCGGGCACCAGCATCTCAGCAGTGTAGCTGCGCACGTCCGCAAAGCTCTCCGTGGCGGGTGTCCGCGTCGGCAGCAGCCGGCGCGCGAACAACTGCAGGTAGCCGATGACCACCACCACGACGGGCACGCCAATCCACGCCAGCTCAAGCAGGCCGAGGCCCGCGCTGCCCGTGCGGACCGTAAACATACCGTCAACCACAAGGTTGGTGCTGGTGCCGATGAGGGTGCAGGTGCCGCCGGCGATGCTGGCGTAGCTCAACGGCAGCAACAGGCCGGACAGCGATAGCTGGTGGCGCTTGGCCCAATCCAGCACCGCCGGGATGAAGATGGCCACGACTGGCGTGTTGTTCAGGAACGCACTCAAGGCCGCCGCGGGCAGCATGAGCCGCAGACGCGCATCCTGCTCGCCACGCGGACGCCCCAGCAGCGCCTGGCCGATCCAGCCGACGGCGCCGGTCTCCGTGAGGCCGCTCACCACGACATAGAGCACGGCGACGGTAATGACCCCTGGGTTGGCGAAGCCCGCCAGCGCTTCCTCCACGCTCAGCACGCCGGACACCAGGAGCAGCGTCAGGGCTCCCGCGGTGACGATGTCCGGCGCGATGCGCGTGCGCAGGAACAGCACGAAGCAGAACACCACCAGGGCGATGCTGAGCCAGCCCTGCCACGCGAGCGTGGTGAGGCCGACAGCGGGGAGGGTGGTGACGGCGGCGTCCATGCCCGGATTGCCCTGGGGCTGCCCTCAGACGCTGGCGCCGAGCCGGCGGGCGATGTCGCGGATCTGCGCCGGCGGCGGGTACTGGGCCGCGGCCGCATCGCTCTCCAGATAGGTGCGCCAGCGCGCGAAGTCGCCGGCCAGCTCCGGGTCCGTGTTGTGGCAGCCGAGCACGCGGATGACGCAGTCACCGATGCGCCAAGGACCGCTACCGGTGAGCTCGCCACGCAGCAGGTGCGCCGCATCCGTTGGGGCCTTACGGTGCCAGAAGAGGTCCAGGTACAAGAGGCCCTCGGGGTGTGGGAAGCAGACCGCAATCACCTTGGCAGCGCCGCTGGCCCGCCACCGCAGGGCCAAGGGTGCGGTGACGTCGTAGGGCTTGGGTGGGGCGGTGCGGCAGTCGGCGGAGGGCATCAGGCGAGCGGCGGATGGCTGCGGCGGTGGGGCCCGGTCCGGATGAGGACCAGGACCAGGATGAGGCCCAGGATCAGCCGGCGGCGATCAGGGATTCATAGCGCTCTTTGAAGGCCGCCTGGCGCAACCGCTCGGCCTCCGGCTCAGTGGCGAACAGCGGCGAGTCCTGCCAACTGCCGCTGGTGTGGTCATACACCGAGAAGCGCCAGGCCTTGCCCACCTTGAACACCTTGGTGACGTCGTGCCCGGCCTGGGCCATGGCCTGCATGCGGTTCAGGCCCTGGGGAGCACCGGCGACCGTGGCGGCCTGTGCCATCGCCGCCGTCGCCGACTCGGCCGCCGCCGCTGGCGCATCGCGGACGCGGAACGTGTTGTTTTGGATCTCGCCCTGGATGTCCAGCTCCACGGCCTCGACGTTGGGCAGCCGCTTGAGGATGTAGGCCGCCATCAGCATGCCGAGCTTGTGGTTCTCGGTCTCCAGCGCGGTGAGCAGCTTGTCGGCGACGATCTGGCAGCGCTGCTCCTGCGTCGGCTCTGCCACCCATTCTCGACTCATCTGCCAGCCGGCATCCATGTCGGTGTCCAGTTTGTCGCAGTATGCGTCGCAGCCGGAGAGCACGCTCTCCGGCACGTTCAGGCTATATTCCTGGTCCTCGATAATCGCCTTGAGGATCATGCCTCGACCTCCCGGGGGCTGCTGTGCGGCGTCAGCCGGTTATGGTATCAAAGGCGGCGGCTGTCGCCCGTTCCCCGTCCTGAACATCCACGCGCAAGGGCTCACTATGCTGCTGACTATTCCGCGTCTTTTGAATCCGTTGCAGCTGGATAAGCTGCACGAGATTCTCCGTGGCGGTGCGTTCGTCGACGGCAAGCTGAGCGCCGGTTTCGCCGCGGCCCGGGTCAAACAGAACGAGGAGCTGGGGCCGGAGCCGGAGCGCATGCAGCGCCTCATCCGCCTGTTGATGGCGAGCCTGGGCCACAACGAGACCTTCCGCTTCGGCGCACTGCCACACCGGGTGGCGGACCCCATCTTTGCGCGCTATCGGCCCGGCATGGCCTACGGGGACCACGTGGACGATCCGATTATGGGCAGCAGCGGCCCGCGCTTTCGATCTGATGTGTCCATGACGGTGTTCCTCAACCCGCCAGAGGACTACGACGGCGGCGAGCTTGTGATCCGCACCAGCTTTGGCGAGCACCGCGTCAAGCTGCCCTCCGGTGATGCGGTTATCTACCCGTCGTCCAGCTTGCACCACGTCGCCGAGGTCACCCGCGGCGAGCGGTTGGTGGCCCTCACCTGGATCCAAAGCTATGTTCGCGACCCAGCCCAGCGCGAGCTCCTCTACGAGCTCAATCTAGCCCGGGAGCACCTACTGAAGACCGCCCCAAAGGCCGAGCACACAGGGTTGGTGGACCGCAGCTACAGTAATCTGGTGCGAATGTGGGGGGAGGTGTGATGGGCCAAGGGGTTAGCGGGGCGATGCCTTAGGGCGACGAGCGACTGGGGCGCCGGCACGTCAGCGGGTCGCTCACTCGCCAGGGCCAAGGGCCAGCGGTCACCGGCCTAGGCGCGGGCGCCTATGCCTGCCTCAAACGGTTGTTTTCGGGCTCCTAGCCACTCGGAAAACCATGCTCAGTTGGCGGCCCGGTTCTCCGTCGGGCTGCGGTGCGAGGTCGCTGGCCTTTAGCCTTGCCTCACCTGTCTCTTCATCTTGTTGACGATGGCGTAGACGCCGACGTGACGGTTTGGACTGAGGTGCTCTTCCAGCCGCAGTCCCTCGAACAGCTCGTCAACGTCTGCTGCTTCAATCTCTTCGGCGGTTTTCCCCGAAAAGAGCTGAACCAGCAGGGCAACAACGCCTTTGATGATGGCGGTGTCGCAATCGCCGTGGAATTTGAGTTGCGGGCCACCGTCCAAGGGCTCCGGCGCAACGTGCACGGTACTCATGCACTCGATAACTCGGTTTGCGTCGACCTTGAGAGTCGCATCCATGGGCGGTAGGCGCTCGCCGAGCTCGACGAGGTACTGATAGCGCTCATCCCAGTCGCCGAGGAGGTCGAAGGCCTCAACGATCTCGTCGATCTCAGTGGTGCTCATGGCGGAGGCCTCTGGGTGGGGCGATCTGCAGGTGTGTCGGCACAGCGGGATGACTAGCGCGAAAGGGCCGCGCGCTGCCAGTCAACATGCAGCGTACAACGCGGCGACGGTCGGGGCTCGGGTGTGGAGCGGACGATCAGACGCTAAACGATTCACCGCAGCCGCATTCATCCTTAACCTTGGGGTTGCGGAACTCGAAGCCCTCGTTCAGCAGACTGGTCTTCACGAAGTCCACCTCCATGCCGTCGATGCGCTCGAGGCTCGTGTCGTCAACGATCACTTTGACGCCGTGGCTTTCGAACACCTGATCGCCGTCGTCGAGATCGTCCGCGTAGTCGACGACATAGGCGTAACCCGTACACCCGCTCTTTTTCGTCCCGATCCGCAGGCCGATGCCATGGCCGCGCTTCGCGAGCATGTTGTTCACGTGGCGTGCGGCTGAATCGGTGAGGGTGACTGCCATGGTGCTTCTCCTACGGTTTTTTCGGGGTGCTGGCGATGGGTAGTAGACCTTCCGAGCCGAGATTTCAAGGGCGCTAGTGCCGCTGCTCGCTTCCACCGCCGGCGCGCGCGAAGGCGGACATCTCCATCAACCCACGCATGAGCTCGGCCCGGGGGCCGATGCCATCGGTCTCGAGCAGCGCCTGCTTGTCGTCTGCGGCCAGTGGAAGATGCGTGCAGAGCAGGTTGACGAGGTCGTAATCCTCCATCTTCCCGAGATCGTCCCAGGGCACCTCGACGCTGCGCTGATCGCAAAAGGCGCGTAGCGAGCCCATGAAGCGGTCCCGATCCCCGATGTTGCCCGCTTCGAGCTCGTAGTCACCGGCAAAGCGGCTCCAGTCTGGGCGCACGCGTCGAAAGCCCTGATACTCCGGCAGCTCGGCGACGATCTCGAAGCGGCACAGTCCGGTGATCACCATCACGATGCGTCCGTCCAGTGTCTCGCTGTAGGACGTAATGCGTCCGGCGCAGCCGATCCGGTGCACCAGCGGGGGCTCAGCGTCCTCGCCATCGGCGCGCGGCTGCACCATGCCGATGAGGTGATCCTGTGCCAGCGCCGCCGCGACCATGCTGAGGTAGCGCGGCTCGAAGATGTTCAACGGCAGCTGCACGCCGGGCAACACCACCGCTCCGCTCAGCGGGAAGATGGGCAGCTCATGCGGCAAGTCGGTGAAGGATTGCAGGAAAGGGCTTCTCACAACGGCGTCCTCTCAAGGCAAATAACGTCCAGGGCCTGCGGCCCGGTGCCGTATCGGACAGCGGGCGGTCGCGAAGTTCAGGAGGTGGGGGTTGGCGGTGGCTACTGCGAGGGAGGACCGACGTTGCGCTGCCCGCTGACGCCCGCCAAGTGGCTGGAGGCTTGCTGCGCCGCGGCAGCACGTCTTCGCCCGCAACTTGACAGGCCCGAGCCGTGCCCCCTAGGATCGCCGGCTCCCTCTCGCGCACACTCGTCCATGGATCTCTCCGCTATTCGCGCTCCTGTCGCCGACGACCTTAAGGCCGTCGACGCACTCATACTCAGGCGCCTGCAATCCGACGTGGTGCTGATCAACCAGATCGGACACTACATCGTCGGCAGCGGCGGAAAGCGCCTGCGCCCGCTCCTATTGCTGCTAGCTGCGCGCGCCAGTGGGTACGCGGGCGAGCAGCATCAGGATCTCGCGGCCATCGTGGAGTTCATCCATACGGCAACCCTGTTGCACGACGATGTCGTCGATGGCTCCGAGCTGCGCCGCAGTCGGGAAACCGCCAATGCCGTGTGGGGCAACGAGGCCAGCGTGTTGGTCGGGGACTTCTTGTATTCGCGCGCCTTCGAGATGATGGTGGACGTCGGTATCATGCGCGTCATGGACGTGCTCTCGCATGCCACGAACCGCATCGCCGAGGGCGAGGTGCTGCAACTCCTGAACGCCCACGACCCGGACACGGATGAGGCGCGCTACATGGAGGTCATCGAGCGCAAGACTGCAACTCTATTCGAGGCCGGCACCCGGCTCGGTGCGTTGCTGGCGGAGGTGCCGCAGGGGCAGGAGGATCGCGTGGCGGGCTTCGGCCGGCACCTCGGCATTGCTTTTCAGTTGGTGGACGATGCCCTGGACTACGAATCCGACAGCGAGACCATCGGCAAGCACATCGGCGATGATCTCGAAGAGGGCAAGCCGACCCTGCCCGTGATCCGTGCCATGGCCGTCGGCAGCGAGGCCCAACGTGCAATGCTCCGCAAGGCCATCGAAGAGGGCGGACGCGGGCGCATCGATGACGTGGTCGCCGCCATTGTCGATACCGACGCACTGAAGTACACTGTCAAGCTTGCTAGGAGACATGCGCTGCTCGCCCGGGAGGCGCTCGACGAGCTGCCGGACTCCGACGCCAAGCGCTCCCTGCTCGCAACAGCAGAATTCGCCGTCGCCCGCACCTACTGATTGCTCGGACTGATCCCAGGAACGACAGCGCAACAGCGCCCGGTTCGAAGCGGCTCCCGACCGCCCACTGTCGAACGCGACAGACGAACCGGCACAAACGGCAGGTCAGCTGCCACCACCGTCGCCACCAGCGACGGCACAACACCAATCGGGGTGTAGCTCAGCCTGGTAGAGCACTGTCTTCGGGAGGCAGGGGTCGAAGGTTCGAATCCTTTCACCCCGACCATATTTATCAAGCACTTAGAGCCGATTCGGGGCCCTCCCGATCGGCTCTTTGCTTTTTTTGCACCGTATTTGGCACCACGCCCGCCATGGGTCTCGGCCGTGGTTGCTGGGCTCCGCGGGCACCGCGGTGCATCAGCTCCACGGCGCCCCTACTACCTCAACGTCGCCTAACGCCACGGCGCCACTTAAAGCGGCCGGCGTCTGTATCCCATCTCGCGGTTCCCGTCAGACCGAGCCTGTGGAGCGAATTCACGTTTGCTTGACCGCGAGCACATCCTCGCGAAACGCTAGCCGCTGCCACACGCGATTTTTCGCGAGCCGAGCCAGTTGCGCTTTCGTCATGTTTCGGACTCCTCTTCAAAGCATAGGTGCCAACCTATGCGGCCTGGTTTGGGTGAGGAGTCCGATACGTGATTTCCGTATACGATTTCGCAGGCTATGCAGGCACCTCCACTCATTCCCATCACCACTGTGCTCCCTGCGTCCGTCGCCTATGCCGGCCGGATCTGCGCCTCTGCTAACCGAAGTGCTGCTGCATGCTATACGCTCGCCATTCAGATAACGCTGTCGGCTGGAATCACGTCGGTCAGAGCAAACCCTGCCACGATCCTGCAGGCAAAGACCCAAGCGCTTGTAAGGAAGAGTGTTTCCGCTGACGTATCACTCGACGATGGGCGAGCGTTGGGCGTGTGGCGTTGCGCCACCATCTAGCCGTCCACCATTGCGTCATCGAGTGAAGCGAGAGGGGAAGGTGGGACCATGACAGCCGAGTGGCTCAGGGTTTTTGCACCGCCTTCGCCATAGGAAATTGTGCCAACCGTGACCCCACCCCCATGGGCAGCTCGTGCGCGTGGGGCCGCGTGTGTTAGGGACGTTACGCATACCGAGCAGGCAGAAAGTAATTGCACGTAGAGTGTTATTTTTTTCCCGAGCTTAATACGCCATACGATCAGATCACCCAACCGCGGAATCCATTAGGTCAAAAGCTTTCGCGCCGGACGAGTCAACGCTGTTCACTCGCAACAATGCGGAATTGAGCCAGCTATGCCGCTCAAGGCCCACAAGCCCCGGCTCATCGAGACAGCCCCAGGACAAGCGCAGGCGCTGGAAGCAACCAGTTGGAGTATTGGTGAATCGACTCAGGGACGAAGGGCAGGAAGGCGCGCGCAGCGCAGCATGCCCTCGCACGTTCCGACCGCTCAGCAGCGCCCGCGGGAGCGCGGTGATTCACCGAGGCCAAACAACTCAGGGTTGTGCTCCAACCATGCGTCCAGTCCTGGCTCACGCTGCCAGTCATCGAGGGGGTACATCGCGGCGCGCCCCACCTTGACCCAAGTCGGCCCTTGGGTCGGGTCGCCGGCCGCGCACCGCTTGGCATCGGCGGACCGCCAGTTGCGCAGCGTGGCTGGGGCGATGCCAATGTAGGCTGCAGCGTCCCGCTCGTTGAGCAGGCGGGGCGCAGCGGCACGGCGCCCTGCTCGACACGCACCAGCTCGACGGGCCGCGGGTTGTGCCCGGTTCCGAGCGGGGCAGGTTCTTTACATAGTTACAGGGCTTCAGGGAATGCTCGCAGCGCATCGGGCGGGCGTTAGCGGTGGATCATCGTATCGGGCGCGTCGAGGCGTGCGAGCGCCTGTTCCTTCATCGCTAGGTCCGCTTCCACGTATCGATGTGTCGTCTTTGTGCTCTCGTAGCCCATCCACAGGGCAATCAAGCTGAAGGCGACACCGGATTGCAGCACATGCATGGCCGTCTGACGACGGCCCGTGTGCGGCGAGACATCCTGTCCAGCGAGAGAGGGGTGCTTTTGGGTGGCTCGGGTCACAGCGATATCGAATCGTTGGTTGACGTTTTGGCGTGTCACGGCGCGACCGTCGCGGTTGGGTAGCAACGGCGCGTCCCGCGCGAGCGCGGGATTGCGCCGCAGCCACGCGCGGATTTCCTGGACCGTGGATTTCCACAGCGGGACTGCGCGCTGCTTTCGGCCCTTGTCGTGCAAATGCACACAGGCGGAAGCATCCAGCACGACGTCGGCGACCCGCACGGCGATGATGTCCGAGACGCGCGCCCCGGTGTTGTAGAGCATCGTCAACAACAGGTGGTCGCGCTGCGACGTCCAGGTCGCGCCCGGCTGGCCAATGACCGCGGGCATCTCCTCGCGCGACAGAAACCCCAACATGGGGCGCTCGAAGCGCTGCATGGGTGCCGCGAGTGCCCGTTCGACGCTCAGCAGCGAGGCGACATCGTGCCGTCCGGCGAACTTTAGGAATGCGCGCAGGGCAGTCAGGCGCAGATTGCGGCTGCGCACCGAGTTGTTGCGCCGCCGTTCCAGATCATCCCGGTAGGCCCACCACAGCCGACCGTCACCTTGGCAATTGTGCGTGTACTCTCCAAAGCCATCTCACCCAGCTTACGATCGAAACACGCGCGACCCACTTGCAGCTTGCGGCAATGCCCGCTGCGGCTGTCAGGCGACATGAAAACCTGACCCCCTGACGACATCGAAAAATGACCCCTGCAGACTGAGGGGAATAGAAGATGTCGAGTGTTCGTTACAAAGGCTCTCCTTTAGCGGTAGGCAAGAGAGGGGAGCTGATGCGTGAGCCCGAGGAGGTCGCAGCGATGTTGGCGTTGCAGGCGAAGGGTTGGGGAGCGCGGCGGATCGCCCGCGAGCTCGGTGTGAGCCGCAACACGGTCAAGCGTTACCTGGGCGCGGGAGGTTGGGTGGCGTACCGCCGTCCCGAGCGGGGCTCGCGGCTGGCGGGCTTGGAGGCGTGGCTGCGGGAGCGCTTCCGGCGCCACCGGGGCAACGCCGAGGTGCTTCGTCAGGAGTTGCTGGCCGAGCAGCGGATCCAGGTGTCGTTGCGCACGGTGGAGCGTGCGGTGGCGCCGTGGCGTCGGGAGCTGGCGGCGGAGGCGCGGGCGACGGTGCGCTTCGAGACGGCGCCGGGCGAGCAGTTGCAGATCGACTTCGGCGAGAAGCGGGTCGTGATCGACGGCGAGGTGGCGCGGGTACACCTGTTCGTCGCCACGCTCGGGTACTCGCGGCGCAACTTCGTCATGGCCTTCGACAACGAGCGCCAAGGCAGCTGGTTGCAGGGCATCGAGGCCGCCTTTGCGCACTTCGGCGGGGTGCCTGAGCGGTTGCTGCTCGACAACGCCCGGGCGTTGGTCGAGCACCATGATGTCGAGACCCGTGAGGTGCGCTACAACGCGCGCTTCCACGCCTTCTGCCGCTACTGGGGCGTTCGCCCGCAGGCCTGCGCCCCCTACCGGGCGCGGACCAAGGGCAAGGACGAGAACGGCGTCGGCTACGTCAAGGGCAACGCCCTGGCGGGGCGGGAATTCCCAAGCTGGGAGGCCTTGCACGCGCACCTGGTGTGGTGGCTGCGCGAGGTCGCCGACGTGCGCATCCACGGCACCACCGGCGAGGCGCCGATCGCACGCTTTCGTGCCGCCGAGGCCGCCGCGCTCAAGCCCCTCGCCGGCAAGCCGCCGTTCGTACAGGACCGCGAGCTGCGCCGGCGCGTGCACAGCGACGCCTGCGTGGAGGTCGACACCAACCGCTACAGCGTGCCCTGGAAGTGGATTGGCCACCAGGTGCGCGTGCTCGTCACTGGGCAGCAGGTGCGCGTCTACCATCGCGAGCAGGAGCTGGCCGTCCATGCCCAAAGCAGCGGCCGGCGCCAGCGCAGCATCCAGCGCAAGCACCTCGAGGGCATCGTCGGTGCTTGGCCCGAGCGCCAAGCGCCGTCCGCGCCTGTACCCGAGGCCGCACCGCTGCCGCCCCCCGGCGAGCTGCAGCGTCCTCTGAGCGACTACGAGGCCCTCCTCGGCGGAGGCTGGCAATGAGCACGAGTGCCTACGACCCCGAGCGTCTCGACGCCATGCTCACGCGCCTGAAGCTCACCGCCATCCGTGAGCGGCTCGACGGCCTGCTGGAGGAGGCCGCCCGCGGCGAGCTCAACCTGCGCGAGGCCCTGGCCTACCTGTGTGAGGCCGAGATCGCGCACAAAGACCAACGGCGCATCCAAATGGGCCTGTCCATTGCCAAGTTCCCCTTTGTGCGGACCCTGGAGGGCTTCGACCACGAGGCGCAACCCGCCGTCGATCCGGCACAGCTGCGTGAGCTCGCCACCGGGCGCTGGATCGCCAATGGCGACGCGGTGCTGCTGCTCGGCCCACCCGGTGTCGGCAAGACCCACCTCGCCGTCGCCTTGGGCCGAGAGGCCATCGTGCGCGGCTACTCGGTGCTGTTCACCACGGCCACAGCGTTGATGACCGCGCTGAGCCAGGCGCACGCACAGGGCCGGCTCGACGAGCGGCTCAGCCATTACGCCAAGCCCAAGCTGCTCATCGTCGATGAACTGGGCTACCTGCCGCTGGAGCCGCACGCCGCGCACCTGTTCTTCCAACTCGTCTCCAGGCGCTACGAGCGTGGCAGCCTGCTGGTGACCTCCAACCGCAGTGTCGGCGAATGGGGCGAGGTCTTCGGCGACCCTGTCGTCGCCACCGCCATCCTCGACCGGCTGCTGCACCACAGCCACGTCATCACCATTCGCGGTGAGAGCTACCGGCTGCGTGAGAAGCGCCGTGCCGGCCTGCTCGGCGTCATCCAGACAGGCGCCGACCAGGCGCCCAGGACTAACCCTCCAGGACGGAAACCACGCAAACCCAGGGGGTCAATTGTTCGTGTCGCCAGGGGGTCAATTCCTGGTGTCGCTTGACAAGGGTCATTCCGATATCGCTCCGGCGACGGGCTCGGCGTGGGTGTCCACGTTCAACTAACCAGGACACTGGACAACCGGCGCTGCGGATATACAATGCTGAAAAGTATATCCAGACCGATCCGGGAGGGTACCCAATGCAGGTTTCAAGATGGGGCAACAGCTTGGCGGTGCGCCTGCCCGCGGCTGTGGTCGAAGCGCTCGAACTGCAAGAAGGCGATGACATCGAGATCCAAGTCGAAAGATCGCGAAGCCTAAAGGTACGCAAGGTACCCGATAGCGGGGAACTGCTGGCGCGGCTGCGCAAGTACCGCGGGCGTCTACCCGATGGGTTCCGTTTCGATCGGCTCGAGGCCCATGAGCGAGGCTAACGCCTTCTTCGATACCAATGTGCTGCTGTACCTGTTGTCAAAGGACGCGGCGAAGGCGGACCGGGCCGAAGCCCTGCTCGCCGCTGGTGGCGTCATCAGCGTGCAGGTCTTGAACGAATTCGTAGCCGTTGCTTTACGCAAGCTCGGCTTGACCTGGCCGGAGATTCACGAGGTGTTGGGAACGGCGCAGTCGGTGTGTCAGGTCGAACCGATGACTGTCGCCACCCACGCGCGTGGACTCGCGATCGCCGAGCGCTACGGGTTCTCGATCTACGATTCGCTGATCGTTGCAGCTGCGCTGCTGGCTGGTTGTGAGGTGGTGTGGACCGAAGACCTGCAAGATGGACAGCGCATCGAGGATCGACTGACCGTGAAAAACCCCTTTCCTACGTCCTGAACCGACTCTGCCGAACGCCCTTCTTCGCAGCCGAGCCCATGGATGCGCCGACGGTCGCCGCTATTCAGGGCAC
>CAZGCI010000025.1:0-48942 GCA_964524185.1 uncultured Thiohalocapsa sp. | reverse complement strand
AGCTAACCCCAACGCGTTAAAGATACAAGGGTGTGCGCGCGCAGCGTGCGCACCGACGGCCCTGCGGGCGCCGGCGGGAACGGTGCGCAACCTGGCGGTCGCGCACCCTACGGCGGCCGGCAGCGCCCGCTCAAGACGTACAGCGGGGCCGCGTGGCACGCGCGCTGAATCCTGCCCCGGCGTCGGCCTCACCTCAAACGATGTCCCCAGTCCACAAAGATGTCGATGTTTGCTGCCACTAGCCTCGCCGATCGCGACCCCGCCGCCTGGTTGTGGCCCCAGGCGGCGCCCATGCTAGCGGCCGCCGGGCGACGCACCCCGCTGCGACGCGCGCTGCGCGCCGCGAGCTTTGTGGAGTGGCGCTATTACGCGGTGCTGGCGGACGCCTTTCACGGCATCGTCGGCCTGGCGCTGGTGAACCCGGAGCACCGCTTTGGCGCCGTGGCCGAGGGCGGTCTGCTGCTGATTGTGGCGGGCGTGCTAGACCGCCCCAGGCTGCCGGACAGTGCAGCGACCGCCGCTCAGACACCACTCTTTGCGCCACTGCCGGCGGAGCTGTGCTGGATGCACCTCTTCCCAGCCGAGGTCTGCACCTTCGACGCCACCAGTCCGGGTGCCGTGACCGCAGGCGATGCCCACTGCTGCATTGCCGTCCGGCATGACGGCGCAGCTGCCGCCGACATCGAGATCGAGGCCGGCGCCGGCCTGTCCCTGCGACTCTCTCACACCGGACTCCCCGGCGCCGCCCTGCCGGCCACCCGCGGGGCGGACTTCCCGGGACTGCTCGGCAGCGGTTGGCTCGGCGCCCACTGGACCGTGGATTGCCCATCGCCGGTGGCGGCCACCGACGGCACCCTCACCCTCGGCAAGAAGCTGCTGGCCCCGCTGGCCGACGCGCCAGGTCGTGCGCCCAGCTACGCGACGCCGGCGCTGCGCGAGCGCGTCGCCGCCGGCCAGGCGCAGTGGTCCTGGCAGGCGGCAGCGGGCTATTACGAGCACAGCTGGGGCGTCCGTCCCCTGCCGCTGCATGGTTGGGATTTTCTCTTCGTACCCGACGTGACCCGCACCCAGTCGGTTGTTCTGCAGACCTATCGCGGCAGTCGCGACCTGCGCTATCTGGACGTCTGCTGGCAGACGGCAGGCGCGCTGCACACGCATCGGTTCGACGCGGATGCACTGCACTTGTCTTGGGAAGGCCGCGTCGCCGACCCAGTGCTCGGCGCGCAACGGCCGCTGACTCGGCACATCGATGCAGCCGCGGACGGCTACCGGCTTACGCTCACCAATCGGGTGCTGCACCGCCTGCCCTTGCTGCGTCGGGACAAGCTCGCGGTGCGGCACTTCTTCATTAGCGAAGAGATCGGCGTGGCCGACTGGACGCTGACGGATCGGCACGGCGGCGTCTTGGCGTCGGCACAAGGCCAGCCTTGCGGTGGGGAGCTCGCGCACTTCCGTCCCCGCGCGCCCCGCCATAGGCCCAGTTAGGCGCCCGGTTAGGCGCCCAGTTAGGTCCCAGTCAGGCCCCCAGCTAGGCGCCCGGTAATGCGCCCCTAATCGATAGCGACCTGAGCACGCACCCATGCAGTATGAGGTCATCATCGTCGGCGCCGGCCCGGCCGGCAGCGCCCTCGCCTCGCATCTGGCCCGCGCGGACGTGCGGACGCTGCTGGTGGACAAGTCAGACTTCCCCAGGGACAAGGTCTGCGGTGACTGCCTGAGCCCGCGTGCACAGCACTACCTAGACCGGCTGGGGCTCTTGCACCGCGTGGCCGCCGCCGCTCACGCGGCGCCGCGCATCCGCTTCCGGGCGCCTGGCGGTGCCGAGGCCACCGCCGCCATCACCGGCGACGGCGGTCTCCCGGATCGCACCCTGGTGCTGCCGCGCCTGCGCTTCGACCACGTGTTGCAGCAGCATGCCCTCGCGGCGGGGGCAGACTTCCGGCTCGGCCACGTCCGGGAGCTGCTGCCCGGGGGCGGCGTCAGGCTCAACGGCGAGGAGGTGCCCGCGCGGCTGGTGGTCATCGCCACCGGTGCGGCGCTGTCGCTCATCAAGCGCACGCCGCTTGCACCCAGCGGAGCCGTGCATACCCTCGCCGCCCGCGCCTACGTGAGCGGCTTGCCGCCCTGCGGACCGGACCTGCGCATCTTTCTGGATCGACTGCCATTGCCGGGGTACGCCTGGCTGTTTCCCACGGGGCAGGACAGCGCAAATCTGGGCTACTGGTATAGCGGCAAGGCGGCCATCAGCGCGGCCGGCCGACTGTCCGAGCTGCTGCAGGCACACCCGATGCTCTCAATGCTCACCACGGGGGCACAGCACCGTGACCAGATCGTCGGCTATCCCATCCGGTGTGACTTCCTCACCGCACCCAAGGTCGCACCCGGAGTGCTCGCGGTCGGCGAGGCGGCGGGACTGGTGAACCCCTTCACCGGCGAGGGCATCGACTACGCGCTGGAGTCCGCGGAGCTGGCGGCAGCGGCCGTGCTCGCCGCGCGTGCGCAGGTACCGCCGGGCCGTCCGCTGACCACGCAGGCGTTGGCGCCCTACCGGCGCGCGTTGAACACGCGCTTCCGGCCGCTCTTCCAGACCATGGTCACGGCCCAGCGCTGGGGCGCCAACCCCTGGGTCTTCGACCGGCTCTTCGGCCGCGGTGACGCCGGGCAGGCCTTGGTCGATCGGCTCGTTGCGGTGTGCTTCGGTGCCGCCCCGCCCACACAGCTTCTGCAGCCGCTGGCGCTGGCCGGGCTCTTGTTGAGCCGGCCAAAGCGGCCGGCAACGGTGTAAAACTCGACCCAAGGCGCATCCCTGCGCGCCGTCTCAGGAGGACGGGCGGTAGCGCCGGCGCAGATCGGCCAATACCTCGAGGTCGATGAAGGCGTCATCACGCAGCCGGTTGTCGTAGTTCTCGACCCCCATGAAGCGCCTCAGGAGGGCAATCTCCGCGTCGCCCCACCCAGGGCTTGCCGGAAGGTCACGGAAGCCGGCGCGGCCCATGATGGCCTTGAGCTCCCGAGCCAACGCCGCGTCGATGGGCGTGAGCTGGTCCGGCTCACTCGGAAAATAGGACAGCCGGTGCAGCCGATAGCAGCGGGCCAGCTCATCGATGGGCTCGGGATGGTCGTACACCGAGATGTCCACGTGGCGGCCGCTGTAGCCGCCGTAGCCGCCGCCGGGCTTCACCACCAAGATAGCAGCAGATTGCTGCCCGCGCAGCTCGCCACCCGCGTCGCGGCCAGCAGCAAGAGCGGCGATGAGCCGTTCGGCGAGCGCACCGCCAGCGGCCTCGAAGGTATCCAGCATGGCCGTCACCACCGTCGGGCCAGCCAAGGTGTTACCGCTGGCTGCGGCATGTTCGCGCTCCGCGCCGCCGGCGAAGCCATCCCAGCTGCGAACCGCGGCACCGGTATGCACGGCGGCCGGGCCCGTGCTGCCGAGGACGGCCAACTGCCTTTCGTCGTCTGCCGAGTCCTGTTGCAGCAGGCGCGCAAGCACCGCCGCGGCCGCGTGCCCCGCACGCAGCAGTGCAAGCCCGTCATCGCCGTGGCGGGGGTTGGCGAAGGCCTGGGTGGTGATACAGCCGACGCCAGCTGCTCCGTGCAACGCGATGGAGCCAGCGCCGGGGAATTTGGACTGCACCGCCGCGCCGATCTCTCCGGCAGCTGGGTCACGACCGATGATGCTATAGGTCATACCGACGGCGCGTCCTCGGTTGTCAATGCAATCACTCGTTGCCGTCGAGCAATCTAGTGCTCGCCATGGCCACCGCCCATGCCTCCGACGGCGATCTTGCGCACCGGTGCTGTGATGGGCAGGCGGGTGCCATCGTCGAACTCCAGGGTCAGCGCCACCTCAATCCCGGGTTCGAGCTGCTCCGTCAGACCAATCAGCATCACGTGCAGCCTGCCGGGCTGCAAGCTGACGGGCTCGCCTGCAGGCAGCTCGATGCGCTCGATACGGCGCATCTGCATCATGCCGTCGGCCATGGTGTGGGTATGCAGCTCCACCGTTTCCGCGGCGTCGCTCTCGGCGCCCACCAAGGCCCGCGGGCTGTCGCCGGTATTGGTGAGCACCATGAACACGGCACTGTTGGGCTGTCCGGGGGGCACGGCGCGGGCGTAAGGCTCGTCAGCATCGATGCCGGCGGCCTGCAGGACCGGCGCAGCGAGGGCGGCGGTCAGGGCAAGAAAACGCAGCGACTTCATTGGGAGACTCCGATGATGGTGGGATGGGGCAGCGCCCAGGGGGCCCGCTGGCGGTCAGCGCCGCCCGGCGATGCCGCGCCGATGAGGGCACAAGCCGCAGTGGGAACCGCATCGAGCCGGATGTGTCATGCTTAGCGGCTTACTGGCAGGCCGCGACCAAGGGTCATGGGGTCCTCGGATGCCGAGCAGTCTAGCGCAGCACCGCGCGCCTTCCGAATTCTGACTCCTGCGTTGCGGCCGCAACGCACTGACGCTTGATCGATTCGCACACCACCGACCCGCCGCCTCTCCGAGACCATGTTGCACCATCATCGCCCGACGCGCCTCGCCTGCATCGTCCTATTGCTGCCCGCACTCACCGGCTGTGGCCCCCAGGACGATGCTACCGCCGATTTGGAGATGCCGCGTTTTGAGGACCCGATCCTCGCCGAGGGTCGTGCTGTGTGGATGGGGACTTGTCGCGCCTGCCACCTGCTGGGCGTCGCCGGCGCGCCGGCGGTGACCGACTACCGCAATTGGCAACCGCGCATCGCCAAGGGCATGGATGCCTTGTACAAGGGGCCGCTGCTTGGCATCCGGGGCGACGATGGGAAATACAAGATGCCCCCACGTGCCGGTAATGATCGCCTATCCGATACGCAGATCAAACGGGCGGCGGATTACATGGTCACCGCCGTGGAGTATCTGCATGCGCAATCCGCCGGCGCAGAAGGCGGCTGATGGCGCCCGCTGTTGTCCGCTAGCGGGATGTCACCAGTGCTGGTCCTGCGCCGGCAGGGTTACGAGGGCGGTCAGCGGCCCCGAGGGCCTACTTGAGCTGTTTCGGGCGGACGATGCCCACGAGCCCGGCCGAGCCAGGCTCTAGCACTGACCAGTCGTCTGGCATCTCCAACCGGGCCACGGCAGCCGTGGGGAGGAGCTTGCCGTCTGGCGGCTCATCGATATCGCCGGCAGCGAGGTGGCACAGCAGCGCTTCCAGGCCGGGGTTGTGCCCCACCAGTAACACCAAGCCCGCATGCGCGGAAAGGTGGCCAAGCACATTCAGCAGGGCGGGAAGCTCGGCCTCGTAGAGGTCGGCATCCCAGACGACGTCTTTCTTGGACACGTCCAGGCATTTGCACACCCTGAGCGTTGTCTCCCGTGCCCGTTGGGCAGGGGAACTCACAATGAGGTGTGGGATGAGGCCCTCACGATAGAGCCATTCGCCCACGCGCGGCGCATCCTTCTTGCCCCGCTTGGACAGCGGCCGCTCGAAATCCAACGCGGCACCACTGTCCCAATCGGATTTGGCATGGCGCAGAAGCAGCAATTCGCGTGGCATGCAGAGGAGAGGTCAAGGGGATCCGGGGGGGCGGCAGCCACAACGACGTCTGGAGACGGCAAGCGCCGTGGCTCCCATCTTTTAACATAACCGTAACTTTTCGGGTAGCTGCCACCCCATCGCCGCCACCCTTTTCGGCCGGGTCGCCTGCGCTAAGCAGGCAGCGCAGTCAGCCTAGGGCCGCCAGCAGTTGGTCAATCATGCGCTCGGCCTGGCTGCCGTAGCTGCCGCCGAACAGGTTCAGGTGGTTCAGGATGTGGTAGAGGTTGTAGAGGGTCTTGCGGGTCTCGTAGCCCGGCTCCACGGGCCAAGCGGCATGATAGGCGGCATAGAATCGGCTGCCGAAACCGCCGAAGAGCTCGGTCATCGCGATGTCTGCCTCGCGGTCGCCGTAGTAGCAGGCGGGGTCAAAGATCACCGGGTTGCCCTGCTCGTCACCGCTGAAGTTGCCGCCCCAGAGGTCACCGTGCAGCAGCGAGGGCAACGGGGCGTGATCCAGCAGGGCGCCGACGCCCTGGCGCAGCCGAGCACCGCGTTCCGTGAGGCGACCCCCGTAGCCATTGCGCTCGGCCAGCTCCAGCTGGAAGCCGAGGCGGCGTTCGGACCAGAAACTCACCCAGTCGGCATTGGGCGCGTTGGGCTGCGGGGTGGCGCCAATGGTGTTGTCCCGGTGCCAGCCGTGCTCGGCGGCGGTGCTGCGGTGCATCGCTGCGAGCTGCTCGCCAGCCCGGGCCGCCGTGGCGGCGCCACCGCCGCCCAGGGGTACATACTCCATCGCAATGAAGGCTTGGCCGCCGCTGGTGCCGCAGCACAGGGGTCGTGGCACACGGATGCTGCCGGTGGCGGCCAGGGCGTTGAGGCCGTCGTGCTCGGCCTCGAACATGGCGAGCCGCGTGGCGTCGTTGAGCTTGACGAACCAGTGAGAGTCGCCGTCTGCGAGGACGGCGGCGCTGTTGATGCAGCCGCCGGTCACCTGCCGCGGCTGTTTCGGCGCAAAGGGCTCACCGCTGGCCGCGGCGATCTGGGCGGCAATATCGGACCAGTCCGTCATGGCGGGGCGTGGGGCTATCTGCTTCGCGGTCGCGCTTCACATGCTTGAGCCCGCGCCGCAGGCGAGGGCTGCAGCGCGGCAGCCCAGGTCATTCAGACCTTTGGCATGCGGCGCAGTAGGGGTGATGTGCGCGGGAAATGGGCGCGCAGGAATTGCATTTGGTCCGCGAGCACGTTGCGGCCCATGAGATAGATGTATTCGGCGTGGGTCGGCGTGAAGGGCACCGCGAGCAGCTCCATACCCGCTGCCTCCGGCGAGCGGCCTGCCTTGTAGTTGTTGCAGCGCACGCAGGCGGTGACGACGTTGGTCCAGACATCTGCACCGCCACGACTGATGGGCCGCACGTGATCCCGGGACAGGTGACGTGCCGAGAAGCGTCCGCCGCAGTACAGACAGAGGTGGTCGTCGCGCTGGAACAGCGTGCGGTTGGACAGCGGCGGCACGTAATCATCACGCAGCTTGCTCAGTGCGTGGTGGGTGCCGTGGGTGGCAATAATGCTGTGAATTTGGAGGCTACTGCGGCGGCGCGTTTGGGCGTTGATGCCGCCGCGCAGCAGCACCAGTGGGTTGCCACAGGCGTAGGCGACCTGACCGAGGAAGTACAGCCGGGCCGCAGCCTTGTAATCCACCCACTCCAGCGGCATGCCGGCCAAGTCCGTGCGCAAGATTTGGGTGCGCAAAACCTGTGGGCTGAGCGTGTCCATGGTCCGACACCGGTCAGGGGTTGCGATGCATCATACATACCCGACGAACCGTTGCAACGCCTTGTGCAAGATGGTTGCCAGTCTTCGGGTCAAGCCACGCTCACTTCGTGTGTACGTGAGGGTTGATCCCAGCAGACGCGTCAGGTTTTGCACAGGTTCTGTCCCGTCCAGCCCCGGGTCAACAGGGTTTGCGGCCGTTCTTCATCAGTGTTTGCTAAATCTCAATAAACCATTGTTTAAAATGAATTTCATAGAACTGACCAATTGCTGGTCAATCTTACGAAACCACAACAATGGCGCTGCTTCCGGGGCCGTCTCAACGCGTTATCCACTAACTTATCCACAACTGCTGTTGAAAAGCCTCACCCCTGGCGATGGAAGCCCCCGTTGACGTGCGTCTACGGCTGCAGACCGGCTTAGCTTAAGCGCCACATGTCCGCCGTCCATGCGTCCCCCACGGTCCTGCGTGTTGCCGTTGCGGCACCGCTGGGCATGCTGTTGGATTATCTTGCCCCGGACGCCCCGCCCGTGCGCCCGGGCATGCGGGTGCTCGTGCCCCTCGGGCGTGGGCGGCGCGTGGGCATGGTGGTGGCGGTGGATCAGCCAAGCGGCGTGGCGCTGAGTCGGCTCAAGCCCGTGCACGCCCTGTTGGACTCGGCGCCGCTGCTGGGCCAAGCGGATTTGGCGTTTCTGTGCTGGGCCACCGAATACTATCGGGGCGACCCCGGCGAGGCCCTGTTCGGCGCCCTGCCCGTGCGTCTGCGCCGCGCGCAGGCGTTGCTGGACGAGCGTCCGGTCGGCTGGCGTGCCATCCCTGGCGCACAGGCCGGACACCCGGATCTGCGCCGGGCGCCGCGCCAGCGGGCGGTGCTCGCCCGATTGGCCAATGCCGCAACGGGCCTCACGGACGCTGCGCTGCGCGCGGAGCTCGGGGATTGCACCGCGGCATTGCGGGGATTGGCCGGGCGCGGGCTGATCGAGCGCTGCCGGCTCGAGGACACGGCCGTTCAGCGCCAGCCAACACTACCCCCACAGCGGCCGCTGCCGGCGTTGAACCCGCACCAGGCAGCCGCCGCAGCGGCTATCGCTGCCTGCCGCGGCTTCGGCTGCTTCCTGCTCGATGGCGTCACTGGCAGCGGCAAGACTGAGGTCTACCTGCGCCTCATTGCGCGCGTGCTGGAGGCCGGCCGCCAGGTGCTCGTGCTGGTGCCCGAGATCGGGCTCACGCCCCAGCTGCGGGAGCGCTTCGCGCACCGGGTCTCCGCAACCATGGCCGTGCTGCACTCGGCGCTGGCGGAAACCGATCGGGAGCGCGCCTGGCGGGCCGCCGCCGACGGGCAGGCACGGCTCGTGCTCGGCACACGCTCGGCCGTATTCACGCCGCTGCCGGAACTCGGGCTCGTCATCGTCGACGAAGAGCACGACCTCTCGCTCAAGCAGCAGGAGGGGTTTCGCTACTCGGCGCGGGATCTCGCCGTGCGCCGCGCCCAGCAAGCGGCATGCCCCGCGGTGCTGGGCTCGGCGACGCCGTCGCTGGAGACCCTGCACAACGCCCGTTCGGGCCGTTACGGACATCTGCTGCTGCCGGAGCGCGCCGGCGACGCGGTCGATCCGCAGATCCTGGTGGTGGATATCCGCGCCCAGCCGCTGGAGACGGGCCTGAGCCACGCCCTGCTCACGCGCATGGAGCGGGAGATCGGGGCCGGCAACCAGGTGCTCTTGTTCCTGAATCGCCGTGGCTTTTCACCCGTGCTCACCTGCCACGACTGCGGTTGGGTCAGCGAGTGCTCGCGCTGTGATGCCCGCATGACCGTCCATCGCGGTCGCGCGCTGCTCGTCTGCCATCACTGCGGCCTAGAGCAGGCCCAGCCGGTGCAATGTCCGTATTGCACATCGCCGGACCTACGACCGCTGGGCCAGGGCACCGAGCGTGTCGAGGACACCCTGCGCCGGCGCTTTCCCGGCATCCCGCTGGCGCGCATTGACCGCGACAGCACCCGCCGCCGCGGTGAGCTAGAGCGCCTTCTGACAGCAGCGGCGCAGGGCGAGCACCGCATCCTGCTCGGCACGCAAATGCTCGCCAAGGGCCACCATCTGCCCGGGGTCACGCTAGTGGGCATCCTGGACCTGGACCACGGCCTCTACGGCAGCGATTTCCGCGCCGCTGAGCGCATGGCGCAGCTCCTGGTCCAAGTCGCCGGGCGTGCGGGGCGCGCCGAGCGCCCGGGGACCGTCATGCTGCAGACCCGCCACCCGCAGCACCCCATGCTCCAGCGCCTGCTACGCGACGGCTATGGCGCTTTCGCGACGGCGGCGCTGGCGGAACGGCTCGAGGCCAACCTGCCGCCGTTCAGCCATCAAGCCATGCTGCGTGCAGACAGCCCGCGAGAGCGGGCGGCGTTGGACTTTCTGCAGGCGGCGCTGCAGTCCGCCCGTCCCTTGGCACCGTCAGAGGTGGAGTTCTGGGGACCGGCGCCGGCGCAGATGGAGCGCCGCGCCGGGCGCATCCGCGCGCAGCTGCTGCTGCAGGCACCGAGCCGCGCCCTGCTGCAGGGCGTGCTGGCGGCCCTGCTGCCCGCCCTGCGCGCGCTCAAAGCCCCGCGGGACCTGCGCTGGAGCGTCGATGTGGACCCACAGGAGAGTCTTTAACCTCGGCCATTGGACCTCTGCCCCCGCGCCATGGAACGCATGCACAGCACCGCAAACTCGACACCTTTCCGGTATCCTAGCCGGCTGACGTCTGGCAGCCTGGTGCTGCCAGACTGCGCCGCGCCAATGCGTCGCGCCCCAACCTGTTCTGAGCGCGTCTTCCGTCGATTGCCAACGCCGCATGAAGTCAGAGATACAGCACATCCTGCAACAGGCGCTCGAGAGGCTGCATGCCGAGGGCGTGCTGGCCGAGCTCCCTGCGGCACCCCCGCAGGTCGAGCGAACGCGCGACCCAGCCCACGGGGACTGGGCCAGCAACGTCGCCATGGTGCTCGCCAAACAGGCGCGGCTGAAGCCCCGGGAGCTGGCCGAGCGTCTCGTTGCCGCCCTGCCTGCGTCTGCCAGCGTTGCCGGTGTGGAGATCGCGGGCCCCGGCTTCATCAATTTCCGCATCGCCGACGGCGCCTACCGCGCCCTCGTGCCAGAGATCCTGCGAGCCGGGCCGGCCTATGGCCGCTCGCGGCTCGGCGCGGGCAAGCGCGTGCAGGTGGAGTTCGTCTCCGCCAACCCCACGGGTCCGCTGCATGTTGGCCACGGACGCGGTGCCGCCTACGGGGCCGCGGTGGCGGATCTGCTGGCCTATGTCGGGTTCGATGTCCACCGTGAGTACTATGTCAACGACGCCGGCCGACAGATGGACATCCTGGCGACGTCGGTGTGGCTTCGCTACCTGGAGCTCTGTGGCGAGGCGCTGGACTTCCCGGCCAATGGCTACCGCGGCGACTATGTCTGGGACATCGCCGCCAGCCTGCACCGCGAGCACGGCGACGATTACCGCGTCGCGGCCGACAGGCTGCGTGAAGGGCTGCCCCCGGATGAGCTGGAGCCCGGCGACGGCGGCGATAAGGAGGCCCACATCGACGCCCTCATCGCCGCGTCCAAACGCCTGCTCGGCGACAACCGCTACCGTTTCGTCTTCGAGCTCGGGCTCAATACCATCCTCGACGACATCCGCAATGATCTCGCCGAGGTCGGCATTACCTACCAGGAGTGGTATTCGGAGCGCTCCCTGGTGGAGTCCGGCGCCGTCAATCGGGCCGTTGAGCGTCTGCGCGAGGCGGGCCACGTCTACGAGCAAGCCGGTGCGTTATGGTTTCGTGCCACCGACTTTGGCGACGACAAGGACCGGGTGCTCGTGCGCGAGAACGGCCAAACGACCTATTTCGCCTCGGACATCGCCTATCACATGGACAAGCTGGAGCGCGGCTTCGCTCGGGTGATCGATATCTGGGGCGCCGATCACCATGGCTATGTGCCGCGCGTGAAGGCGGCGCTGTCAGCACTTGGGGATGATCCACGCCGACTGGACGTCCTACTCGTGCAGTTCGCGGTGCTCTACCGCGGCGGCGAGAAGGTGCAGATGTCCACCCGCTCCGGGGAGTTCGTTACCCTGCGAGAGCTCCGCACGGAGGTGGGCCGGGATGCCGCACGCTTCTTCTATGTCATGCGCCGCTGCGAGCAGCACATGGACTTCGACTTGGATTTGGCCAAGCGTCAGTCTGCCGATAACCCCGTCTACTATGTGCAGTATGCGCATGCCCGGGTGGCCAGCGTGCTGCAACAGGCCGCCGAGCGCGGCATTGCCCTGGAGCTTGCGCCGGTGCCGGGCGACGGCAGGCTGGAGCGACTCACGGAGCCCCATGAGACGGCACTGCTGAAGACCCTTGCCCGCTGGCCGGAGGTGGTCGAAGAGGCTGCACTGAAGGAGGAGCCGCACCAGTTGACGCATTACCTGCGTGAGCTCGCGAACGACTTCCACACCTATTACAACGCCCACCAGTTTCTGGTGCCCGACGCCGAGCTGCGCGACGCCCGCGTGCAATTGATCCTCGCGGTTCGCCAGGTGCTCTGCAATGGGCTGAACCTGCTCGGCGTCTCGGCGCCAGAGCGCATGTGAACGAGACCGCGACATGACCCGAGACTATCGCAAGGGCTCGCCACCGCCGCGGCGGCGCAAAGAGCCGCGGGGCACCTGCGCCTTTTGGTTTCTTGCCGGTGGTCTGGTGGGGGCCTTCGGCGTCGGCTCCGCCTGGCTGTACAACGAGCCCGCCGCCACCGACGAACCAACCGCCGCCGCTGTGGCAGCGGACCAACCCGCACAGCCCCGCCCCAAGCCGCGCTTCGACTTCTACGAAATGCTCCCGAAAGAAGAGGTGGTGGTGCCTGCCGAGCGCGAGCCAGAGCCTGTGCCGCTGCCCGCCCCCGGACAGCAGCTGCAGGCGCCCGCCGCACCCGCCCAAACCGCCACGGCTGAGCCGGCGCCGGAGCCCATGCCAGACACCACCGCGGGCCCGAACAGCTACGTCCTCCAAGTGGCTTCGTTTCGGCGCACCGACGACGCCGAGAAACTGAAGGCGCAGCTGGCGCTGCTTGGTATCCAGACGACGATACAAACCGTCACCATCGACAGCGGCCAGACCTATCATCGGGTGCGCACGGGCGCCTACGCGCGACCGGATGCCAATGCCGTGCGCGCGAAGCTGCAGCAGAACGGCCATCAGCCGATGATGATGCGCGGGCAGTAGGCGCGGCCCCATCCGGCAGGTGGCGACAGCAGAGCCCCGCGCGACCCGCGCACACCGCAGGCACTGCGCCCAGGCACCGATAGTACCCCCGGTCTAAGGCGATTGCCGGAAACGTTCACACCGGATGACGCCGGCCGTTAACCGCCTAAACACCATCGTCAAGAGACCTACACAGAGATCAACCGATGTCGCACGCCCCGACCGCCCGCCAGCGAATTCAGCACGCGCCACCACTAGCTGCGTCCTTGGCCCTCGTGGGTCTGTTGTTGGGCGGCTGCGCGTCGGACAACCCCATGCAGGACGCCCTGCGAGAGAGCCTCGGCAGCCGTTTCGGCGGTCCCAGCGAGCAAGGCTTTCAGTCACTGGTGCGCGAACACTGCGGCGAGCAGCTGGTCGGCGGGCAGCGCGTTGCCACCCTGTTGGACCGCGACACGACCTTCCGCCAGCTCACCGCTCGGCTCTACAGTGGTGACATCTCCAACGACGGCTTCACCAACCAGCTCCTGCAGGAGTACCCGGCGCCGGATGCCAACATCCCCGTCACCGGCTGCGTCGTGAATCAGCTCAACGCGTGCTTGACCAGTCGCTGCGACGGTCGCCCTGCCCCGTCGGCGGACGACATTGCCAGCCGCGAGATCGATGCCACCCGCGAGCAAAACCTGCAGGAGTTCTCGGCAACCGACCTCGATGCCATCGATGCCATGGCCGGCGATGCCAGCACCCTGTCCACCGACGACGTGGGCATGCTGCCCAGCCAAGACCCGAGCGGTCTGACCCCTGATCGCGTTCCAGAAGCCGTCAGCGACATCCCGGAGCCGGACCGGCCCTGACGCGGTTTCCCGTCGCACGCATGCCCGCGGGGGCTAGCCTTGGTCAGTCGCGTGGGGTGCGGGGCGCAGGCTCACCTCTCCAGCGTGGAAGGCACGCAGGCCGCTGGCAGTCTCGAGCAGCAGCGCGCCGTCGGCCGTGATGCCTGTGGCGACCCCCGCAATGCGTTGCGCGCCCATCACCACTTCCACCACCTCGCCGCGGTAAGCGTCCAAGGCTTGCCATTCATCGAAGAATCCCCTGAGGCCCGAGCGGCCATAGTCGTGCAAAGCGCCCGCCAGCGCCTCCAGCAAGGCCGCCGCCAGGGCATTGCGCCCGGGTAACGCGTCACCGAGCACGCTCGCAAGATCCGCCCAGGGCTGATCAATGGCGGCGGCCTGTGCTGCGCTGAGCCGCACGTTGACGCCTAGCCCCACGACCACCCGACTGGGCCCCTGGGACTCGCCCGCCACCTCCAGCAGGAGACCGCCCAACTTGCAGCGACGCCAATGCAGGTCGTTGGGCCATTTGAGGCCGATATCCTGGATGCCGACTCCCTTGAGGGCCTGTGCGGCGGCGATGCCGCAGGCGAGGCTCAGCCCCCCCAGCTCCGCCGGCGCGAGGGCATACCGCCACAGGATGGAGAGGTAGATATTGGCGCCGAAGGGCGACACCCAGCGGCGCCCGGAGCGCCCGCGCCCGGCGAGCTGGCGCTCCGCAAGGCACACCAGACCCGACGGCGCGCCATCGGCCGCAGCTTGCATGAGCCGTGTATTGGTGGAGTCGACGACATCCAGCACGTCGATCTGTGGCAACGCTCCAGCCGCGCTCTTTGACAGCGCCGCGCGGATGGACGTCGCATCCAGCAGCTCCAGCGGCCGGCGCAGGCGATACCCCTGCCCGCGCCGGGTCTGGATCTCCAAGCCCAATTCATCGCCGGCCCGGCGCAGGGCCTTCCAGACAGCGGCACGGGTGATGCCGAGCTGCGCAGCCAGCTCGGCACCCGAATGGAGCGCACCGTCCGCGAGCAATGCCAGGATGTCGTGGCGGCGGGAGCGACTGGTCTCGTCGTCGATCTCGGCCATTGGGCGCGCGTGGGCCGGCGTGCTCAGACGCTGGCCAGGCTCGCGAGCCAGGCCCGGCGGCGCTCCAGCACCTCCACCGGCGCCCCGGGGTATAGCCGCAGCTCACAAACATCCGCTGGGGCGGGTGCCGGCGTGACTTGGAATGTCATCAGCTCGTCGCGGCGGAAGGCGTGTACCGTGACCTCCCGGCCGATGGGCAGCGCGCGCAGACGCGCGCCGGCACTGTGGCCGTCGGCCTTGAGCCCGTCGATGGCGACGATGCTATCGCCGGGGGCAAGCCCGGCCCGCTGCGCCGGGCGCTCGTCAAGCACGACGGCGACCTTGGCCTCGCCGCCCGGGGCCAGCCTCAGCCCCAGGTCGCTGACGGGCGTGATGGGGGCGAAGCTTTCCGCCACATTGCCGAAGTCTTTAGGGCCTGTGCTCGGACGCAGCCGCATGTCGACACCGACGATGGCGAGCAGCCCGGGAAGGTCTAGGTCGTCGGTGCCATCCAACGCCCGGGCAAAGAAGTCATGCAGATCGAGGCCGGTCACTTCCGCCGCCAGGGCCTCGATGCCGCGCTCCGGCACACCAATGCCAGGACGGCCCTGGCGGGCGCCGTAGCGTTCCCACAGCGCACGCATGACGTCATCGAGGGAGCGGCGATCCTCCGTGTCCCGACGCAGGCTGAGGTCCAGCGCCAGCGCCGTGATGGCGCCCTTGCCGTAGTAGCTGACAATGGCGTTGGGTGCGTTCTCGTCCTGTTTGTAGAACTTGGTCCAGGCGTCGAAGCTGGACTCCGCAACACTCTGGCGCAGCCGTCCCGGATTGCGCAGCACCTTCGTGATGGTCTCCGCCAGCAGCTCGAGGTACCCCTTGGTATCGATCCGCCCGCTGCGCACCAGGGCGAGGTCGTCGTAGTAAGACGTTATGCCCTCGAAGGCCCACAGCAGCCGCGTATGCACCTCACGCGCAAGACCGCCCTCCATGAACGCGGCCGGGCGAATGCGCTTGACGTTCCAGAGGTGAAAATACTCGTGGCTGCAGAGGCCGAGGAATTTCCGGTAGTCGCCGTCGGTGTGCGGCTCGTTGGGCTTCGCGAGCGTATCGTCAGGGGCCGCCGGCAGGTCGGTCCGGCTGCAGAGCAGACTGGACGAGAACTTGTGCTCCAGGCCCCCGTAGCCATCGCCCACCACTTGCGTCAGGAATAGGTAACGGTCCGCCGGCAGCTCACCGAAGAGGGCCACGTGCTCGGCACAGATTGGGGCCAGGTCGGCTGCAATGCGCGTCAAGTCCGCGCGGTGGCGTCCGCTCACCGCCATCCAGTGCGGCACGTCACCCACCTTGTAAGCGACAACGTCGAAGCGGCCCATCTCCACCGGGTGATCGATGAGATCATCGTAATCGTCGGCCCGATAACCGCCGAAGGCCCAGCGTTCGGCGCCGTCTCGGGCCAGGCTCGTGGCGACGCTCCAGTCGCCGCATGCAGCGTCCGCGGGGGGCCGCAGTTCGACCCGGCAGGGCTCCCGATCGCGCCCGTGGACCTGCAGGAACAGGCTCGGGCCGTTGAAATACCCATGGGTGCGGTCAAGGTGCGCCGAGCGTACCGTTAGCTCCCAGGCGTAGACCTCGTATCGCACCGTCAGGGGACCGTCGCCGGCGGGCGCTTGCCAAGTCTGTTTGTCGAGCTTCTCCAACGCCACCGGCGTGCCGGCGCGCTCAGCCGCGATACTGATGATGTTTCGCGCAAAGTCCCGAATCATGTAGCTGCCGGGAATCCAGGCCGGCAGCGACAACTGCACCGGCTCCAGACCGGTGTCGGGGAGTGTCAGTAAGACCTCGAAGACATGAGCAGCCGGCCGAGCCGGCGTGACGCGATAACTGATGAGCGGCGAATCTGGCATTGATCAGGGAGAGGACTGCTCTGTTGATGGTGGCGCCAAGGGGCGGCCTTTATGGCTACAATCAGCGAAGTTACGATGAATGTCGGAGTTCCAAGGACATCTACCGTGCCTGATCCTTGCAACGGGCAGCCAACGCTGCCCGCAACGGCAAAACCGGAACAAGTGCCGGCGCCAACGCCGCCGATGCACGTCGGCGCCCGCCGTAACCGCATCATCTGGCGGCTGCGGTTCGCCATGGGGGGGGCGGCGGGTCTGCTGCTGCTCGCCATCGCGGTGCCGGTGGCCATCGACGCCATGGTGTCCGCGAGCACTGCCGGGGCCGTTGCCGATTGTTTGGACGACGTGGAACCACGACCCGTGGCGCTGCTGCTCGGTACGGCGCGAAAAACGGTCGCAGGGCGCCCAAACGCCTTCTACCGAGCACGCATCGAGGCAGCCGCGGCGCTCTTCCACAGCGGCAAGGTGCAAGGCGTCTTGGTCAGCGGCGACAACGCCACGCGCTGGTACAACGAGCCCATCGCGATGCAAAAGGATCTGATCGCCGCTGGCGTCCCGGAGCAATTCATCACGCTCGACTACGCCGGCTTCCGCACGCTGGACTCGGTGATCCGCGCCAAGGAGGTCTTCGGTCAGCGACACCTCATTGTCGTGAGCCAGCGCTTCCATGCCGAGCGCGCCATCTTTTTGGCGCGCCACTTCGGCATCGACGCCAGCGGCCTTGCCGCTGCAGACCCAGAAGATCCGGGGCTGATGAAGGTCCGCGCTCGGGAGGTCCTGGCCCGCGTGGCAGCGGTGCTGGACATTGTCACCGGTCGCAATCCCAAATTCCTGGGCGAGCCCGAAACGGTGCGCCTGCGTGACCTCGCGGATGACGCCGTCTGAGCGACTGTGGGAAGCCACAAGTGCTGTCGCGGGCGGTGCTCCAAAACGGCGGCAGCCCGCGCTCACGCGCTGCACTGAGTACTGGCGAGAAAACCGCTCATATGCAGTGACTTGCACCCATCACAGAGCGACGCCCTCCCCTTTCGAGCCTGCGTCAGTGTGATACGATGGCGGGCTTGCAACGCGGCGCTGGTTCGTTGCGGTATCGGCACCGCCCTCGTCCCCATCAGAACCCATCCGGCCCGACACCCCAGACCCATTCGCGGCGGTGCGGACACGTCGTCGCAGCTGAAGTACATACCCAAATCCATGGCAAAAGAAGACGTCATCACAATGGAAGGCACGGTCATGGAGACCCTGCCCAATACAATGTTCCGCGTGGAGTTGGAGAACGGTCACGTCGTGACCGCTCACATCTCCGGCAAGATGCGCAAGCACTATATTCGCATTCTCACCGGCGACAAGGTGACGGTGGAACTGACACCCTACGACCTGAGCAAGGGTCGCATCACCTACCGCGCCCGCTGAGATCACCTCAGCAGCACCTGCAACCGTTGCGTTGAGTGGTCTTGCTCCACTATCAGTTTGCTGGGCCAATCCGTTGGCCCTTGATCCTCACCGCGCGGCAAACGGTCCTAGGCTGCTGCCTTCTCCGAGTCGAAGCTGAAAGTTAGCTCGTCGTCGGGTCCAAGCTTCACGGTAACGGTGCCACCGTCCGCGAGCTCACCGAACAGCAGCTCGTTGGCAAGGGGCTTCTTGATGTGGTTCTGGATGACACGGGCCATCGGTCGGGCCCCCATCTTCGGGTCATACCCCTTCTCTGCCAGCCAGGCCTTGGCATCAGGGTCCACCACGAGTGCGACCTTCTTCTCCGCGAGCTGCTGCTCCAGCTCGAAGATGAACTTGTCGACCACACTGGCGATGGTGGTCTGATCCAGCCCAGTGAACTGGACGATGGCGTCCAGCCTGTTGCGGAACTCCGGCGTGAAGACCTTCTTCAGCGCCTCCATGCCATCGGTGGAATGGTCCTGCTCGGTGAAGCCGATGGAGCGGCGGCTGGTCTCCTCGGCACCGGCGTTGGTGGTCATCACCAGGACCACGTTGCGGAAGTCTGCCTTGCGGCCGTTGTTGTCCGTGAGCTTGCCGTGGTCCATGACCTGCAACAACAGGTTGAACACGTCCGGGTGGGCCTTCTCGATCTCGTCGAGCAGCAGCACCGAGTGCGGGTGCTTGGTGACCTCCTCGGTCAACAACCCGCCCTGATCGAAGCCGACGTACCCGGGCGGCGCGCCGATGAGTCGCGACACCGTGTGCCGCTCCATGTACTCGGACATGTCAAAGCGGATCAGCTCCATGCTCAGAATGCGTGCAAGCTGGCGGGTGACCTCGGTCTTGCCGACGCCGGTGGGCCCGGTGAACAAGAAGGAGCCGATGGGCTTCTCCTCGTTGCCGAGGCCGGAGCGGTTCATGCGGATGGCCGACGTGAGCGCATCGATGGCCTCGTCCTGCCCATAGACGACCATTTTCAGGTCTCGGTCCAGGTTCCGCAGCGACTCGGTGTCGGACATGGACACCTTCCTCGGCGGAATTCGAGCGATTTTCGCGACGATGGCCTCCACGTCGCCGACGTCAATGCGCTTCTTGCGCTTCGCCGCCGGCTTGAGCTGCACATTGGCACCGGCCTCATCGATCACGTCGATGGCCTTGTCAGGCAGGTGGCGATCATTGATGTATTTGGCCGACAGCTCCGCCGCCGCCCGCAGTGCCGGGTTGGTGTAGCTGACCTGGTGGTGGTCCTCAAAGCGCTTCTTCAGACCCTTCAGGATCTCGAAGGTCTCTTCCACGGACGGCTCCTGCACGTCGATCTTCTGGAAGCGGCGGGTCAGCGCCCGATCCTTCTCGAAGATGCCGCGGAACTCCTGGTAGGTCGTGGAGCCGATGCAGCGGAGCTCGCCCGAGGCCAGAACCGGCTTGATCAGGTTGGAGGCATCCATGACGCCGCCAGAAGCCGCACCGGCACCGATGATGGTGTGGATCTCGTCGATGAACAGAATCGCATTCGGCCGCCGCTTGAGCTCGGCAAGCACCGCTTTGAGGCGCTTCTCGAAGTCGCCGCGATACTTGGTGCCCGCCACCAGTGAGCCGAGGTCGAGTGCGTAGATGACGGCGTCGCCCAGCACATCGGGCACATCAGCATCGATGATTTTTTTGGCGAGCCCCTCGGCGATCGCGGTTTTACCGACCCCAGCCTCGCCAACCAGGAGCGGGTTGTTCTTGCGTCGACGGCAAAGAATCTGCGCGGTGCGCTCGACCTCCGCGCTGCGGCCGATGAGCGGGTCGATGCGGCCCTGGCGCGCAAGCTCGTTGAGGTTGGTCGCAAAGCTGTCGAGTGCACTGGAGGATTCCTTTTCTTCCGTGCGGGGCTCCTCGCCCTCGGCCTGGGATTCGTCGTCCTGCTCCTCCCCCGGCACCTTGGAGATGCCGTGGGAGATGTAGTTGACCACGTCGAGCCTTGAAACATCCTGTTGGTTTAGTAGATAGACGGCTTGACTGTCCTGCTCACTGAACAGCGCAACCAGCACATTGGCTCCAGTGACCTCCTTTTTGCCAGCGGATTGCACGTGGAACACGGCCCGCTGCAAGACGCGCTGGAAGCCCAGCGTCGGCTGTGTCTCGCGTGCGTCACCCTCTGCGATCAACGGCGTGGTCTCATCGATGAAGGTGCCAATGTCTTTGCGGAGCCTGTCGCCGTCCGCACCACAGGCACGCAGCACCTTGGCCGCCGTGGGGTTGTCCAGCAGGCAGAGCAGCAAATGCTCGACCGTCATGTATTCGTGCCGTTTCTCGCGGGCGTCCTTGAAGGCGTGGTTCAGGGTGAATTCGAGCTCTTTACTCAACATGGACTGGACCCTGGATAGCGTTGGATGCAAGGGAGGAGACTAGGAAGCCCGGCGCTGCAGCTCGCAGCGGAAACGACGGGGTTTGAGTTGACGTTCGCGATTCGATGACAGGCCCTCCGGGTGCGCGCAGACAACGCGCCTGTTGTCCCCTTGCCGGCGCGTGGCGGCTCACGCTTCCTCCATGGTGCACAGCAGCGGGTGATGATTTTCGCGGCTGAAATCGTTCACCTGGTTGACCTTGGTTTCGGCGATGTCCCGGGTGAAGACCCCGCAGACGCCAACGCCGCGGGTGTGCACGTGCAGCATGACCTGGGTGGCTTTCTCTCGGTTCATGCGAAAGAAGGTTTCCAGCACCTGCACGACGAACTCCATCGGCGTGTAATCGTCGTTGACCAGCAGGACCTTGAACAAGGGTGGGCGCTTGAGCGCCGGCTTGGACTCCTGGACGACGAGACCTGAGTCCTGGTCTTCGTTTGGATTCCACTCGCTCATGGGACTTGGATGGGTACGACTCGTTGCGTGAATTCGGGTGGACGGGGCCGACGATGGACAACATGGTCGCCGGCGACCTCGACGGGGTGTTTGACCGGCCGAGGTCGACCGCCCCGTGAACCGTAGTAGGGGCGTCACGGTGAAAAATACAGTCCCTGTCGACCCACGTCTACGCCTACCGGTCAGCGGAATGAGGGCGCCGCGCCGCATCCGTCAGGGACGACGCGGCAGGGACAAAGGCACGGCCAATCAGGCCGATTGACCATGTGAATCAGCAGACTATACTTTGGCGTCATGGTGACCGACGGACAGCGCCCGCAGCCCGTCCACACCCGGCAGCCCGAGCCCGCCTGCAGCGCGAGGTTGCCGACAACAACGACTGACTGCCACCCACCAAGAGTACCGCGCTACAGCGGTCAAGTACCGGAGGAGTTCCCGCCATGATGACAGGTATCGTGAAGTGGTTTAACAACGCAAAGGGTTACGGCTTCGTGAAGCCGGACAACCGCGAGGAAGACGTCTTCGTGCACTTTTCGTCCATCGAGATGGACGGTTACAAAACGCTCAAGGAAGGCCAAAAGGTGGAATTTGAGGTGAATCAGGGCCCCAAGGGCCTACACGCAGCGAGGGTGCAACGCGCGTTCTGACCCACGGCGTGCCAACGGGCAACCGGGTGCCGGTGACGCCCGGCTGCTCAGCGCCGCTCGCCTTAGGGCGGCGGCGGCTTGCTCACATTTTGTCGATGACGGCCTGCCCGAAGCCGGAGCAGCTGACCTTGGTGGCACCCTGCATGAGCCGCTCGAGATCATAGGTCACAGTCTTGGCCGAGATGGCCCCCTCGATGCCCTTCACCACCAAGTCCGCCGCCTCGATCCAGCCGAGGTGCCGCAGCAGCATCTCGCCGGAGAGCAGGAGCGAGCTCGGGTTCACCTGATCCTGACCGGCGTACTTGGGCGCCGTACCATGGGTGGCCTCGAACATGGCCACGCTGTCGGATAGGTTGGCACCGGGGGCCATCCCGATACCGCCCACCTGCGCGGCGAGGGCATCGGAGATATAGTCGCCGTTGAGATTCAGCGTGGCGATGACGTCATACTCCTTCGGACGCAGTAGGATCTGTTGCAGGAAGGCATCGGCGATGACGTCCTTGATCGTAATCTCGGTGCCGGTCTTGGGGTTCTTGAAGCTGCACCAGGGGCCACCGCCGATCTCCTTCGCGCCGAACTCCTCCTGCGCGAGCTGGTAGCCCCACTCCTTGAAGGCGCCCTCGGTGAATTTCATGATGTTGCCCTTGTGCACCAGCGTCACCGACGGCCGGTCGTTGTCGATGGCGTACTGGATCGCCTTGCGCACCAGGCGCTTGGTGCCCTCGCTGGACACGGGCTTCACGCCGATGCCGGACGTCTCGGGGAAACGGATCTTGGTGACGCCCATCTCCTGTTGCAGGAAATCGATGAGCTTCCGCGCCTCCGGCGAGCCGCTCTGCCACTCGATACCCGCGTAGATATCCTCGGAGTTCTCCCGAAAGATCACCATGTCCGTGTCCTCCGGACGCACCAGAGGACTCGGCGTGCCGGCGAAGTAGCGCACCGGCCGCAGACAGACGTAGAGGTCCAGCTGCTGTCGCAGGGTGACGTTGAGCGAGCGGATGCCACCGCCCACGGGGGTGGTCAGGGGCCCCTTGATGGAGACCACGAACTCTTTCACCGCTTGCAGCGTCTCGTCCGGCAGCCAAACGTCCTCGCCGTACATGCGGACGGACTTCTCGCCGGCGTAGACCTCCATCCAGGCGATGCCGCGCTCGCCCTCATAGGCCTTGGCAACCGCCGCGTCCAGCACGTCTTTCATGACCGGTGAGATGTCGATACCGATGCCATCGCCCTCGATGTACGGGATGATGGGGCGGTTCGGTACCTCAAGGCGGTTGTCGGCACCGATACCGATCCGCTCGCCGTCGGCGGGGATCTGGATGTGTTGATAGGCCATGCTGCTGGTCCTCGACAAGGGCGCCGCTGGCGGCGGCGATGGTGGTTGGAATCGCGACGTTGGGGAGCGCGGAAGGACCGAAATGTTACCACCCGTGCTCCCTGCACTGCCGCTGCGATGGCCCGTCTAGTCCTGTTCAACAAGCCGTACGGGGTCCTGAGCCAGTTCTCAGCGCCCCGCTCGAGCGTCGACGCCGGCTCGGCAGTGCCGACCCTTGCGCGCTATTTGCACATCCCGGGCGTCTACCCCGCCGGCCGGCTGGACAAAGACAGCGAGGGTTTAGTACTACTGACCGACGACGGTGCCCTGCAACAGCAGATCGCACACCCGGCGCACGAGCGGTGGAAGGTCTACTGGGTGCAGGTGGAGGGGGTGCCCGACGCTGAGCAGCGCGAGGCGCTGCGCACCGGCATTGTGCTCAATGACGGGCCCACCCGCCCGGCGCGCTGCCGCCGTATTCCCGCACCGGACCTCTGGCCGCGGGAGCGGCCGATCCGCCAGCGCAAGTCGGTGCCAGACGCCTGGCTGGAACTGTCCATCCGTGAGGGCCGCAACCGGCAGATCCGCCGCATGACCGCGGCGGTCGGCCTGCCGACACTACGCCTGGTGCGCGTCGCCGTGGGCGACTGGCGGCTCGATGGGCTGCGTCCCGGTGAGCACCGAATACTCAGCATACCAACACCGCTGCGCCGCTCGCGGCCTCGACGTTCGCGGACCTGACCGAGGATTAGGGCGATTTCTGCCAACTTACAGACCTTCTGACTGGCCTTGACGCCCGGCGCGCGCGGTCCCGGTGCCGGGTACTCAAGCCCCCGCCGGCGCCCGCGCGACGGCAGACCCCCGGCGCAGCCAGCCAAAGACGCTCGGGCGAGGCGGCATCGTCAGCTGCGCCTGCAGCTCCAGCAGCGCGTCCTGCAGCGCCTCCTCGATGACAGGATGATAGAAGGGCATCGCCAAAGCCTGGGGCACGGTCAGCTGTTGCTCGATCGCCCAGGCGAGTAGATGCGCCAGGTGCTCACAGCGTGGACCAACCATGGCCGCCCCGAGCAAGCGTCCGGTCCGACGGTGCGCATAGACTCGCATCAGCCCGCGGTTCTGGCCCATGATCAGCGCCCGGCCCACGGGTCCGAAGCGCTGCTGGGCAACGACCATGCGCTGCGCGTCGAAGTCGTGCCATTCCAGGCCCACGCAGGCGATGTTCGGCTCGCTGAAGACGATGGCCATGGTCGTCAGCCGTTGCCAACGCCGTTTGCGGCGATGCACGGCGTTCCAGCCGGCAATGCGGCCCTGCGCCGCTGCGCGCTGCAGGTTGGCGATGCCGCCGGCGGCATCGCCGGCCAAATAGATCTGTGTGCGTCCCACACGCAGGGTCTGCGGATCGAACGCGGGCACGCCATGCGCCCCCAAGGGCACACCCAACCGGTCCAGACACAGATGCTGCAGATTCGGGTGGCGGCCGAGGGCGAGGAAGAGCTTCTCCACCACCACTTCTTGCCCCCCCGCGCGCACGCGGAAGCCGCCATCGCAACGGCTGATCTCCGGCTCGTGGCCAAGCCAAAGCGGGAATTCGCGCCGGAAGATGTCGACGGCGGCGCGATTCACAGCCGGATCTTGGATGCGCGAGAGCCGCTCGCCGTGGTCGAAGCCCGTGACGGCCACGCCGAGGCGGTGCAGCGCCTGGCCGATCTCGAGCCCAATGGGCCCGAGCCCGATGACGGCCACCGACGTGGGCAGCTCCGTTTGTTCGAAGACGTTGTCCACGGTGAGGATGCCATCGGCAAAGTCGGCGGCCCAGGTCGGCGGCACCACGGAGCGCGCGCCGGTGGCGATGATCATCGCATCGGCGTGGATCTCTTCGCCCCCGACCCGCAGCCGATGGGCATCTAACACCTCTGCGTAACCGTCGATCAGGTGTGCAGCGTCCATCTCGTCCGTGGTGTTCGCGAGCACCAAATCCACAAAGGTGTCGCGTAGATCCCGCACGTGCTCCAAGGCCGCCGGGCGGTCTAACTGCAGCGCGTCACCCCCGCTAACGCCATAGCGTCCAAACCGATCGCGCGTCTTGTAGGTGTCCGCCAAATGGATGGCCACCTTGGACGGCATACAACCGATACGGGCGCAGGTGGTGCCCAGAGGCCCGCCGTTGATCAGCACCCAATCGTCCGTGACCTTGCGAATCTCTTTGACCGCATTGAGACCGGCATGTCCAGCACCGATCACCGCCACGTCCACCCGCTTGCCCATGGTGCTTCCCCATGTGTGTTGATCCGCTTCTGAACTGCCGGTCCGCGCTGCCGTTTGACCCTGGCCGCAGGGCCGGCCCCTGGGCGCCTGATGCGGCCAAGCATGGGCATCCATGCACGGTGTGCCGACGATGGATCGTGTCAGAAAAACCGCAGTGTTGCGTTTAGACTCTAACACGGCTGGCGGGGCGGCGTTACTGGAGCGCCCGTCCCGGTTCAGGCAGGTCCCTCCTCTTCGCCGCCGGCAACTGCGCCTGCGGTTGGGCCCCGCGCCGGACTCGAGGCCCCCAGCAGACGCTGCACCACCACACCCGCCAGCGTCAGGCCAAAGAGGGCCGGCATGTAACTGATGGTGCCGTTGACCGCGCGGTCGCGCCCGCGGCCGGTGGGGGCAGGCGGCAGCGCCGGCAGTGGCGGTTCGTCGGACCAGATCGCGAGCACGCCGCGGTCATAGCCACACCGACGCAAGCGCTTGCGGACCTCTCGGGCGAGGCCGCACACGCGGGTGTCCATGAGATCCGAGACCTGGATGCGGGTCGGGTCGAGACGCCCGCCTGCCCCCATGCTCGCCGCCACCGGCACGCCCGCGTCCAGGGCCGCCGCCAACAGCGCCGCTTTGCTGCTTAAGCTGTCGATGGCATCGACGACGTGGTCATAACCGTCCTCGCGTACCAACGCGGGCATGTCATCTACGGACAGGAAAGCATCGCGAATACGAAGTTCGCAGTCCGGATTGATGTCGGCGATGCGCGCCGCAATGACCTCGGCCTTGTTCATGCCGAGGGTGCTCCGCAGTGCGCACAGCTGGCGGTTGAGGTTGGACGCTGCCACGACGTCGAAGTCAGCGATGGTCAGCTGCCCCACGCCGGCCCGGGCCAGTGCCTCGGCCGCGAAGGAGCCCACACCGCCGAGCCCTGCCAGCAGCACGCGGCAGCCGGCGAGGCGCACACAGCCGTCGATGCCGATGAGGATCGACGTCCGCTCGCAGATGGGATTGGGCGTGCTCATCCGTAGCTGTGGGTCGGCAGGGCGAGCACAGCGCGGGCGTTGGCGCTGGTGGCCGCAGCGATCTCGGCGGGATCGGCGCCGCGGACCTCGGCCAAGGCCGCGAGCACCTCGGGCAGGTACTCGGGGCTGTTGCGCGCATAGCGATGGGACGCGACGGTAAGGTCCGGCGCGTCCGTTTCCAGCACGATGCCCTCCAGGGGCAGCAGCGCCGCGAGGCGACGCAGCTTGGCGGATCGCGCGAAGGTCAGCATCCCGCCAAAGCCCAACTTGAAGCCGAGGTCCAGGTAGATTTGCGCCTGCTCCAGGCTGCCGTTGAAGGCGTGCGCGATGCCGCCTTGAACGCCGGCGTCACGCAGCAGCCCGAGCATCACGTCGTGGGCCTTTCGCACATGCAGCAGCACCGGCAATCCGGCATCGGCAGCGATGGCCAGCTGGGCAGCGCAGCATGCGCGCTGGCGCTCGCGGGCGGCGGCGTCTTTCTCCACGGCAAAATCGAGCCCGATCTCGCCGACGGCCACGGGCCGGTGCTCCACCAGCGCAGCCTCAAGCGCGCCCAGATCGGCCTCGCTGTGGTGATCCATGTAGACCGGATGCAGGCCAAGGGCCGGATGCAACCCGGTGTTTCCGGCGCAGAGCGCCAGCAGCTTCGGCCAGCCCGCCCGATCGATGGCGGGCACGACGATGTCCCGTATGCCCTGTTCCTGCGCGCGCGCCAGCACTCGATCGCGATCAGCGTCAAAGTCGGAGACGTCCAGGTGGCAGTGAGTGTCGATCAGATGCATCGTCTAGAAACGCCGCACGGGCCACTGCCGCGCATCGCCTCGCCGCCTCGCAAACGGGTAGACCGAAGCAGATCGCCACCCCTGCCCCGCCGACGAACGCCAGCTCGGCAGCATCCCAACGCAACCCGCGACGGACCGTTGGCAAAATGGCGAACCTCAGACCGGCCGATGGATCGCGGCCACCACTCGGCGCAGCGCCGCGTCCGCCGGCACCGCTTGGCCCATGAGCCAATCGTGAATGATCTGGTCCTGATAGCCCAGCAGGCGCACGAATTCGGCACGCCTGGCGGCGTCGAGCCGCATGAAACCGGTGTCCAGAAATTGATTCAGCAGCAGGTCTAGCTCCAGCATGCCACGTCGGCACTGCCAGCGCAGGCGTGCGGCCTCGGCGGCGATCGTCTCCACGTCTGAGGTCTCCGATGCGCGCATGCGGGCGGCCTCAGATGGACTTCTCGAGCATGAGGTCCTTGATCTTGCCAATGGCCCGCGTCGGATTGAGGCCCTTGGGACAGACCTCGACGCAGTTCATGATGGTGTGGCAGCGGAAGAGCTTGTACGGACCCTCTAGGGCGTCGAGGCGCTCCTCGGTGGCCTCATCGCGGCTGTCCGCGAGGAAGCGCCAGGCGGAGAGCAACGCTTGGGGGCCGTGGAACTTGTCCGGATTCCACCAAAACGACGGACAGGCCGTAGAGCAGCAGCCGCACATGATGCACTCGTAGAGGCCGTCGAGCTTGTCCCGGTCCGCCGGCGATTGGCGGATTTCCTGCTCCGGCAGCGGCTCCTTGCGGATCAGATAGGGCTGCACGTTGCGGTATTGTTCATAGAACTGGCTCATGTCCACGACAAGATCCCGGATCACCGGCCGGCCCGGCATCGGGCGCACCTGAATGGGGCGCTTGAGCTCGGATACGGGCGTGATGCACGCCAGTCGGTTGCTGCCGTTCACATTCATGCCGTCGGAGCCGCAGACGCCTTCACCGCAAGAATGGCGGAATGCGAAGGTCTCGTCCTGCTCCTTGATGGCGAGTAGGGCCTCGCGCAGCATCATTCCCGGCTGCTCGTCGACCTCGTAGGTCTGCATACGGGGCTTCGCGTCGTGCTCGGGGTGATAACGGTAGACGGAAACTTGCATCTGTGTTAGCTCGATTATCAAACTGCAGGGCCAAGGGCCACGCAGGCGTCTTCCCTAGGCCCTTGGCCCTTCTGCATCGCCCTGCTGCATCAATAAACCCGCGGTTTCGGCGGAAAGCTCTCCACCGTCAGTGGCTTGGTGCGCACGGGCTTGTAATCCATCCGGTCGCCATCGCGGGCGTAGAGGCTGTGCTTCATCCAGTGCTCGTCGTCGCGCTCCGGATGGTCTACGCGGGAGTGGGCGCCCCGGCTTTCCTGGCGATGGAGGGCGGACATGAGCGTTGCCATGCCGACATCCACGAGGTTGTCGAGTTCGAGGGCCTCGATGCGAGCGGTGTTGAACGTGCGGCTCTGATCCTTGAGGCGCACAGACTCGACACGCTTGCGCAAGGCCTTCAGCTTCTCGACGCCGGCGGCCATGGTGGCGTCATCGCGGAAGACGCCACAGTGGTCCTCCATCAACCGCCGCAGGTCTGCCTTCACCTGAGCAACGGATTCGCCCTCACCGGCGCGCTCCCAACGCCCCAGTCGGGTGAGTGCAGGCTCGACATCGGCATCACGCATGGGCCGATGGTTCGGGTTCTCGGCGACGTACGCGAGGATATCCGTGCCCGCTGCGCGGCCGAACACAAGAATGTCCAAGAGCGAGTTGCCGCCGAGCCGGTTGGCACCGTGCACCGACACACAGGCACACTCGCCGGCGGCGTAGAGCCCAGGCACGACCTCCTCCGGGCCATGTCGCGCCGGCGCGACCACCCGCGCGAAGCGATCCGTCGGGATGCCCCCCATGGCGTAATGGGCGGTGGGGAAGACCGGAATCGGCTCCTGGGCGGGGTCGATGCCGAGAAACACCCGGCAGATATCCGTAATGCCGGGCAGCCGATGATGCACCACATCCGCGCCCAGGTGGTCCAGCTTCAGCAACACGTGGTCTTTGTTGGGACCGCAGCCGTTGCCGGCGCGAATCTCCGTCACCATGGAGCGGGCGACGACGTCGCGGCTCGCCAGGTCCAAGGCGCGCGGCGCATAGCGCTCCATGAAACGCTCGCCGTTACCGTTGATGAGGTAACCGCCCTCGCCGCGCGCGCCCTCGGTGATGAGCATGCCCTTGCCGGCGACGCCGGTTGGGTGGAATTGGTAAAACTCCATGTCCATCAGCGGCACACCGGCGCGCAACGCCATGGCCATGCCGTCGCCGGTATTGATGAAGGCGTTGGTGGTGGTGCGGAAGACCTGCCCATGGCCGCCGGTGGCCAGCAGGGTCGCCTTGGCCTCGATGACCAGCGTTTCGCCGGTCTCGATCTCCAGCACCAGGGCGCCGAGAATGACGCCCTCGTCGTCGCGGATCAGATCGATGGCGAAGAATTCGTCGAAAAAGTGCGTCCGTGCGCGGACGTTCTGCTGGTAGAGGGCGTGCAGAATGGCATGGCCGGTGCGGTCCGCAGCGGCGCAGGTGCGCGCCGCCTGCTCCCCGCCGAAGTGCTGGCTCTGCCCGCCGAAGGCACGCTGGTAGATGCGCCCGTCGTCGATGCGCGAGAACGGCACACCGGCGTGCTCCAGCTCGTAGACCGTGGGGATGGCCTCCCGGCACATATACTCGATGGCGTCCTGGTCACCGAGGTAATCCGAGCCCTTGACGGTGTCGAACATGTGCCAGTGCCAGTCGTCCGGCACCACGTTGGCGAGGGCGGCGTTGACACCGCCCTGGGCCGCGACCGTATGCGAGCGGGTAGGAAAAACCTTAGACACCACAGCCACGCGCAGGTCAGCGCTCGCCAGGCGCAACGACGCGTTCAGCCCAGCGCCGCCGGCGCCGATGATTAGGGCATCAAATTTGCGATGGGGAATGGGCATGCGGACCTCCCGTCTGCGTTAGAGAACCGTTCTGGCGGCAATGATTGCCTGCGCCGCCCAAAGCCCCGAGGCCAGGAAGATAAGCCCCACCAGCGTCATCGCCGTTGCCCGCAGTGCGATGGGCTTGAGGTAATCCATGAAGACATCCCGGATACCGACCCACGCGTGTGCGAGCAACAGCGGGATCAGGAGCAGGAGGCCGAGCGCCACCCAGGGGCTGGTTGCCCAGCCCACCAGCTCGGCATGGCTCGCCGGCGGTGCCAGCGCGAAGTACAGCGCCAGATAGGTCCCGAACAGACCGAGATAGACGGCGCTCGCGCGCTGCAGGAACCAGGCCTTGAGTCCGGATGCGCGGCGGCTCACAACAGCATCCCCCCGGCCACGACCAGGGTCACCGCCAGGGCCGCGGCCAGTGCCGTCCAGGCGCTGCGCCGGGCCGCGGGGCGATCCACGCCGAGCCCCAGATCGATGAGCAGGTAACGAATGCCGGCAAGGAGATGATGCAGCAGGGCCCAGGCCAGCACCAGCAGCGCGAGCCGGACCAGTGGATGTCCGAGGAACGTCGCGGAGGCAGCGAAGCCTTCCGCGCTGCCCAGCGCCCGCGCGAACAGCCACGCGAGCACCGGAATGGAGATCACCAGCAGAACGCCGCTGATGCGGTGGAGGATAGACACCACCGCCGGCACGGGCAGATGGATGCGCCAAAGCTCCAAAAAGACGGGTCGTGGTCGAGTCATTGTCTCCCCAGCAGCACGATGGTCGGTGAGGCCGCCGACAACTGTATGTGACCGCGCCGGACGCGGTTCGTTTTGAGTCTCAGCTCGAGCGAAAACCGCGCAGCGTCTCCGGTCTCTACCCGTGCAACCTTCCAGTGGGCGACACTGGGGTGTTTTAACCGCAAACAGGGCAATCGCCCGCGTTAGGTTGTTTTCAGCCTAGAAAGCGCGGTTGACCGCTTCGACGTGCAACCAACCGCCTGGGCCTGTTGAGCGTCAGGCGGCCTGCGCTCGTCACCCCTTGGGTGGGCCTCGCCACCAACGCCATGGCACGTTCCGCGCGGCGTCCAGCTTCGTTACAACTCGTTGGAATAGAGCGACTATTCCTCGTCATTGTGCCTCGCCAGACAGCCTGATCCCAACGACTGGACGGACGCACCCTGACGACCGTCCAACTGCCCTTTTTAGGTTTAAGCGCACTCGGCGGGTCTTGTGCAGCGCAGCATCCTATCGGCCCGCGGCCGAGGCCGCAAGCCGACAGCCCTCACGCAGCGCACAGTCGCCACACTGCGGCCGCCGCGCGCGGCAGACGTCCTTCGCGTGGCGCACAATGAGCGCATGGTACTCGTTGAACAGCGCCGGGTCTGGCTCCAGGGCTTCCTCGAAGAACGCACGCAGCGTTTCGTAGCCCTCCTGGCCATTGATGACGCCCAGCCGGGAAAACAGCCGGCGGGTGTAGGTGTCGATGACGAACACGGGCCGCCCAAAGGCGTAGAGCACCATGTCATCGGCGGTTTCAGGGCCGACGCCGTGTATCTGCAGCAGACGTGCACGCAGGGTCTCGGTGTCCAGCGCATCAAGCCCAGGCTCGCCACCCGCCGACAGGACGGCCGCGCAAAAGGCCTGCAGGCGCGCGGCCTTGACGTTGAAGTAGCCGACGGGGCGAATCAGCTCGGCCAGCTCCGGGCGCGCGAGGCTCAGCAGTGCCTCGGGCGTCAGTGGGCTGCGCGCCGTGAGTTCGACCAGCGCCTTTTCGACATTGGTCCAAGCGGTATTCTGGGTCAGCACTGCGCCGACCATCACTTCGAAGCGGGTTTCAGCAGGCCACCAGCGCTGCGGACCGTAAGCACCGAGCAAGGTCTCGAACACCGCGCGCAGTCGCGCAGCCGGTGTCGCCGCGTGGATGCTGGGGTCGAAGGCCGTAGCGTCGGCAGACAAGGTGCTCAACGCACGTGACCAGACGGCATCAGATGGCGTGCAGCCGGGGCCGGATCAGACCCGTTGTCCCTTTGGCACCACCACGATGCCGTCTGGGGAGACCTCGAAGCGGGCCGCATCCGCGGCGCGGTCGAAGCCGATCTGCGCTCGGGCCCCGATGACGACATCCTTATCGCAAATGCAGCGGCGAATCTGCGCCCCCTCGCCCACCTGGACACCCTCGAACAGGATAGCCTCGTCGACGATGGCGCCGTCGGCCACCGTGACCAGCGGAAACAGCACCGAGTGGCTGACACCACCGCCGCGGATCACCGTGCCCGCCGCAAGCATGGAATTGACGAAGATGCCCTCGTTGCCGGACGTGGCGCCGGGCACGGTGCGTGCCGGGGGGTACTGCCCCTGGTAAGTGAGGATGTTCCAATCCGGTTGATATAAGTCTAGCGGCGGCGCGGCCTCCAACAGGGCCATGTTGGCCCGGAAATAGGCATCGGTGGACGCCAGGTCGCTCCAATACCGATCCGGCGTCACCCGCCCGCGTTCCCCGCCGAAGCGGTAGACATAGACCTTTTCGCGCGCGAGCAATGGCAGCAGCAGGTGCGTTGCGAGGTCGGCGCCGGCGCCCGGCGGCGACTCCGCGCAGGCCGCCGGCGCCGCGTCCGCCTCCGCCGCAGCCAAAGCATCCAGCTCAGCGAGCAGCAGTGCCTTATCGACCACGTAGACGCCCATGGGCGCGTCGAAAGCCGTCTCCGCGGCCCCGTCCGACTGCGGAGTCAACGCCCGGATTCGATGCGACGCGTCGCACTCCAGCGCCACTGCCCCGTTTGCCGCCGCGCCACCCGCAGAGCGCACCGCGCAGGTGACGGCGGCGCCCTGCGCACGGTGACTGCGGATGAGCTCCGCATAGTCCATGCGGTAAACGACGCCGCCGTCGAGCAGCAGCACCTGTTGCGCGCGCGAGCGCTCAATGAGATAGCGGTTCTGCCGGAGGGCATCCAGCACGCCCAGGTACCAGCCCCCGCCGGCGCGCATCTGCGGCGGCACCGCGGTAATAAACTCGCCCAGCTCGGCGTTGAACAACGACCAAGCGTCGCGCAGGTGTTTGTGCAGCGAGTGGGACTTGTACTGCGTCAGGACCAGGACCTGCCGCAGGCCGGAGTGGAGGCAGTTGGCCAGCGTGAAATCGATGACCCGGTATTTGCCACCGAAGGGCACAGCCGCTTTGGTGCGCTGCTGGGTGAGTGGCGCCGGGGTGCCGCGCTCGATGGCGAAGACGAAGGTCAGGGTCGCGTGTGGCATGTGCTCGCTGTGCGGGAATGGCTCGCGGTCCCGCGATGGGGTATACCGCGGTCCGCAAGCGCGTTGGCTACGGTGGCGGCGATGACACCGCCCCGTGTGGTGATGCGCCGCTCTGACGTGTCGTCAGCCGAGTGGATGCGACGCGGCGCCGATCCAGGCCGCGCCGGACAAGGGGGGCAGCCCCATGAGACCAGGCTCACCCTTGACGATGCTCGCGGCATTGTAGACCAAGGCGCCGGCGCCGAGGGTGAGCGTCAGCAGGAGCACCGCTCGATGCAACAGCATGGAAAGTGCGCGTCGACGCCAGCCCTGCACGCGGCGAGGCCGCTGCGCCCGCGGCTCATCGCCTCCGCGATCAGGTGCCTGGGATCGCGGTGGCCGGAAACGGTTGGATGGCGACATGAGCTGTGACCCTGGGCGTGGATGGCTGCGGCGCGGTGACCTGGAGGCGACTCAACCGGCATTGGCGACGCGGCGCTCTTCCATCACCGCCGTCGGCAGCGACGGGACAACCTCGAGCAGCAGCGAGCGACCGGTCATGGCCTCCGGAACCGGCAGCCCCATCAGCATCAACAGCGACGGCGCGACGTCAGCGAGGGTACCGTTCGGCGCCAACAGCCAACGCTGCTGGTCCACCGCCAGCAGCGGCACCGGGTGTGTCGTGTGCTGGGTGTGTGGCTCGTCCGTTTCCGGGTCTGTCATCATGTCACAGTTGCCATGGTCGGCGGTCAACAGCACCGCGTAACCGGCGGCCACTGCGGCGTCAAGCACCCGTCCCACCTGCGTGTCGACGGCCTCCATGGCGCGCACGGCGGCCCCCAAGTCGCCGGTATGGCCCACCATATCGCCGTTGGCGAAATTGACGACCACGAAACCGTAATCACCGCTGCCGATGGCCTCCACCACGGCGTCCGCCACTTGGGCGGCACTCATCTCCGGCTTCATGTCGTAGGTGCGCACCGATGGGGACGGAATAAGCCGGTGCTCTTCGCCCTGCGCCGGCGCCTCCACGCCGCCGTTGAAGAAGAAGGTGACGTGGGCGTATTTCTCCGTCTCGGCACAGTGGAACTGGCGAATGCCGAGGCCGCTGAGATGCCGGTTGAGTGCCACGGCCGGTGCATCCGGCGTGAAAGCATAGGTCAGGCCGAGGGACTTGTCGTAATCCATCATGCAAGTCATAGCCGCTCTGGGGGCGCTGCCGCGGTCGAAGCCCTCGAACGCCGCCGAGGCGAGTGCCGCCGCGATCTGCCGCGGCCGGTCTTTGCGGAAGTTGAATAGCACTAGCGGATCGCCGGGCTGCAGACCCCGGTAGCCTTGGATGACGCTCGGGTGGATGAACTCATCCGTCTCACCAGCAGCATAAGCGGCGTTGATGGCGCCACGGGCATCGGCGGCACCGCGGCCTTTGCCCAAGACGATGGCCCGCCAGGCGCGCTCGGTGCGCTCCCAGCGGTGGTCACGATCCATGGCGTAGTAGCGCCCGCTCACGGTGGCGAAGCTGCCGCCGGCGGCGGCCAGGGCCTGCTCCAGCTCACTGAGGTCGTTGAGGGCGGACTTGGGTGCTGTGTCGCGTCCGTCGGTAATCATATGCAGCAGCGGCTGCACCTGATGCTGTCGACACAGATCGATGAGCGCCATCAGGTGACGCACATGGGAATGCACGCCGCCATCGGACACGAGACCGAGCAGATGCAGCGGCCGGCCGGCCGCCTTGGCCGCATCGGCGGCGGCGATGAGCGCCGCATTGGCAAAAAAGCTCTCATCGGCGATGGCGTCGTCGATGAGCACCAAGTCCTGGCGCACCGTGCAGCCGCTACCGAGGGTCATGTGCCCGACCTCGGAATTGCCCATCTGCCCTTCCGGCAGTCCAACGCCACTGCCGGAGGCATTCAGCACGGTGAACGGATAGCGGTGGAAGTACTCATCCAGACGCGGCGTCTGGGCCTGGGCCACGGCATTATTGAGCTTGCTGGGATTGACGCCGACGCCGTCCAGGATCACCAGCACCGCCGGCTTGATCGGGGCGGTGTCTGCGGCTGTCGGTTTTGCATCGGAGTGGCTCATGGGCTTCTCTGCTGAGGGTTGCGGTTGCCGAGTGGATCCCGTCTCGTCGCGCAAGAATCGTGCCGTGCGTGCGGCCGATCGTCTGGCGAGGCGGTACCAAGCGCACCGACCGGTCGCAGCGCCGATGGTCCCCGACACCGCACCCTTTCGGTGCGCGCTGCTCAAGGTCTGGGCGGCCGGCCGAGGTCCCCTGACTCATGGCAAGTGCATGGGGCACCAGCATAGCCTTTGCCGCTAGAAGCGCAGCCTGTGGCTTTCCTCCACACAGCTGCCCGCAAACCGCATCGGCGCCTGCGCTTGCCGCCGCAGCACGCGCAGGAGCCGCCGCACCGTTCGGCGCCGCACGTGATGCGCAGACCGGAGGGCTCGGTGGTTAGGAGCGGGTCGCCGCCGCGCGCAGCATGATGGTCTTCATCTCTGCCACGGCGACGGCGAGGCCTGAGAAGACGGCCCGAGCAATGATGGCATGGCCAATGTTGAGCTCCCGCACGCCGGCGATGGCCGCAACGGCGGGCGTGTTGTGATAATCCAGCCCGTGGCCGGCATTCACCTGGAGTCCGAGCCCCAGACCATGCTCCACGGCACCGGCGATGCGTGCCAGCTCACCCGCGCGGGCGGTGGGCGTGTCCGCATCCGCGTAGCGGCCGGTATGGATCTCCACAACGGGCGCGCCCACTTCCGCGGCGGCATCGAGCTGGACTGGATCGGGGTCAATGAACAGCGAAACACGCACGCCAGCCTCCGCGAGCATGGCGCAGAAATCGCTCAGTTCAGGCCGCTGCCCCGCCACATTGAGCCCACCCTCAGTGGTGAGCTCGGCGCGACGCTCAGGCACTAGGCAACAATCCGCCGGATGCAGCCGGCTCGCGATCCGCCCCATCTCCGCGGTTGCGGCCATCTCCAGATTCATGCGGGAGTGCAGGATGTCGCGCAGCAGCTCCACGTCCCGATCTTGAATGTGGCGACGGTCCTCACGCAGGTGCAGTGTGATGGCATCGGCACCCGCCTGCTCCGCCACCAGGGCTGCCTGGATGGGCTCCGGATACCGCGTGCCACGCGCCTGGCGCAGGGTCGCGACGTGGTCGATGTTGACCCCGAGCAGAATGGGGGTGCCGTCGGGCTGAGACATGGCTCTGTAGGCTCCTTGCGATTGGTTGAACAAGCAATCTAGGCCGGCCGGCGACGGGCCGTAAACAGGGCTCGGCTTCGCAGCGGCTCATCCCCGAGGTGGGGCGCAAGCAGCCGGCGCAATAGGTTGCGGGCCTCGCGCACGCCGCCCCCCGTGAGGGCCTCGCCCCGATGCAACGCCAGCAGGGTGGCCCCGCTCACGGCATCGGCCGCATCCGGTGAGACCACCAGCACCGGACCACGTTCAGGATCGCAAAGGTAGCGCCGTTGCGCCTGCACCGGAGCGCCAGTCTGCGCATCGCGATCCAGCGGCGGGCGGTAGCCCAACTGCCCGAGCAGCACCAGCTCGAAGCGTCGCAGCGGTGCATCAGCGCCGTCGCCGGCCGCCAGGCCGTCCAGCGCCTGCTGATAGGCACCGAACAGCACTTGGTCGGACTCATCGCGACTCAGCAAGCGCAGCAGCAGCTCGTTGACATAGAAGCCGCAGTACATCGCATCGCCGGCGAGCGCCACCGGCCGGCCGGCGGGCTCAGCGTGCGTCAGGGTGCGGACTTCGCCGCGCCCGGTCCAGGCGAGCAGCAACGGTATGAACGGCTGCAAGAGCGCGGCCTGGGTGCCGCCCACACGGCGTCCGCGGCGGGCACCCTTGGCGACGAGCGGCAACCGACCATGGCCAGCCGTGAACGCCTCCAGCAGGAGACTCGTCTCGCCATAGTCCCGTCGATGCAGCACATAGGCCGGTTGCAGCTGTTGGCGCTTCACCGCAAATCAGCACGGTACATGTGAAGGTCCAGGCGTGTGGACGTCGGACCCTAGAACGCCATGGATCCCGACGTCGATGCGTAGCGAGGCAATGCCTCAGACCGAAGAGGGACTCGGGCGCCGGCACGCCAGCGGCTGGTTCACGGGCCAGGGCCGAGGGCCAAGGCGCGGACCTGCAGTCCTGACGTCGGCCGTTGCGCCTCGGCCATCGGCCCTTTGCCCCTGCCGGCGCCTGGCACACGACACCGCGGGGGAAATTTGCCCCATGTGTAAACAGCTGGCGCAGTCAAGCAGTCTAGTGCGATCGATGGGATGCGCCTGCAGCTGCCCGGCTAGTCCCCGTAGCCGAGGCTCGACAGCGCGGCCTCGTCGCTGCTCCAGCTGGCCTTCACCTTGACCCAGACCTCCAGGTGCACCGGGCAGCCAAACATCTGGATCATTTGCCGCCTTGCCTCGCTGGCGGTGGCCTTCAGCGCCTCCCCGCCACGGCCAATGATGATGGCCTTCTGCGTCTCGCGCTCCACCCAGATCAACGCATGGATCAGGTAGCGCCCGCCCTGGTCTTCGAACCGCTCGATCTCAACGGTGACGGCATAGGGCAGCTCTTGGGCGTAGCGACGGGTGAGCTGCTCCCGCAGCAGCTCACCGGCGAAGAAGCGCTCGGAGCGGTTGGTGAGCTGATCGTCCGGATACACCCGCTCGCCCTCGGGCAGGCGCGCCAGGAGCAGATCCTCCAAGCGCTGGACCTGATCGCCCGTGCGGGCCGATAGGGGGACGACGTCCGCGAAGTCATGACGCCCGGCGAGTGTCTGCAGGTAGGGCAGCAATGCCGATTTGTCCTTGACCCGGTCCACTTTATTGACGACAGCAAGCACCGGAGGGCCCGCCGCAACGGCGGCAGCAAGTGCCAGGGCGTCCTCATCAGTAAAGCGCAGCGCCTCCACCACAAGCAGGATGAGATCCACGTCGGCAAGCGCGCCCCGGGCAGTGCGGTTCAGGAGCCGATTCAGGGCGTTGCTGCCGCGTTGATGAACGCCCGGAGTATCCACGTAAACAATCTGCCCATCGTCTCGGCTCTTGACGCCGAGGATGGCGTGCCGGGTGGTCTGCGCCTTATGCGAGGTGATGGCGAGCTTCTGCCCAAGCAGCCGGTTGAGCAGGGTGGACTTGCCCACGTTGGGCCGCCCGAGGATGGCAACGGTGCCGCAGCGGTCAGTCATGGTCAGCACCAGCGAGCTCCGCGAGCATGCGCGCGGCGGCGTCCTGCTCGGCGCGGCGGCGGCTGCTGCCTTGGCCATGGTGCTCAGCGCCCGTGTCCGCCAGCCGGCAGACGACGGCAAAGCGTTGGTCGTGGGCAGCACCGGAGACTTCGGTGACGTTGTACTCCGGCACCGGACGACGACGGGCTTGCAGCCATTCCTGCAGCCGTGTCTTCGGGTCTTTGGTGGCTTCCTTCCCAGCGACCTGATGCAGCCTACTCTCGAAGAGCTGAAGCAGCATCTCGCGCACCCGCGCGAACCCGCAGTCCACGTACACGGCGCCGATCAGGGCCTCCAGCGCATCGGCCAGGATCGAGTCGCGGGCATGCCCGCCGGTGCGAAGCTCGCCCGGTCCCAGGCGCAGATAGTCCCCGAGGCACAGTTCCCGCGCCAGGCTCGCGAGGCTGTCCTTGTTCACCAGCGCGGCGCGGCGGCGGCTCAAGTCACCTTCGTCGGCGTCTGGGAGACGCGACCACAACGCCTCCGCCATCACGAGGCCCAACGCGGCGTCGCCCAAGAACTCCAGGCGCTCGTTGTTGGCGCGCCCGGCGCTGCGGTGCGTGAGCGCCAGGGTCAGCAGGTCTGCCCCGAGGGCATCCGCGTCGCCGAGTAGCGCCCGCGCGAGGCGGCTCGGGTCGGCGCTCATGGCTGCTCCAGCAGCACAGCGCAGTCGGCCACGGCAGGCGCCCGCGACCCGCGCATCAGTGAATCACATTACCCAGGCGGGCGAAGGCGATAGGGAGACCGTCACGGCGGCCATCCCAATGCATCCAGATCGCGAACGCCTTGCCGACGAGGTTGCCCTCCGGCACAAAGCCCCAGCAGCGGCTGTCGTTACTATTGTCCCGGTTGTCGCCCATCACGAAAAACGCGCCATCGGGAACGGTGACTGGGCCATCTGCGAGCACCATGCAACCGGGCGGGAGGTCGCGGGAGCGCGGGTTGATCAGGATCTCGTGCTGCATCCCGTTGAGTTGCTCCAGGGCGCGGACGGCGCCGGTATGACCCTGGCCCGCGCCCTCACCCACGTAGGGGGGCAGCGGCTCCTGGTCGGCGGGCACGCCATTCACGTAGAGCGTCTTGTTGCTGTAGTAGAGCTGGTCTCCGGGCACACCCACGACGCGCTTGATGTAGTCGATGGAGGGGTCCTGCGGGAAGCGGAACACCACCACGTCGCCACGCCCCGGCTCGCCGAGGTTCAGAAACTTAGTATTCAGCACAGGCCAGCGCAGACCGTAGGCGAACTTGTTCACCAGAATGAAGTCGCCGACAAGCAGCGTCGGCATCATGGAGCCGGAAGGAATGCGGAACGGCTCAACCAGAAAGGAGCGCAGCAGCAGCACCGCCAGGATGATCGGAAAGAACGAGCGCGCATACTCCACCACAACGGGCTCGCGGTAACGCTCCACTCCGGTCTGGGTGGCGCGATCGCCCGGCGCGCCCCTGCTGCCCGCGCTCACCGCGGCGCCGGAGGCCGGGTGCTCCTCAGCGAGGCGACGGCGGCGCGGCGCGAACGCGAGGGCATCCACCAGCCAAATGCCACCGGTGAGTGCCGTGGCGGCGACGAGGAAGGTCGGGAAGTCGAAGCTCATGCTGCCTCAGCGGCGGTGCAAAACCGTCAATTATCCTTCCCGGTCTGCAAGACGGCAAGGAAAGCCTCCTGCGGGATCTCCACACGGCCGACCTGTTTCATGCGTTTCTTCCCGGCCTTCTGCTTTTCTAGGAGCTTGCGCTTGCGGGTCACATCACCACCGTAGCACTTGGCGGTGACGTTCTTGCGCAGCGCCTTCACGGTGGTGCGCGCGATGACCTTGCTGCCGATGGCGGCCTGGATAGCGACCTCGTACATCTGCCGCGGAATGAGCTCCTTCATCCGCTCGGTGAGCTCGCGACCCCGAAACTGGGCATTGCTGCGGTGCACGATGAGCGACAGGGCATCCACACGTTCGCCGTTGATGAGGACGTCGAGCTTCACCAGGTCTGCCGCCTGGAAGCGCTTCAGCTCATATTCGAAGGACGCATAACCTCGGCTCACCGACTTGAGCCGGTCGAAGAAATCGAGCACGACCTCGTTCAGCGGCAGCTCGTAGGCCGCCTGCACCTGGCCGCCCAGGTACTGCAGCTGCTTTTGCACGCCGCGCTTCTCGATGCACAGATTGATGACACCGCCGAGCAAGTCTTGGGGCACGAGGATATGCGCCTCGATGATGGGCTCACGGATCTCGGCGATGGCGCCCATCTCCGGTAGGTTGGCCGGATTGTCGACGCTGATGGTCTCGCCGTCGGTCTTGTGCACCTCATACACCACCGTCGGCGCCGTCGTGATCAGATCCAGATCGTACTCGCGCTCGAGACGCTCCTGCAGAATCTCCATGTGGAGCATGCCGAGGAACCCACAGCGGAAGCCGAACCCAAGCGCCTGCGAGGTCTCGGGCTCGTAGAACAGCGAGGAGTCATTGAGTCGGAGCTTGCTAAGCGCGTCGCGCAGGTCTTCGTAGTCTTCCGACGACATGGGATAAAGGCCCGCGAAGACCCGCGGCTGGATTTGCCGGAAGCCCGGCAGCCGCGCCGCGGCCGGCCGCTCAGCGCTGGTGATGGTGTCACCCACGGGCGCGCCGTCGATCTCTTTGATGCCGGCGATGAGAAAACCCACCTCGCCCACGCCGAGAGTGGAGCGGTCCGTCTTTTTGGGCGTGAAGACGCCGATGCGGTCGGCCTGGTGCACCCGCCCCGTCGACATCACCTTGATCTTGTCCTTTTTGTTGAGCCTGCCGTTCACAACGCGGATCAGGGACACCACGCCGACGTACGGATCGAACCAGGAGTCGACGATGAGCGCCTGCAGCGGTGCATCGGCGTCCCCGCCCGGCGGCGGCACCCGCTGCACTAGCATCTCCAGCAGCTCTGGGATGCCTTGCCCGGTCTTGGCGCTGACGCGCAGCGCATCCTCGGCCTCCAAGCCAATGATCTCCTCGATCTCTTTGATGACCCGTTCTGGCTCCGCCGACGGCAAGTCGAGCTTGTTCAGCACCGGCAACACTTCCAACCCCAGGTCGATGGCCGTGTAGCAGTTGGCGACGCTCTGGGCCTCCACACCCTGGGCCGCGTCCACCACCAACAGGGCGCCCTCACAGGCCGCCAGCGAGCGCGAGACCTCGTAGGAGAAATCCACATGGCCTGGCGTGTCGATGAAGTTCAGCTCGTAGATCTCGCCATCCAGGGCGGGATAGTCCAACGTGACGCTCTGCGCCTTAATGGTGATGCCCCGCTCGCGCTCGAGGTCCATGGAATCGAGCACTTGCTCCGACATCTCGCGGTCGGTGAGGCTGCCGCAGTGTTGGATGAAGCGATCCGCCAGCGTCGACTTGCCGTGGTCGATATGAGCGATGATCGAGAAGTTACGGATATGTTTCTGGTCCGGCATCTGGGGGTTGGTCCTGATTGACACGGCGCTGAGGGTCTGTTGCCCGGCTAGACCCATCGCATAGGGGTGTTCTGGCTCGGCAAGGTGCGTTTTTGTTGCCCCAGGGCACGGCGCGACAGCGCCTGCAGGCACCCGAGACGGCGTCGGTCAGTTGTGGGCGCAGCTAGCCGGAAACCGCTGCGCGGCAAGCTGGGTGCGATGTCGTCGCCGGATCGGCGGTGCAGGTCGCGAGCCTCATTCCACGGGAATGCGAATGGGGTAGAACATGCGCCCATCACCACGCTGCACCAACACGGCCACGGCGTCCCCGGGCTTGACCTCGTCCAGCAGCTGTCGAAAACGCCTGGTGCTCGGCACCGGCTCATTGGCGAAGCTGACGATGACATCGCCCGCCCGGATGCCGGCGCGCTGGGCGGGGCCGCCTTCGACACTCTCGACGATCACGCCCTGCTCCCCGACCCCCATGCGCTCGCGCTCGTCGGCGCTCAGGTCCCCCACCACCAGACCGAGCCGGTCCGCTGCCGCCTGCTCCACCTGACCCGACACCACCGCGATGGGCTCCTCCTCCGGCAGCTCTGACAACAGGATGGGCAGATCGATGGTTTCGCCGCCGCGCAGCACCGTCAGCACGGCCTCGGTGCCGACCTTGGCGGCACCCACCATGGGCGGCAGATTGCCGGAGGTGGTCACCTCCTTGCCGTTGAAGGCGAGCACAATGTCGCCCGCACGCAGCCCTGCTGCTGCCGCAGGGCTATTCGGCAGCACCTGCGCGACCAGGGCGCCGCGCGGATGGCTCAGCCCGAAGGTTTCCGCCAGCTCACGCGTCACGTCCTGAATCAGCACGCCGAGCCAGCCGCGGCTGACGCGGCCTTTCTCCTTGAGCTGTTCCACCACGTCCATGGCGACGTCGATGGGAATGGCGAACGACAACCCCATGAATCCACCGGTGCGGCTGTAGATCTGTGAGTTGACGCCGACCACCTCGCCGTCCAGGTTGAACAGAGGTCCACCGGAATTACCGGGGTTAATCGCCACGTCGGTCTGGATGAAGGGCACGTAATCCTCGGTGGGGAGGCTACGGCCCTTGGCGCTGACGATGCCGGCGGTGGCCGAGTGCTCGAAGCCGAAGGGCGAGCCGATGGCGAGCACCCATTCGCCCACCTTCAGGTCCGCGCCGGAGCCGATATCAACCGCTGGCAGATCGGTGCCGTCCACCTTGAGCAGGGCCATGTCGGAACGCTCGTCGGCCCCCACCACCTTGGCAACGAACTCCCGGCGGTCGCTGGTGCGCACAATGATCTCGTCCGCAGCATCGATGACATGGGCGTTGGTGAGCACGTAGCCGTCCGACGAGAGGATAAAGCCGGAGCCCAGCGAACGGCCGTTCTCGCCATCCTCCGGCAGCGGCCCCTCCTCGCCGAAGAAGCGCCGAAAGAGATCATAGAGCGGGCTGTCTTCGCCGATACCGCCCTCAGCGCCGAAATCCTGGGGGCCGTAGAGCGCAGTTTGCTTGGTGCTGATGTTGACCACGGCTGGCCCGTAGCGCTCCACCAGCATGGTGAAATCCGGCAGCCCTAAACGCTTGGCGGTGCTCCCCGAGGCGTCGGCCGACGCCCAACCATCAGTAGCCGGCAGTAACAGCACCAGCAGAAAGGGCAGAAGGCGAATCATGGGCATCGATGCGTGGGTTCCGGGCCTTGGACTTGGGGACGGGGTCAACGGCGGCGTTCAGTGCACGCGTGCCTGCCATGACCGCGTCAGGATACGCAAAGATAACAGAGCGCAGGCAGCCTGGGCGGCCGCGAGTGGCAGACATGGCCTTTCCGCAAGGACTCGCGAGGGGACGTCTTGAACCGACGAGAGCCCGAGTCATCGAAACGACTTCGCGCTCTGGCAAAGGCCGAGGGCCGAGGGCCGAGGGCCGAGGGGCAGACTCACTTTCAAGCGTCAGTCGTTGCGCTTCGGCCCTTCGCCCTTCGCCCTTGGTCTTTCCAGCGCCTGAGTCGCGTGATGCGCCTGCAATGATTTGAGGCCACTGAGCGCACTGGGAGAAAGTGGCCGGCGCCGTGCCCCGCGTGCGGTTCTTCGGTGAACCGGGGCCGGCCGCGCCGACGGCGCAGCTGAGTCAGCCGAAGGAGACGTTGACGCCCGGCCGCGGCTGTCGCCGCAATAGCACCGGACGGAAGCGCGCATCTCGCGCTAGGGACTGGCTGTAACGTCCCACTAAGCGCAGCGCCAGCCAAAAGCCGATCGCGCCCCCCAGCACACTGAGCCATTCAGGGCTCGGAGTCCCCGTCGGCAGCCAGGCCAGCGGCACATGCCGACCGAGCATGGCGCCCAGGACGAGCCCAGCGAGGGGCCACAGATACGCCGCCGCTGCTGCCCGGAGCATTGCGCCCTCAGGCACGCCGACGACGACCGCGTCGCCCGCGGCCACGTCCAGGTTGTTGTCCAGTTCGAACCGCAGCGGCCGGCGGCCCAGGAATCGGTCCAACAGTGACGTACCGCAGCCCGCGGCTGCGCTGCAGCCGCCGCACGAACTGCGACGCACCGCCTCGACCCAGGCAGTGGCAGCGTCAGCGCGCATCACGGTGGCGTGTTCTTCGATCATGGCGCAGCGGGAGTCAGGGCCGACTGGTCAGGGCCTACCGGGCAGTTCCAAGCGGTCTAGCACGGCCTGCACGGTCGCGGTTGGCACCTCGCCCACCACGGTGACGTGATGATCGCCGACGCGGCCGCCGGCGGCACTCACGGCACCGAGCCGGGATTGACCCTGCAGAGCGCCCGCCACCGGCGGCTCGATATACAACGAAAAGGACGCAAGGCCATCGCTGGCCACGAGCTGGTCGATTGACGCACCGTCCTCGCGCGCGAAGGTCTTGGTGGAGACCACCCGGAAACCCGGCGGGAATGCCTCGGTGCTGACGGCGGAGGCAGCGGTCGGGGTCGTGCCAGGCGTGGCAGTGGCGGTGTCAGCAGGTGCGGCCGGCGGCGGTGCCGTCGCTGAGGGCGCCGGCCCCTCGTCGCCTGAAGGCGGCTCGATGTTGATCTCGGTGAACATGACCTGTTGTACCACGTGGTCGCCTGGCGCAAGGAGATCGACCTTGAGCGGCAGACCGCTCGCCTCGTCGACGTAGAACCGATAGCCGTAACGGTAAGCATCGATGGCCTGTACGACGACCACCCTCGTGTCGCGGCCGGCAACCCGGAAGTATCCGGCATCCCGCAAGCGATAATACTGAGCCAGCCGGGGGAAATCCAAGGGGCCGGCGCGGAAGAAGCCGCCGTGCCCATGGCCGTGCGGCACGCTCAGTGGTGCCGAATCCGGCAGCATGCAGGTGACGCCCTGCGCGTGCCGCGACAAACTGCGCACGGGTCCTGTCAAGGACAACAAACTCTCACCCGACCGGCCGTTACTGATGCGGTGACTGATCCGCAACGCCGACATCTCCTGCCCGTGCAGATACACCAGCGTGCCCTCGAACGGCACCTGCTCCAGCGCCCGGTTCATGCGCTCGAGAAGCTCCCGCGGACCCTCAGTGGCAGCGCTAACGCCGACGCAGCACAACAACCCGAGGGCAAGGGCGGGCAGCGTCAGCAGGCGAGCCACCGAACCACCGCGCCGGCGGTGGAGCCACCTGCTGCGGACGGAGCGGGCCACAAACCTGGGCGGGCGCGAGCGGCGCATGACAGACATCGCCTGGATTGCCGCCCGCATCAGGGCCGCCGCTCATAGCCGATGACGGCGACGTAGGCAGCGGCGCCGGAGCGTCCGACGCTGATGGCCTGCTCCTGGTGGTTGACCAACAATCGATCGAGGTGTGCACGAACAGCCGGATCCGCCTGTTGCCAGCGATCTGACGTGCCCGCCCCGGCCGCAAAACCCGGCGCGATAGCGTTCTGGTCCGGCGCCGGAGTGCTAAAGAAAGGCGTGGTGAAGAAAACCGCTAAGGCTAGCACCAGCACGCTCGCAGCAATGGCGCCCGCAACGGGGGTATTAAGAGCGCCCCGCCAGCGCCTGGCGCTGCTCTGCAGCCACTCCGCCGCGCCAAAAGCGGGGGTCGGCTGCTCCCCAGCCTCGCGGGCAGTCTGGCCGGCGATCTGCTCGCGGACGTGGGCAGCGATGTTGCGCATGTCGAGGCGCGTGGGCTCTTGGCGCAGCGCCCGGCCGATCAGATGCCAACGTTCCCAATGGTGGGCGAGACTCGGTGTACGCACTAGATCATTGACGGCGGCGGCGGCCTCGAAACGCCCCACCTCCCCGTCCATCAGGGCTGAGACACGCTGCCGTTGTTGCTCCGTGCTCATTTCGGACCCCCGAGAAACGTTGGTTGATTGGTCAAAAGAAGACGTGGCGATGAAGCGTTCGCAAAGTCGAGATCGCGTGCTCACCCACAGCAAGTTAGGCGAGTAACTCAGGCGAGCGACTCAGGCAACAAACGGCAGCCGGCACCGGTCGGCGCCGCTCGGGTTGCCTGTGCGACTTAGGCCGTCAAGAGCGGCCGCAGTCGCTTGTCGATGGCCTCCCGCGCCCGAAAGATACGCGAGCGTACGGTGCCGATGGGACAAGACATGGCGGTGGCAATTTCCTCATAGCTCATACCCTCAAGCTCGCGCAGCACGATGGCCGTCCGCAGGTCTTCAGGCAGACCGTCTAGGGCAGCTTGCACGTTCTCGGCGATCTCATTCGTCAGTAGCTCACGTTCCGGGGTGGCCTGTTCACGCAAGCGCACGCCCACGTCCATTTGCTCGGCAACCTCGGCCTCGACGTCGTCACTGGGCGGTCGCCGACCTTGCGCGACCATGTAGTTCTTCACCGTGTTGATCGCGATCCGATAGATCCAGGTGTAGAACGCGCTCTCGCCGCGAAAACCCGGCAGTGCTCGATAGGCCTTCAGGAACGCCTCCTGGGTCACATCCATGACCTCAGAGTTATCGCGCAGGTAGCGGCTGATGAGCGCCGCGACCCGTTGCTGATACTTCAGCACCAGCAGATCGAAGGCACGTCCGTCGCCGCGTTGCGCCCGCTCGACCAGAGCCTGGTCAGCCTCCCGTTCACTCATGACGTCCCCCGGCACCGCGTGAGCGATTGACGGGGTCGCGCCGGTTGCACGTTGCCATTGACACTCACCAGTGCAGTTAAGTTCGCGCCGCGTCGCGCTCTGGCTGACGCAGCGCAAGAGGCGGAGTCGGCGATGGTCAGGCGTTCGCACTGACCACCAGCCGGCCCTGGCCCAGTGGCTATGCCAGGGATATGCGGGCAAACCACTGCATCAAAACGGGTCTACCCGAGATGCACAGCTATTGACTAGATCCTATTCTCTGTTGTCCATTGTTTGTCTACCTTCAACTCCTGTTCACGAAGACACCTCTCGGATGCTGCCGACGGAACACGCTGCCGGCGCGCAGGCGATTGTGTCGAAACGGTATCGCGTCGTGCGATCATCGGGCAAAAACCTAACCTCCGGAGCCGCCCATGAAACTGCCCCACCGCCACGACGTGCTGATCATCGGCAGCGGCGCCGCCGGCCTCAGCCTGGCGCTCAGGCTCCACACCGACCTGCGCATCGCCGTGCTGTCCAAACGCGAGCTGCGTGAGGGCAACACCCTCTATGCTCAGGGCGGCATCTCGGCGGTGCTCGATGCGACGGACTCGGTTGAGTCGCATGTGCGCGACACGCTAGACGCTGGTGCTGGGTTGTGCGACGCGGAGATCGTCCGGCTGGTGGTGGAGCATGGGCCCCAGAATATCCGCTGGCTGCTGGACGAAGGCGTCCAGTTCACCCGAGACGCGCAGTACCGCAGCGCCGAGGGCTACCACTTGACCCGCGAGGGCGGGCATTCCCACCGTCGGGTCGTCCATGCCGCCGATGCCACCGGCCGCGCGGTGGAGGACACCCTAGAAGGCCGAACCCGGGCCCGGGCCAACGTGGACCTGTTCGAGCACTATACCGCCGTCGACCTCATCGACGCGCTGCGCATGGGGGCCGACGAGCACCGTTGCATCGGTGCCTACTGCCTCAACAGCACCACCGGCGAAGTGGAGACCTTCCTCGCGCGCTTCGTCGTCATCGCCACCGGCGGCGCCAGCAAGGCGTATCTGTACACGAGCAACCCCGATGTCGCCACCGGCGACGGCATCGCCATGGCCTGGCGCGCCGGCTGCCGGGCGGCGAATATGGAGTTCATCCAGTTTCACCCGACCTGCCTTTATCACCCAAAGGCCAAGTCGTTTTTGGTCACCGAGGCACTGCGCGGCGAGGGCGCGCGACTGCTGCTACCCAACGGCGACCGCTTCATGCCCCGCTTCGACGAGCGCGCCGAGCTGGCCCCGCGCGACATCGTCGCGCGCGCCATCGACCACGAGATGAAGCGGGTCGGCAGCAAGTACGTCCTGCTCGACATCTCCCACCGGGAGCCCGAGTTCATCCGTGAGCACTTCCCCACCATCCATGCGCGCTGCCTGGAGCTCGGCATCGACATGACCACCGAGCCCATCCCGGTGGTCCCGGCGGCCCATTACACCTGCGGCGGTATCGTCACCGATGCGCGCGCCCGCGCCGACCGCCCCGGGCTCTATGTCATCGGCGAGGCCGCCTACACCGGTCTACACGGTGCCAACCGCATGGCCAGCAACTCGCTGTTGGAATGCCTCGTCTTCGGTGAGCTGGCGGCACAGGACATCGAGTCCCACGCAGACAGCTGGCCCGAGCCCCCGGCGGCCCCGCCCTGGGACGCGAGCCGCACGACCGTCCCGGATGAAGAGGTGGTGATCTCGCACAACTGGGAGGAGCTGCGCCGCTTCATGTGGGACTACGTCGGCATCGTGCGCACCAACAAGCGGCTTACGCGCGCGAAGCGGCGCATCGACCTACTGCGGCAGGAAATCATCGAAAACTACAGCCACTTTCGGGTCGAGACCAACCTCTTGGAGCTGCGCAACCTGGTGGAGGTGGCCGACCTCATCGTCCAATCCGCGCAGCGCCGCCGCGAAAGCCGCGGCCTCCACTACACCCTCGACTTCCCCCACCCCGACGCGACCCAACGCACCCCAACCATGCTCATCCCAGACCGCTACCGCCCGCGCCCAGCGCACTGGCGAGACTGAGTCAACCGATGCGGCTGCGCCTGAGCTCTTAACCTAAAAAGAGCAGTTGGACGGTCGTCAGGGTGCGTCCTGCGGGCCTGATCCCATACAGGCTCACAAGTCACAACGACGAGGGATAGTCGCTCTATTGCGAGGCATTGTATACCTGTTTTATATGAGATTTCGTCTCAGGAGTCTAGCGCAAGCCACTGAGATCGCTTAGTCTTCGGCGCATGCAGGCCTACCACCTCAACCAGCAGGAGCTCGCGGAGCTGCGCGCCGCCCACCGCGCTGCGCGCAACGCCCGTGAGGCGTATCGCATCAATGCCGTCATCCTGCTCGGCAGTGGTTGGAGCCCATCGGCGGTCGCCGCCGCACTGTTGATCGACGACGACACAGTGCGCAACCACTTCAAGCGCTAC
>CAZGCI010000024.1:0-49761 GCA_964524185.1 uncultured Thiohalocapsa sp. | reverse complement strand
CGGCGGACCATCGCCCGGAGCGCGCCTGGCGGCTTTGCGAGCCGCTGCCGGCCCCCGGCGCGCCGCTCGAGGACTGCTCCCGGGCCGCGCCGGGCAGGGCAGGGCGCAAGCTGCCCACCCCATCCAGATCGCACCGGCCCGGCGGCACGGCCGAACCAGGCAGCGCCGGGCGCGCCCGTCACGATCGTCCCCTATGGCTGCTGGCGGAGCCGGTGGCGCTGGCGTTGCACGACGGTCGGCCCTGGCTGGCCGGACCGCTGGACCTAGGTGGCGGCTGCGAGCGGATCGATACCGGCTGGTGGGATGGCTTTGAGGTGCAGCGCGATTACTATGTCGCCCGCACCGTCGATGGCGAGCGACTCTGGATCTATCGCGAGCTGCGCGGGGGCAATGGCTGGTTCCTCCATGGCATCTTCGGCGATGCCCCCGCGCTCGGCGCCGGCGTACCGCAATAGGCCCAGCGCGACCCGCGCAGCGCGGACCGAGGTCCATGCGCCTCGGGCGCGTGCCCCGCTGCTATGGGACCAACGCGGCAACGCCTGCGCCGGCGGCGCCCAATCAGCGCACCAAGCCCTCACGCAGCTGATGGAAACGCTCCAACCGTTGCGGATGCACGCCGCCGGCGGCCACCGCCGCGCGCACGGCACAGTCGGGCTCGTGGGCGTGGCGGCAGTCGCGAAAGCGGCACTGTCCGCGCAACGCGCGCAGCTCCGGGAACCCCACTTCCAGCTGTGCTTGGGTGAGGCCCGACAGGCGGAAGCTGCGTACCCCAGGTGAGTCGATGAGCCGGCCGCTGTCCGGCTCGCCCGGGGGCAAGCGATAGCAGGTGGCGGTGGAGGTGGTGTGGCGGCCCAGGCCTGTGGCCGCCGATAAACGGCCCACCTGGATGTCCTGATCAGGGAGCAGGGCCTGCACGAGGGACGATTTGCCGACGCCAGACTGACCGAGCAGGATGGCCGTCTCGCCCACTAGGTGCGCCATCAGCGCCGCGACGCCGGGCGGCCCCTTGGTGCTGACGGGGCAGACGCCATAGCCCAGGTCGGCATAGGGCGCGAGCGCGGCCAGAAACGCATCGCGGTCGGCTGCGGGCAGCAGATCCATTTTCGTGGCCACGACCAGGGCGGCCACACCCATGAGCTCCGCCGCCACCAGGTACTGATCCAGCAGGAAGCCGCTCGGCGGCGGTTGCGGGGCGACCACCACGGCCAGCAGGGTCAGGTTGGCGGCCAGCGGTTTGTCCCGGCCGGCGTAGTCGGGACGGCTGAGGCTGTTGTCCCGGGGCCGAAGTGCCGTAACCACGCCGCGGCCTGGCTCGGTCTGCGCCCAGACAACGCGGTCGCCGCACACGGAATGGCCGATGTTGCGTCGGGCGACGCAATGGTGCAGTTCACCGGCGGTGTCCTCCACGGCGACGTGGGCGCCGTGGCGGACGACGACCGTGCCCCGTCGGGGAGCGGGCTCTACGGCGGCATCGGGGTCGGTGAGGGCGACGCCTCGCTCCGCCGGTTGCTGCTGGAGATCGGCTTCGAGCCGGTCGAGCACGGCGGGTGCACGGTTTTCCAGCCGCTGGCGCCGACGTTCCTGGATGGCACGGATGCGCTCGCGCTGCCGTTCCGAGAGTCGCCGTTTCGGCATTAGTGGCGCGCCGTGCCGGCGGCGTCTTGTCGCAGCGCCCCCGCCGCCGGCGTTGGCACCCACGCAGCGTTGGTCGGGGTCCAAGGCCAATGGCACCGCCACATGCGTTGCGACAATGCCCGCTGTGCGGACGCGCCGGACGGTGGCATAGACCGAATTACCGGCAGCCGGCGCGCCCCTGGGCTCACTCGTCGAACTTGTAGTACTCCTCGTTTAGCAGCGTCGCGACGGCCTCCACCTCCTCGGGAAACATGCCGGTGTCGAGGTTGGTGTTACAGGCCTCGACCTGCGTCTGGAGCGCGCTGAAGGAGCTGATCTTGCGATCTTCTCGCGTGTACATCTCGCTGCCGTGGCAGCTGGTGCAGTTCTTGTCGATGAGGCCGTGGGCGTCCACGCCTTCCGCCGCAGTGGCGGACAGGCTGACGAGCATGGCATTGGCGCCGAGCAGCGCGGCGATGGTGTGGGCACGGGCGGGGATACGTAGACGAGGGTTCATGGCTTTCTCCGACATCGGCTGGGGTTGGATTCTAGCAACGCGCGGCGCCGCAGCGGGCACGATCGCGCTACCATCTCGGCACATCGTGGTGCCGGCGGGAGAAGCCAATGGAGCAAGCGGGGAATTTGGCGTGGATCGACTTGGAAATGACGGGGCTCGACCCCGATCACGACCACGTGATCGAGATCGCGAGCATTGTCACGGATGCCGAGCTCAACGTGTTGGCGGAGGGCCCGGTGCTGGCCATTCAGCAGTCTGAAGCGGTGCTCGCCGACATGGACGAGTGGAACATCCGCCACCACGGCCAATCCGGCTTGCTGGAGCGGGTGCGCAACAGCGAGGTCACCGAAGCCGAGGCCGAGGCCCGGACGCTGGCGTTCTTGCAGGCGTGGTGCCAACGCAAGCAGACGCCGCTCTGTGGCAACAGTATTTGCCAAGATCGTCGCTTCCTCGCGCGCCGGATGCCCAGGCTCGAGGCCTTCTTCCACTACCGCAACCTCGACGTCAGCAGCCTCAAGATCCTCGCGCGCCTCTGGGCGCCGGACGTGGCCGAGGCCTTCAAGAAGCAAAACAAGCACCAGGCGCTGGACGACATCCGCGAGTCCATTGCCGAGCTTAAGCACTACCGGGCGGAACTGCTGCAGGTCTGAAGCCAGCCAGGCAAGGTCTTCGACCAACGAGCGACTGGTGCACCGGCATACCAGCAGGTCGTTCGTTGGCCGAGGGGGGCCAAGGATTGGACGCCACCCTTGGTGTCAGCGGTTTCACCTCGGCCCTCGGCCCTTCCTCGAGTTTCATCCCCCTGCTGAACCCAGCGCATTCAACGCCCACCGCACATGCTCGCGCACCAGCAGGCTCGGGTGGTTGGTGCGGGCGTTGAGGGCCTCGCGCACGGCGGTCGAGGGCTCGGCGTTGCCTAGCGCCACGGCAATGTTTCTGAGCCAACGCGCGTAGCCGATACGACGGATGGCGGTGCCCTCGGTGCGTTTGAGGAAGGCATCCTCATCCCAGGCGAAGAGGGCGATCAGCGTTGCCGTGTCCAGGCCTTCGCGCGGGAGGAAATCGGTTTCTTCCGTCAGGCGGGCGAAGCGATTCCAGGGGCATACCAGCTGGCAGTCGTCACAGCCGTACACGTGGTTGCCCATGCGCGCACGCAGCGGCTCGGGGATGGGTCCGGGGTGCTCGATGGTGAGGTAGGAGATGCAGAGCCGCGCATCCAACACATAGGGTGCGACGATGGCCCCCGTGGGGCAGATGTCGATGCAGGCCTTACAGCGCCCGCAATGGTCCTCGGCCGGCGGATCAGCCGGCAGCGGCAGGTCACAGTAGATTTCGCCGAGAAAGAACCAAGAGCCCGCCCGGGCGTTGATGAGGTTGGTGTGCTTGCCGATCCAACCGAGCCCGGCCTTCTGGGCGAGGGGCTTCTCCATGACTGGGGCGGAGTCCACGAAGACCCGATAGCCGAAGCCGCCGACCCGTGCCTCGATGCGTTGGGCCAAGCGCTTCAGACGCTGTCGCAACACCTTATGGTAGTCGCGCCCCAGGGCATAGCGGGAGACGAAGGCCTGTGCCGAGTCGCTGAGGACGCGCTCGATGTTGACCTGATGGTCCGGCAGGTAGTCCATGCGCGCCGAAATCACACACAGGGTGCCCGGCACGAGCTCGGCTGGGCGCGTGCGCTTCGTGCCGTGGCGGGCGAGCCAGCCCATTGCGCCATGCATATCGCGCCCCAGCCAGTCCTGGAGCCGCTGCTCGGCCAACGCGAGATCGCAGTCGGCAATGCCCACCTGCTGGAAGCCGAGCTCGGCGCCCCAGCCCTTGATGGTGCGTGCCAAGCGCGTTGCGTCGACCTCTGACAAAGGCGTTGGGGGGGTGCTCGCCTCCGCTGGCGAAACGGGTTCTGCGTCGGACGTTGTCACGATGCTCCAGGGGGTGGCAATGGCATGTCGGAGTCAGGGCAACGCCCGCTTTGCTGCAATGCTGACTCCGGATCCGCTGCGGCAGCCCGCCGTGGCACCCCGTCCGCTCAGCAGTTGCTGACGCCTGCGGGGACGGCTAGGGTATTGGCTTGTGCCGCGCTGCTGAGCCAACCGGCCGCTCCCATCCAGTCGTCCGCGACCAGCGCAGCGTGAACCGAACTTTGGAACGAACCGTGGCGGAAAAGCAAGCGCTCCCCTATGCGCTCTATCGCGCGTCCCAGGTGCAGGCTCTGGACCGCTGCGCCATCGAGCGCCATGGCATCCCGGCCCAGGAGCTCATGCAGCGCGCCGGTGCCGCAGCCTTCCGCCTGGTGCGCGAGCGCTGGCCGGACGCCAGGCGCATCGTCGTGCTCGCTGGTGCAGGCAATAACGGCGGCGACGGCTATGTGGTGGGTGCGCAGGCCCTTGCCGCCGGTCTGGAGGTGCGCCTGCTCAGACTCGGCGATCACGCACAGCTGTCGGAAGCAAGCCGCGCCGCCGCCGAGGACTTCGCCGCGCGAGGCGGTGTTGGGCAGCCCTTCGACCGCCTCCCGGGTGATGTGGATTTGATTGTCGACGGCCTGCTCGGCACCGGCCTCACACGCGAGGTCAGGGGCGACTGGGCGGACGCGATTGCGGCGGTCAACGCCGGCCGTGCCCCGGTGTTGGCGCTGGATATGCCCTCGGGGCTCCACGCCGACACGGGCCGAGCCCTCGGTAGCGCCGTGCGGGCGACGGCCACCCTCTGCTTTATCGGCCTCAAGCAGGGGCTCTTCACCGGCCAAGGGCCGGCCTGCGCAGGCACCGTGTATTTCGACGGGCTCGGTGTCCCGCCCAGCGTCTACGCAAGCGAGATTCTCTCCGCGCGGCGGGTGGATTGGCATAAGGAGCACGCGCTGCTGCCGCCCCGCGCCGCAGACGTCCACAAGGGCAGCGCCGGTCATGTGCTCGTCGTGGGCGGAGCGCCGGGCACCTCCGGCGCACCCCGGCTCACCGGCGAGGCTGCACTCCGCGCGGGTGCGGGACTGGTGACCATCGCCACCCATCCCGAGCACGCGGCCATGCTGAATTTGACCCGCCCGGAGCTGATGGTGCAGGCGGTGGCGGACGCAGACACGCTGGTGCGCGCCGCGGAACGGACGGACATCATCGCCATCGGGCCTGGCCTCGGACGTGCTGACTGGGGCCGGGCGTTGTTCGATGCGGCCCTCACGCTCGAGCGCCCGCTGGTGGTGGACGCCGACGGCCTGACCCTTTTGGCACGGGAGCCGCGCCGACGCCAGCAATGGATTCTGACCCCGCATCCAGGCGAGGCCGCGCGCTTGCTGGGGACCAGCGTTGCAGCAATCGAGCAGGATCGGTTCGCCGCCGCGGCGGCGCTGCAGCACCGCTACGGCGGCGCTGTGGTGCTGAAGGGGGCGGGCACCCTCGTTCATGGCTCGGGGCAACGCCCCCCGGCGGTGTGCAGCGACGGCAACCCGGCCATGGCGAGTGCTGGCATGGGCGATGCCCTCACGGGCATTATCGCCGCCCTGTGGGCCCAGGTGCCGAGATTAGATCCAGAGCAGGCCGCCACCGCCGGCGTCTGCCTGCACGCCGCGGCCGGCGACTTCGCGGCGGGCGGGGCCGATCGCGGGCTGCTTGCGGGTGACCTGATCGCGGCACTGCCGATGCGCTTTGTTAGCGCAGGGCCGCGATGACCGCCAGCAGCGAGCGCTTCGCCGCCGACGAGGCCGCGCAACTTGCCTGGGGCGCCACCTTGGGTCAGCTGCTGTGCGGCGAGCAAGGCTTGGCGCGGGCCGGCGGCCTGGTGTTTCTGATCGGGGAGCTCGGTGCGGGCAAGACTACCCTGGTGCGCGGGCTGCTGCGGGGCTTGGGTCATCGCGGCCCGGTGCGCAGCCCCACCTACACCTTGGTGGAGAGCTTCGAGCTCCCGACCGCGCGCGTCCATCACCTGGACCTCTACCGCCTGGCAGACGCCGAGGAGCTCGAATACCTTGGCATCCGGGATCTGCTCGACGACACCAGCCTGGTGCTCGTGGAGTGGCCGGAGCGTGGCGCTGGTGTGCTGCCGACGCCGGACTTGGAGATCGTCATCACGCCGGAGGACAGCGGGCGTCGCCTGCGCTTGTCGTCAGCGTCAGGTTGGCAGCGCGGGCTTGCAGCGGGGCTGCCGCCGTCCCCGGTACCAGCCCCCGCCGCCTGAGAGCTTGTGTAGACATCCACCGACCGCGGACGCCTGCGGACGGGCCCCTGGGCTGTGGAGCGCACCGCAGTGGGGAATTTGATCCGGTATCTGAAATACAACAATCTCCGCCACATTGCCTGAAGAATGTACTGCAATGGCCCGTTTGCGCGTGGAATATGTCGAGATGAGATGCTATCCTTAAGGCAGCATTTTTGGTACATCAGGAGACGCATGCACGGGGGTTCTGCCATGGCAGCCGCATTCAGAGTCCTGCTTGCCATCGCCCTCTGCGCGGGCGTGCATCCGGCACTCGCGGGCGAGGCCCAGGTGCAGGGCGCGCGCCTGTGGAATGCCCCCGACCACACCCGCTTCGTCCTCGACACCGACGGGCCCGTCCGTCACCGCGTCTTCTCCCTCGATAATCCCCACCGACTGGTGCTGGACATCACCGATGCCCGGCTGTCCGTCGAACTACCGAGTGCAGACGACGATGACGTGCTGGTGGCAGGGCTACGCAGCGGCGTCCGCGATGGCAACGACCTCCGGGTCGTCTTGGACCTAAAGCAGCCGGTCACCGCTAAGAGCTTCCAGTTGGAGCCGAACCCCAAGCACGGGCATCGATTGGTCATCGACGTGTCGCCCCGCTCGCGCGGCAACCGTGCTGCCACGGCCAGTCGCGCCCAGCCCGCCGCGCCGCCGAAACACCTGTCCGTACAGCCGAAGGGTGTTCGCCAACGCGATGTGGTTGTCGCCATCGATGCTGGTCACGGCGGCGAAGACCCTGGCGCCGTCGGTCCCGGCGGCACCTATGAAAAGACGGTCACACTCGCCATCGCGCGCAAGCTCGCCGCGCGAGTGAATCGGCAGCGGGGCATGCGCGCGGTGATGATCCGCGACGGGGACTACTTCATCGCGCTGCGCCAACGCATCAACCTAGCGCGTCAGCATCAGGCCGATCTGTTCGTGTCCATCCATGCGGACGCCTTCAAAGACCCCCGCGTGCGCGGCGCCTCCGTCTACACCCTCTCCAATGGCGGCGCCACGAGCGAGGCGGCCAAGTGGCTCGCCGAGCGGGAAAACCGCGCGGACCTGATTGGCGGCGTGAAGCTTGCGGAGCAGGACGACGTCCTCGCCAGCGTGCTGTTGGACATGACCCAAAACGCGACCCTGGAGCATAGCGGCATCGCTGCCGAGCGGGTGCTGTCCAGGCTCCAGGCGCTGGGCCAAATGCATCAGACCCGCATCCAGAAAGCCGGCTTTGCGGTGCTGAAATCCCCGGATATCCCATCCATGCTGGTTGAGACAGCCTTCATCTCGAACCCAGAGGATGAAAAGTTATTGCGAACAGACAGCTACCAGAACAAGATCGCAGACTATTTGCTACAGGGGATCGTGGATTACTTCAATGATCATCCGCCACCCGGCACGCGCTTCGCGCGCGACGGGGTCCCCGGCAGGGATGAGCTCGGCGCATTGCCGGCCAGTGGCGCTGCCTCCTTCGCGGAGGTCGCTCAGCGCTATGACCTGGAGCTCACCGGCGTGCGTTTTCCCAGGGCGCCAACGGCCACCGACAGCCTCTGACATGGCCTACCGCTCGCGGCTGCCGCCAGACGGTTGAGCCGACAAAACACCGGTCGGACATCCCGCATGCAAGGCCATCACTGTCGTTGAGCAGCCTAGGCTTACAGGGGGGCGCATCTGACTCGTAGCGGACATCGCCAGCTTGCGGGCGGCGTCCGGTTTTGTTTCCATCCGCGCGATGTCGACCATCCGCGCACTCCCGCCTCAGCTTGTCAACCAAATCGCCGCTGGCGAGGTCATCGGGCGCCCGGCCTCCGTAGTCAAGGAGCTGGTCGAGAACAGCCTCGACGCCGGTGCGCGGAGCCTGCGTATCGATCTGGAACAGGGCGGCGTCAAGCTAATTCGCGTCGCGGACGATGGTGCCGGGCTAGGCGTGGAGGAGTTGCCACTGGCGGTCGCCCGCCATGCCACCAGCAAGATTGCAAGCCTCGCGGATCTCGAGGAGGTCGCCACCCTCGGCTTCCGCGGGGAGGCCCTGCCGAGCATCGCGTCGGTTTCCCGTTTCACCATCACGGCAGCCTGTGCAGGTGAGGCGCACGGCTGGCGCATGACGTGCGACGGCTCCGACCGACACGAGCCGCCCCGGCCCGCAGCGCACGGCATTGGCACCACCGTCGAGGTGCGCGATCTGTTCTACAACGTCCCCGCTCGGCGTAAGTTCCTGCGCACCGAGAAAACGGAGCTTGGTCACATCGACCAGCTGTTGACCCGCTTTGCGCTGGCCCGCGCCGATATCTCGCTCCGGCTCACGCACAACGGCCGCGTGTCACTGGAGCTGCCCGCCGCCGACGTGCCGCTGGCCCCCGAGCGGCTGCGTCGGCTGCTCGGCGATGACTTCTTGGCGCATGCGCTGAGCCTGGAGGACGAAGCGGTTGAGCTGCGCCTGCATGGGCTGGTGGCGAATCCTGGTTTCGCGCGCAGTCAGGGCGACATGCAGTTCTTCTACGTCAACGGCCGACTGGTGCGGGATAAGCTTGTCACCCACGCCGTCCGCCAAGCCTACCGTGACGTGCTGCACCACAGCCGGCATCCCGCGTTTTTGCTGTTCCTGGAGCTGCCGCCCCGGCAGGTGGACGTCAACGTGCACCCAGCCAAGCACGAAGTCCGGTTCCGCGAGTCTCGACAGGTGCACGATTTCATCTTCAGGGCACTGCACCGGCGTTTGGCCGTCGGTCAGCGTGGGGCGGCTTCGGGCCAGGTTGAACCCGCGGCGGACGCTCCGCTGGAGCCGGCCGGTCAGGGCACAGCTGCGCCGACTGCGCCCACCAGCCCCATGCCGCGTTCGTTGCCGCTCGGCGTCTCCGAGGCGGGCGCTCGTTACGCCTCGAGCTGGGATGGGACAGGCCGATTGAGCGCAACGGCTGCAGCGGCAGGGCGCGCGTTCCAGCAGCCCGGCCCTGTGACGCAGGCGGTGGCTGCGCAGCCTGAATCGGCCTTTGCGGGCGACGACATCCCGCCACTCGGCTTTGCCATCGGTCAGCTGAACGGTATCTACATTCTGGCCGAGGCGGCCGATGGCCTCATCATCGTCGACATGCATGCGGCCCATGAGCGTATCGGGTATGAGCGTTTGAAGCAGGGCGTGCACGGACGGGACTTGGTCCGCCAGCCGCTGTTGATGCCAGTTGCGGTGCATGTGAGCCGGGCGGAGGCGGACCTCGCCGAGGTCGAGGCGGCGTTGCTGGCGCGCCTCGGACTGGTGGTGGGGCGCCTCGGCGAGACGCAGTTGGCGGTTCGGGAGCTGCCAGCGCTGTTGGGCGGCGCCGATCCGGAGCAGTTGCTGCGGGACGTGCTAGCAGATCTCGGCACCCACGGCCACAGCGAGCGCATCGAAACCGCCGTGGACGGTCTGCTCGCGACCATGGCCTGCCATGGTGCGGTCCGGGCCAACCGCCGCCTAACCCTGGCGGAGATGAACGCGCTGCTGCGGGACATGGAGCGCACGGAGCGGGCCGACCAGTGCAACCATGGCCGCCCCACTTGGACCCGGCTCACACAGCGCGAGCTGGACGCCCTGTTTCTGCGCGGCCGCTGAATGTCTGCGACACACAGCGCGCCCGCGGGGCCAGGACGGGAGATCGGCCAGCCGCGCAGCCAACGGCCGGCGCGGGGACAACCACCCGCTCCGCCGCTCGCGGATGGCCCGCCGGTGCTGGTGGTGATGGGCCCCACGGCAGCGGGCAAGACCGAGTTGGCCATCGCGCTTGTCGATGCCCTGGCGGCACGCATCCCCTGCGAGATCGTAAGCGTCGACTCAGCGCTGGTGTACCGGGACATGGACATCGGAACCGCCAAGCCCCCACCCGAGCTCCTGGCTCGCTACCCGCACCACCTAGTGGATATCTGTGATCCGGCGGAGGTGTACTCGGCGGCGCGTTTCCGAGCGAATGCCTTGGCTGCCATCGAAGCGATTCGCAGCCGCGGCCGGGTGCCCGTGCTGGTGGGCGGAACCATGTTGTATTTTCGGGCGCTCCTGCGGGGGCTTTCACCCTTGCCCGAAGCCGACCCGCGGCTCCGGGCGCAGCTGCAGGCGCAGGCGGCGGCGCTCGGCGCCCGCGGCATGCATCGCTGGCTGCTGTCGGTGGACCCAGCGGCGGCCACCCGTATTCACCCCAACGATCCACAGCGCGTGCAGCGGGCGTTGGAGGTGTGTTTGACCAGCGGTCGGCCCATGAGCGCGCTGTGGCAAGCGGACAGTGCGGGCTTGGCCCTGCCGACGCTCAAGCTGGTGCGCTCGCCGCGGCACCGGGCGGCGCTGCACCAACGCATCGAGCTGCGCTTCGACGCCATGCTGGCCGCCGGCTTTCTGGATGAGGTGCATCGGCTCATGCGCCGCGGCGACCTGGCGCCAGACATGCCGGCCATGCGCTGCGTCGGCTATCGTCAGGCATGGGCCCACCTAGCCGGCGACTACGACGCCGCGGAGCTGCGCCGGCGCGTGCTCGCCGCCACCCGCCAGTTGGCCAAACGGCAATACACCTGGCTGCGGAGCGAGCCCGATTGCCACTGGCTCTGGGATGATGCCGCCCCAGTGGAGCAGGCGCTCAGGCTCGTGCGCGAGCGGTTCGGTGTCACCGGCTGACCGGGTGGCGGCGGACTGCCTTCCGTGCCGGCGAATATGCTATTTTCGCCGGTATGATGCGTCGCGAACGCAAACAATACTGGCTGCGGGTCAACCAACCGGTACAAGACAATAAGGAGTCATAACAATGTCCAAGGGCCAGAGCCTGCAAGACCCATTCCTCAACGCGTTGCGCAAGGAGCGCGTCCCGGTCTCGATCTTCCTGGTGAACGGCATCAAGCTGCAGGGACAAATCGAGTCCTTCGACCAGTTTGTCGTGCTGCTGAAAAACAATGTCAGCCAGATGATCTACAAGCACGCCATCTCCACCGTTGTGCCTGCGCGCAACGTGAAGCTGCCCCCCGCGCAGGACCCCGACGCGGAGGAGGACAACAGCTGACCACCCGCACGTGCTTGGACGCATGCCCCAGAGGGGCTTCCGTCTGCCCCCGGTCCAGGGCGTCTGACGACGCCGCTTCCGTGCCGGCCCCGAGCGGGTCGTGCCTGAGCGGTGGAGGTCGCGACGGTCTTGTCGCGCCTCGCACCGAATGCCTTGGTCGTCGCCATGTTTGAACGTCCGACTTCCGGCGAGCGTGCCGTGCTCGTGCAACTGGCCGTCGGCGAGGACTTGGCCGCCGATGCGCGCGAGGAGCTGGAACAGCTGGCGGCCGCCGCGGGCGCCACGGTGGTCGGCTTCGTCGGCGGAAGCCGCGCGGCGCCCGACCCGAAGTATTTCGTCGGCACAGGCAAGGCCGAAGAACTCAAGGCGATCACCGCCGCCGCCGAGGCGGAGCTGGTGATTGTGGATCATGCGCTGAGTCCGGCGCAGGAACGCAACCTCGAGCGGCTCCTGCAGTGCCGGGTGGTGGATCGCAGCGGGCTCATCCTGGATATCTTTGCCCAACGCGCCCGCTCCTTCGAGGGCAAGTTGCAGGTGGAGCTCGCGCAGCTGCGCCACCTATCGACGCGCCTGGTGCGGGGCTGGACCCACCTGGAGCGACAGAAGGGTGGCATCGGCTTGCGCGGGCCTGGCGAGACCCAGCTAGAGACGGATCGCCGGCTGCTAGGTAAGCGCATCGCCGTGCTCCGGGAGCGGTTGGCGCGCATCGAAGTGCAGCGCGGCCAGGGGCGGCGCGCCCGCGAGCGCCGAGAGGTGCTCACCGTAGCTCTGGTTGGCTATACCAACGTCGGCAAGTCTACGCTGTTCAATCGGCTGACCCAGGCTGGAGTGCTGCAGGCAGACCAGCTCTTTGCAACGCTGGATCCCACCTTGCGACGGCTGCCGCTGCCCGGTGGCCAAGAAGCGGTGCTCGCCGACACCGTCGGCTTCATTAGTCAGCTACCGCATGAGTTAGTGGCGGCGTTTCGCGCCACGCTCGAGGAAACACGCTCGGCGGATCTGCTGCTGCATGTCGTCGATGCGGATCCGCTTGAGCGCAACCGGCATATTCGCGACGTGGAGACGGTTTTGGGGGAGATTGGGGCGGACGCGGTGCCCCGAATCATGGTCTACAACAAGATCGACGCGTTGGCAGGGACGGCGGTGGACCCGTCGCCACGCCTGGATCGAGATGCGGAAGGACGGGTTGAACGGGTCTGGCTGTCCGCTGTCACAGGTGAAGGCTTGGCGCTACTGTCTGCCGCCATCGCCGAGCACCTGGGCAGCGAAACAGTGCACCAACGCTTACTCTTGGGGCCAGAGGACGGCGCGCTGCGTGCCTGGCTGTTTCGTCACACAAGTGTGGTGTCCGAGCATACAACCGAGCTCGGCGGCTGGGACATGGGCATCAGCCTGCCGCAGGCGCGTTGGAGCCGCATTGCGCAGGGTAGAGACGCCCTGAGCAAACGGCTCCGCACTTTGGTGGCACCGCACGCTCACACCGCCGCTGCGACGGTGCAGTCGCCGGCGCGGGCCTCCTGAGTAAACCCGAGGGCTCGAACCGCGACCACGGCACCGCGCTCCTCTATCCGCTTCGCGACACCCCATCATCGTCGATGGAGCGACTCGGCTTGATATCATCAACGGTGGTCGACACTTCGCGCCTCTACACCCCTGACGGGCTTGACGTCGGCGACCGGCACCCGTCCACCCACACTGATCATTCGGAGATACTATGGCTTGGAACGAGCCCGGAGGCGGCGGCAAAGACCCCTGGGGCAGCGGCTCCAACAACGCCGGCCCGCCCGACCTCGACGAAATCGTGCGTAAAATCCAGGAGCGCATCAACGGCTTCTTGGGCGGAGGGAAAGGCGGTGGCGGTGGCGGTGGCGCAGACATCAGCAAACGCACCATCGGTATCATTGCGGCCGTACTGGTTGTCATTTGGCTCTCCACCGGGATCTATATCGTCGATCCGGCGGAGCGGGGTGTGGTGACGCGCTTCGGCGCGTACGTCAAAACTACCGACCCAGGGCCACACTGGCACATCCCCTTTCCAATCGAGGCGGTACAGCTCGTCAACGTGGACGAAATCTCGTCCTTTAGCCACAAGGCGGCCATGCTCACCAGCGACGAAAATATCGTCGATGTGGAGCTGACGGTCCAATCACGCATACAGGATGCCGGTAACTATCTGTTCCAGGACCAGATGCCGGAGAAGTCGCTGCGTGACGCAACCGAGACGGTGGTGCGCAAAACCATCGGCGGCAGTCAGCTCGACTTCATCCTCACCGAGGGGCGTAGTGCGGTTGCGGCGCAGATTCAGGAGCGCCTCCAAAGCTTGATGGACGAGTACAAGACAGGCCTCTTGGTGACCTCGGTCAACATGCAGCCCGCAAAGCCGCCGGAGCCGGTGAAAGAGGCCTTTGACGATGCCATTAAGGCTCGCGAAGACAAAGAACGCTTGGAAAACCAGGCCGAGGCCTACGCGAACGAGATCCTACCTCAAGCCCGCGGTGAGGCCGCCCGCATCATCGCCGATGCAAAGGCCTATCGGGATCGCGTCATCGCCGAGGCAGAAGGCCAGACCTCTCGCTTCTCTGCCGTGCTCGCCGAATACCAGAAGGCACCCGAAGTGACCCGAGAACGCCTGTATCTGGAGACCATCGAGATGGTACTTGGCGCCAACAACACCGTCTTGTTGGACGTCCCGGGTGGAGACAGTCTGATGTACCTTCCGCTGGATCAGCTGATGAACAAGCCCAAGCGAGCGCAGGCCAGCAACGATGGGCAGCGGCCGGACCTGTCGCAGCCCACCACAGCGAGTGCACGGCCATCAGATCCGCGTAGTCGCAATACGTCGCGAGAACGGGGGAGCCGCTAATGGACGACATCCGCAAGCTCTATTTGCCCTTGGGCGTCGCCCTGCTGGCGCTTCTGATCTACGCCTCGACCTTTGTAGTCAAGCAGTACGAGACGGCCATCAAGCTACGCCTCGGTGAAATCGTCGGCACGGATTACGAGCCCGGCCTCCACCTCAAGGTGCCGCTGTTGAACAACATCTTGACGTTCGACGCGCGCATCCAGACGCTGGACTCTCGCCCGGAACGTTTCCTGACCATCGAGAAAAAGGACGTCATCGTCGACTCGTACACGAAGTGGAGAATCAGTAACGCAGCGCAGTTTTTCCGATCCACCGGCGGCGACTCGGCCCGCACGGCTCGGCTGCTTTCCGAGCGGATCAACACGAGCCTCCGCAACGAGTTCGGCAAGCGCACGATTCAGGAAGTCGTCTCTGAGGACCGCTTGGCCCTCATGACCGCCCTGACCCGTGAGATCAACACCCAGGCTGCCGAGCTCGGCGTCGACGTCGTTGACGTGCGCGTAAAGAAAATTGACCTCCCGCCGGAGGTCAGCGAGTCGGTGTACAACCGCATGCGGGCCGAGCGCGAGCGCGTGGCCCGAGACCTACGCGCGAAGGGTTCTGAGGCCGCGGAGCGCATCCAAGCCGACGCCGACAGGCAGCGGACCGTCACCCTAGCGAACGCCTATAAGGAGTCGGAAGAGACCCGCGGCCTTGGCGATGCGCGGGCCTCGGAGATTTACGCAAACGCGTTCACAGCGGACGCAGAGTTCTACGCGTTCTACCGCAGCCTCAACGCGTATCGCGAGTCCTTCGGGGGGGGTGACAGTACCTTGGTGCTCGCCCCTACGTCCGACTTCTTTAAGTTCTTCGGGACCATGCGGCAGGCCGGCGCCGACGCCGCGGCGCCGCCGGAACCACCGCAAGCCGCAATCCCCGTGCCTTCGCCCGACTTGAGTGCGCGCGCGCAGTAGCGCCGAGCCTCTTCCGCCCCAATCCCGGCGTCGGTTTTCGGCGCCGGTCCAATGACACCTCAGGACCGCATTCGCGGCCCCAACAAAGAACGTCCGCCGGGCCCGCAGCGCGGGCTCAAAGTGAGCCGAAAGAGCGGTGTCCCCCCCTCACGGTTGCGGCCAGTAGAGAGACCGTCGCGCGAGTGTGCCAGCGGCGACACCGACGACGATCAACGTCTCCGACCCCTTGTCTGCGTCCGGTCAGTTTCGCGCCGGGCTCGGGTTAGACTTTGCCCACAGCATCTGCAATGATTTCCCTCCTTGGGGCGGATGCGGCGCGGTTTGTCGCGTCGCAGAGGCCGGCCCATCTGCTTGCAAGATGTTGATTGTTCGATGTGGCATGAGCTCTTGGTGGCGTTGGCCTTACTCTTCGTCATCGAGGGTGTGTTGCCCTTCTTGGCGCCGGGCTTGATGCGCCGTGTGTTGTTGGAGGTGGCGCAACAGGACAATCGAAGCCTGCGGCTCAGCGGGCTCACCAGCATGCTTGTCGGCGTCGCCTTCCTGTATCTAATCAACTGACCCCACGCCCGCCCTGTCCCCGATGAATGAAGAACGTTGGCGTCTACCGGACGGCATCGATGAGATGCTGCCGCCTGAGGCGGCCCGCTTGGAGCGTCTTCGCCGCGAGCTGCTGGATCTCTACAGTAGCTGGGGTTATGACCTCGTCATCCCGCCCTTCATCGACTACCTCGAGAGCCTGCTCACCGGCACCGGCAGTGATCTCGACCTCAAAACCTTCAAACTGACGGACCAGCTCAGCGGTCGGCTGTTGGGTGTGCGCGCCGACATGACTCCCCAGGTCGCGCGTATGGATGCCCATCGGCTGCGCCGGGAGTCCCCGACCCGGCTCTGCTACCTGGGCACGGTGCTGCATACACGTTCCGATGGCTTTGCCGGCGGCCGATCGCCGCTGCAGATCGGCGCTGAGATCTTTGGCCACGACGGCGTCGAAAGCGACGTGGAGATTCTGCGGCTGCTGGTCGAGACCCTGGCCACCGCGGGTATCGCCAACGTCTACCTGGACCTCGGTCACGTGGGCATCTACCGGGCCCTGGCGGCGCAGGCCGGTCTCGACCGCGGACAAGAGATGGCCCTATTCGCTGCGCTGCAGCGCAAGGCGATTCCCGAGATCCGCGAGCTCATCACGGGCGCCGCAGTCCCTCCCGCCGTCGGTGACATGTTATTGGCACTACCGGAACTGAACGGCGAGGACGCACTGGAGCGTGCCGGAGCGGCCCTGGCGAATGCGGCGGCGCCTGTGCAGGCGGCGCTGGCGCGGCTGCGCGCCGTCGCCGACGAGACCGCGCGCTGGTTGCCCGGGCTATCTGTGCACTTCGACCTAGCGGAGCTGCGCGGGTACAACTACAAGACGGGTATCGTCTTCGCCGCCTTCGTGCCCGGTTGGGGGCTCGAGATCGGCCGCGGCGGGCGCTACGACGACATCGGCCGGGTGTTCGGTCGCGCAAGACCGGCCGTCGGCTTCAGCACAGATCTGAAGGATCTCATTGCCCAGGCCCCTCCGGCCGGGGCAATCGCCGTGCCCACCGTGTTGGCGCCCTGGCGCGCTGAACCCGCACTGCAGGCAGCCGTGAGCCGCCTGCGCCGCGCCGGCCGCCGCGTTGTCTATCGGTTGCCGGGCGCGGCAGGGGAGGCCGACGCCAACACCGAGATGCTGGTACCGGACGGCGACGACTGGACGCTGAAGCCAGTCGCCGATACGTGAAGCCCTCGTCAGCGCCGGACAGGATGGGTTAGGACAGGACAGCACGGGCGAGGGTGCGACTGCAGATTGCGCGACAGCAGCCGCGTGCAGTCTTGACCCGCCAACATGAACATCATGTTAACTTGTCGGCCGATTCACTGACCGGCAGCCAGCGGAGAACCAAGCGACATGGGCAAGAGCGTTGTTGTCATCGGCACTCAGTGGGGCGACGAGGGCAAAGGCAAGATCGTTGACCTGCTGACAGAGCGTGCCGACGCGGTGGTGCGCTTCCAAGGCGGTCATAATGCGGGCCACACGCTGGTGATCGACGGCGAGCAGACCATCCTGCATTTGATTCCCTCCGGCATCCTGCACGCGGGGGTCATGTGCTTCATTGGCAATGGTGTCGTGCTCTCGCCCGAGGCCCTGCTGGAGGAGGCCGCAAGCTTGGAGGCCCGCGGCGTGCCAGTGCGCGAGCGCCTCGGCATCAGCCCGGCCTGTGCACTGATCCTGCCCTACCACAAGGCACTGGACATTGCCCGTGAAAAGGCCCGCGGCGCCAAGGCGATTGGCACCACCGGCCGCGGCATCGGACCCGCGTATGAGGACAAGGTGGCCCGACGCGGCATCCGCCTCGGCGAACTGCTGGAGCCCTCGCACTTCGAGGAACGCCTGCGCGAGGTGCTGGACTACCACAACTTCACGCTGCAGCACCTGTTGCACGCCGAGCCGGTGGACTTCTCCGCGGTGCTGGACGCGACGCTGACCTACGGCGAGCAGCTCGCACCGCTGGTGGTTGACGTCGTCGGCCGGCTCGCACAGATGCGACAGGACGGTGCCAACGTGCTGTTCGAGGGTGCCCAGGGCGCACTGCTCGATATCGACCACGGCACGTATCCGTTCGTCACCTCGTCCACGACCACCGCCGGCGGCGCCGCCAGCGGCAGCGGCGTCGGACCCCGTGACTTGGACTACATCCTCGGCATTGTGAAGGCCTACACCACGCGCGTCGGCGGCGGACCCTTCCCGACGGAACTCTTCGATGCCGACGGCGAGCGTCTTGGTGCCCAGGGTCACGAGTTCGGCGCCACCACGGGCCGCAAACGCCGCTGTGGCTGGCTCGACATGGTCGCGCTCAAGCGCTCCTTCATCGTCAACAGCGTTTCTGGGCTCTGCATCACCAAGCTCGATGTGCTAGACGGCATAGAGACCCTGCGCATTTGCACTGGCTATGAGCTAGACGGTGTGCTGCTGGATGCGCCGCCCGTTGGGGCCGACGCGCTGGCCCGCTGCAAGCCGCAGTTCATCGAACTGCCCGGCTGGCAGGCGTCCACCGCGGGTGTGGAGACCTTAGACGGCCTCCCGACCGCCGCACGGGCCTACCTGGAGAAGATCGAAGAGCTCGGTGGCGCCCCCGTTGACATTGTGTCCACCGGCGCGGACCGCACGCAAACCATCGTCATGCGCCATCCCTTCGACGCCCACTGAGGCGATTGTTGACAATCGCCGAAGACGACATAGTCGGCTGCCACGCTGACGCCGGACGGCGGACTCGATGCATAACCCGCACAGGTAGGTCTAGCCCATGAGCGACATGGCCCTGTTGTTCGAGAGCCTGCGGCTGATGCTGATCGGCATGGGCATCGTCTTCAGCTTCCTGCTGCTGTTGGTTGGCCTGCTGCGGGTGATGTCCTGGGTCGCCCTGCGGTTGGCGCCGCTGCCCCAGATCGAGCCTGTGGCGGCGGCAGCGATGAGCCCCAGCGACACCCCTCCCATTGCCGCCATCACCGCCGCCGTCGCCCGCTACCGAGCGGACAAGGGACGCTGAGCGCGCCCGGCTAGGCATCCGTTAACCGTATTCGCGCTGTTCCATCGGGAACCTCCATGACCGACACGAATCCACTCAAAATTACCGACGTCGTGCTGCGCGATGCTCATCAGTCGCTATTGGCGACACGCATGCGCCTCGAGGACATGCTGCCCATCGCCGCCAAGCTGGATCAGGTGGGCTATTGGTCGCTCGAGAGCTGGGGCGGCGCCACCTTCGACGCCTGCATCCGCTACCTCGGCGAGGACCCGTGGGAGCGTCTCAGGCAGCTGCATGCGGCCATGCCCAACACCCCGCAGCAGATGCTGCTGCGGGGGCAAAACCTGCTCGGCTATCGCCACTACGCCGATGATGTGGTGGAGAAGTTCGTCGAGCGTGCCGCCGTCAATGGCGTTGGCGTGTTTCGCATCTTCGACGCCATGAATGACCTGCGAAACCTGCAGCAGGCGGTGCGTGCGGCCCTCAACACCGATGCTCATGCCCAGGGCACCCTGTCCTACACGGTAAGCCCGGTGCACAACATGGCGTACTGGGTGGATCTGGGCCGGCGCATCGAAGACATGGGGTGCCACTCCATGTTCATCAAAGACATGGCCGGCCTGCTGCGGCCCTACGTCGCCGAGGAATTGGTCTCCCGGCTGAAGGAGAGCTGCAGCATTCCCATCGCCATGCAGTGCCATGCGACCACCGGGCTCAGCACGGCGACCATCGTCAAGGCCGCCGAGGCCGGCATCGACATGGTGGATACGGCCATCTCGTCCATGAGCATGACCTATGGGCACTCGCCGACGGAAGCGGTGGTCGCCATCCTGCAGGGCACGCCCCGGGATACCGGGCTCGACCTCAAGCTGTTGGAGGAGATTGCGGCCTACTTCCGCCAGGTGCGGAAGAAATACGCCCGCTTCGAGGGGGCCCTGCGTGGCATCGATTCGCGCATCCTGGTGGCCCAGGTGCCCGGCGGTATGCTCACCAACATGGAGAACCAGCTGCGCGAGCAGGGCGCCACCGATCGCTTGGATGAGGTGCTCGAAGAGATCCCAAAGGTCCGTGCAGACTTGGGCTTTATCCCGTTGGTGACGCCCACGAGCCAGATCGTCGGCAGTCAGGCCGTGTTGAACGTGTTGATGGGCGAGCGCTACAAATCCATCACCAATGAGACGGCGGGCGTGCTCAAGGGCGCCTACGGCAAGACGCCAGCGCCGGTGGACAAGGCGCTCCAGGCCAGGGTGCTGGCCGATGGCGAGGAGCCCATCACCTGTCGCCCGGCGGATGAGCTGAGCCCGGAGCTGGACCGGCTCACGACGGAGCTCGAGGGCATTGCCACGGAGCGCAAGCTCGATTTGGCTCCGGAGCCAGCGGACGACGTGCTCATCTACGCCATGTTTCCGCAGGTCGGCCTCAAGTTCTTGGAGCACCGGGGTGACCCGTCCGCATTCGAGCCGCCACCCTGGGAGTTGGACGCGAAGGAGCAGGCTCAGCGCGAGGGTGCCGCCCAGACCGCTGCCCAGCCGACGACAAGGCCGGCCGCCCCCGCCAGCGGACCGGAACACTACCGGGTCGAGGTGGATGGTCGCAGCTACGCCGTGACCGTTTCTCCCGAAGGAACCTTCGAGGAGGTATCGCTTGCAGCAACGACCCTCGCAGCCGCACCGGTGCCGACGCCCGCCGCCGCGGCCCACTTCGTGGAGTCACCGCTCGCCGGCACGATCGTGCAGGTACGGGTGAAACCGGGGCAGCAGGTCGCTGTCGGCGATGTGCTGCTCGTGCTCGAGGCCATGAAGATGGAGACCGAGGTCCGCGCGACCGCTGCCGGTCAGATCGTGGAGATCCGCGTCAAGGAAGGCGACGCGGTGGCGCTCGGCGCCCCGCTGTTGTCTGTGGCCTAAGCAGCCGAGCGCAGGAACACAGATGGACGAACTGCTGACGCTCTGGCAGTCCATGGGTCTGGCCAACATTGAGCTGGGCCAGCCGTTGATGATGGCCGTCGGCTGCGGGCTGATCTATCTGGCCATTGCCAAGAAGTTCGAGCCGCTGCTGCTGGTACCCATCGGTTTTGGGGCCCTGCTCAGCAACATACCCGTGGCCGACATTGGCGGGCCCGATGGCATGATCGGGATGATCTACACCGTCGGCGTGGAGACGGGGATCTTCCCATTACTCATCTTCATGGGTGTCGGCGCGCTGACCGACTTCGGCGCACTCATCGCGAGGCCCTCGACCCTGCTCCTCGGGGCGGCAGCGCAGTTCGGCATCTTTGCCACGCTGATCGGTGCGGTCCTACTGAACCAAGTCCCGGGCTTCAACTTCACCCTGCAAGATGCCTCGGCCATCGCGATTATCGGTGGTGCGGATGGGCCGACGGCCATTTTTCTGGCGTCTAGGCTGGCGCCGGATCTGCTCGGCGCCATTGCCGTTGCGGCCTATTCGTATATGGCCCTGGTGCCTATCCTACAGCCGCCCATCATGCGTTTGCTCACCACGAGCGCGGAGCGCCGGGTGGTGATGCAACAGCTGCGGCCTGTGTCGCAGCTCGAGCGCATCCTGTTTCCGTTCGTGGTGCTGTTGCTCTGCGCACTGCTACTGCCGTCCGCAGCGCCCCTCATCGGCATGCTCACCTTCGGCAACCTGCTCCGCGAAGCCGGCGTCGTGGAGCGCCTCAGCCGGGCCGCACAAAACGAGATCATTAATATTGTCACCATCATGCTCGGCCTTGCCATCGGCTCCAAACTGTCCGCGGACACCTTCCTAACGCTGCAGACCCTGGGCATCCTGGTGCTTGGGGCCTGCGCTTTCTGCATTGGCACAGCCGCTGGCGTCATCATGGGGAAGATCATGCATCGGGTCACCGGCGGTAAGGTGAACCCGCTCATCGGCGCTGCTGGCGTCTCCGCAGTGCCGATGGCAGCGCGCGTGGTCAATCGCGTGGGTCTCGAGGCAGATCATCACAACTTCCTGCTGATGCATGCCATGGGCCCCAACGTCGCTGGTGTCATCGGCTCCGCGGTCGCAGCGGGCATCCTACTAGCCCTGACCGGCAGCTAGACCGATCGGCGGGTCCGCAAAGGGATCCCGCTGGAGGCCGATAGGGACACAGCCCAGCAGATAGGTTCGAGTGCCGGCCCAGGGCTGCCGCCATTCATGCCAGACCACTTTTTAACTGCTCCATCTAAGTTAACCCGCTGTTTGCGGGAGGCGACAGACGGCTGAGTCCAGCCTGGCTGAATCGTAGCCAGCTCAGATTCATCGAATAAACCGAACCATCAAAAGATTTTGCGATGGGAGTCCGGCACCGGTTGGCCATCTCTGGGGTTAGCATCGCACTTACGCCCCTAGGCTCCTGCGCGGGTGCCCCGGACACGCGCAGCGCAGTTTGGCCTAGGGCACCCAATCCCCCGAGCGGTCGAGGCAGCCGCTGGCCAGCCCGACTGTCCGCTCACCGGAGCCTTATCCGAGATGCGTATTTCGCCACGCCGCCTGCTGGATTCGATCCTGCCGCCCGAGACCATCGAACTGCTGAACGCCGCCCCGAGTGTCACGGTAGCAAACACCCACGACGAGCTGCGGGTGCTTGCGGTTCGCGATGCGCCCGACGGCGTGCACGAGGTCGCCTACGAGGTCCCCGGCGTTGGCCGGGTCGTGGAGGCCGCCGTCTGCCGCACTCCCAACGGCATTTGCGCCAACTACATCGAGCCCTATATGCGCCGCCGAGATCCGGACTGCCTGATGATCGGCGACGCGCGACCGACGGACAAGCCGACCTACATCGAGCGCTTCGGTGAGCCCTTTAATCCGGTGCGTGAGGCCACCTTCGCCTGGCTCAGGTCGCAGCCGCTCGCGGCCTTCGCCTTCTACGCCGGGCTGCCGAGCCCGGCCACCCAGGCACTGGTCATCGCCCCAGACAACGCCGGCTTCTTCGCGCTCGGGCTCGCGCTACTGCAGGGCATCGTCCCGGAAGCAGAGCTGCCCGACGACTTCCAGCCCAAGGCGATCATCTACGTCGCGCCACCATTTAGGCATACCCACTTCGCCGGCCGTCAGGTTGTGGTGCACAACCGTTTGGACGGGCAGCACGAGCTCTTCAGCTACAACCTTTACCCCGGACCGAGCGCCAAGAAAGGCGTCTACGGGGTGCTGCTCAACATCGGCGAGGAGGAGCGATGGGTCACCATGCACTGCGCCACGGTGCAGGTGGTCACCCCCTATGAGAACAAAGTCGTACTGTCCCATGAGGGGGCCAGCGGCGGCGGCAAGAGCGAGATGCTGGAGTATGCACACCGCCAGCCGGACGGCACGCTGCTGATCGGCCGCAACCTCGAAACCGGCGAGGAGCGCACGCTAACCTTGCCCCAGGGCTGCGACCTGCGGCCCGTCACCGACGACATGGCGCTGTGCCACCCGTCGATCGAGAAGGGCAACGGCAAGCTGACCCTGATGGACGCGGAGGAGGCCTGGTTCGTCCGCTGCAACCATATCGACCGCTACGGCACCGACCCGAACATCGAAGCGCTGACGGTGCACCCGCCGCTGCCGCTGTTATTCCTCAACATCCGCGGCCGCCCGGGGGCGACCACGTTGCTGTGGGAACACGTGGAGGACGCGCCCGGCCAGCCCTGTCCGAATCCGCGCGTGATCATCCCACGCAAGATCATCCCGGACGTGGTGCGCGGCGCGGTGGATGTGGATGTCCGCAGTATGGGGGTGCGCACACCGCCCTGCACCGCGGAGCGCCCCAGCTACGGCATTATTGGCCTGTTTCACCTCTTGCCCCCAGCACTCGCCTGGCTGTGGCGGCTGGTGGCGCCCCGCGGCCACGCCAACCCGAGCATCGTCGAGACCGAGGGCATGACCTCCGAGGGCGTGGGCTCCTACTGGCCCTTCGCCACCGGGCGCATGGTCGATCATGCCAACCTGCTGCTGAGCCAGATCATGGAGACCCCGAAGGTGCGCTACGTGCTGATCCCGAACCAGCACATCGGCGCCTGGGAGGTGGGCTTCATGCCGCAGTGGATCACCCGCGAGTACCTCGCACGGCGCGGCGGGGCCCGCTTCGCCGCCAACCGGATGCGCCCAGCGCGCTGTCCACTGCTGGGCTACACGCCGGGCAGCATCGTGGTGGAGGGCAGCACGCTCGGCGCCTGGTTCTTCGAGGTGGACCTCCAGCCCGAGGTGGGCCAGCCGGCCTACGACGCGGGGGCCGCCATCCTCACCGAGTACTTCAAACGCGAGCTTGCGCCCTTCCTTGGGTCCGATCTACTGCCCATCGGGCGGCGGATCATCGAGTGCTGCCTCGAAGGCGGCGGGCTCGATGACTATCGGCGCCTGCTGGAGCTGCCCTTTCTTGAGCCGGACGACAGCTAACGGTCCATTCGATATCGCAGCAGCACGAAGAGCCGACGGCGCCGAAGCCGCAAGAGCGCTCCAGCGGTTCCGGCAGAAGATCTGCGCCGGCTTGGCTGGGATGTGCTTGACCACAAGCATCGGCACCACAGCCTGCGGACCGTTGTGGACCTTGCGCAGCGGGTGCCGCATCCGGCGGCTGCATCACACCAGAGGAGTGATCCATGACCAATGACCCGGCCGGCAACCGCTGGCTGGTGGTGGCCGGGGCCCTGATCATCCAGGCAAGCCTGGGTGCCGTCTATATCTGGAGCGTCTTCCAGACGCCGTTGCTGGCCCGATTTCCAGGCTGGTCCGCGACCCAGGTGACATTGCCGGCGCAGCTCGTCATCGCCGTCTTCGCCTTTGCCGTGATCCTGGGCGGGCGCATCCAGGACCGGCTTGGGCCGCGACTGGTGGGCAGCATCGGCGGGCTGATCCTGGGTGTGGGTCTCATGCTCGCCGGGCTCACGGGCAGGTTCGCAGACGGCCCGGCGCTGGCCTGGCTCGTGGGCACCTATGCGGTACTCGGCGGCATCGGGATCGGCATGGCCTACGTCTGCCCCGTTGCCACCTGCGTCAAATGGTTCCCGGACAAGCGTGGGCTCATCACCGGCCTCGCGGTCGCGGGCTTCGGTGCCGGTGCGTTCTTTTTCGCGCCGCTGGCGCGGGGGCTGATCGGGGGTGGCGAGTACGCGTTGTTTGGCGTTTCCCTCTTCCCGCTGCCCCGGGCCGGCGTATTCGACACCTTTGCGATACTCGGCGTCATTTTCCTCATCGCCGTGGTGCTGGGCTCGCAGCTCCTGCGAAACCCGCCCGCCGGATACTCCCCAGCGGGCGGGGTGCCGCCGAGCGGCGCTGCGGGCCCGCACGTTGCCCAGGTGGAGGTCGCGCCCAGCGCAATGCTCCGTACCACCGCGTTCTGGCTTCTGTGGCTCACTTACGCGGCCGGCAGCACTGCCGGCCTCATGGTCATCATGAAGGCAGCGCCCATCTGGGAGGCCTTCAGCCTGGGGGCGGTCACCGAGACCCCGGTCTCCGCCGAGCGCTACGCCGCCATCGCCTCCGCCGCCGCGATGTCTGTCGGCGTGCTGGCGTTATTCAACGCCGCCGGGCGCATCCTTTGGGGCCTGCTGTCAGACGCCTTGGGCCGCCGGCAGACGCTGATCCTCATGTTCGTCCTCTGCGGCCTGGTCTTGCTGGCGCTCGACTGGATGCGTCTCTACCCCTTGTACCTGCTCGGTGTCTCGTTGGTCGCACTGTGCTTCGGTGGCTATCTCGCCATCTATCCGGCCATCGTGGCAGACTATTTTGGCACCCGGCACATCGGGGTGAACTACGGGCTCCTGTTCACCGCCTACGGTATGGGCGGGATGCTCGGCCCGTATCTGGCTGCGGCGCTGATGCAAGCGACCGGGGACATCAAGTATCAGGCCTCGGACGCGAGTGGAACGCTCGCAACCCAGGCCTTTCAGCTTGGAGAATACGGCACGGCCTTCCTCGCCGGCGGGCTCCTCTGCCTGACGGCCGCCTTAGTCATGCTTGCGGTGCGAGCGCCGCAGGCCAGTGCTACGGATGTTGACCAACGCGCGCCGGTCTTTGTCGGCGGGCGTTGAGGTGCGGCCTCGGCCAGCCGGGTCGTCAGGATCAACGCAGCGGCGTCATCCAGGGGGCAACGCGGCACTTGGTTCAGCGGCGCAATGGTTTGCGGCGTACCCGGTCTTGTGGCAATCGGCGGGATGCGGTACGCTTGAGGGCTTATGCGCGACGCTTTACCCCAGTCTGTTGACCCGTTTCGACTGGCAGAGCAGCACCGCGAGTTCGCCGGTGTCTTGTCACTAACGCGGCTGCCCCGAGTTGCGCAGGTCGTCGTTGATGGTGACAACCCCAGTCCGGATTACGCGTCCTACGCCTTGACCTTCCGTCAAGACACCAGCGGCCGGGCTTTGGTAGAAGGCCGTGTGGCAGCAACGCTGCGGTTGCGCTGCGAGCGTTGTAACGGCGTCTTGGAACTTCCGGTCGCAGGAACATTCACTTTGGCGGTGGTCAAGGGGCTTGATGAGGCCGCACGACTACCCGATGCCTATGACCCCTTACTGCCCGAGGAGGCGACACTGGATCCCGCCGCGCTGGTCGAGGACGAGTTGCTGCTCGCCGTGCCGCCGGTACCGCGCCACGTGGAAGGGACCTGTGAGGCACCTGACTACGAGCGTCATGATCACCGCGCGCCAGACACCGACCGCGAGCCGGCACCGGATGACGAGCACCCCTTTGCCGTACTGCAATCGCTGAAGCGCCATCACTGACATCACAGTTTGATTCACGCGAACCGGCTGCGTATCCATCCCGGGCCGGCCCGAGGCGACTGCGCGACATTAAAAACGGAGACTTTTTATGGCCGTTCAACAAAATCGTAAGACCCCGTCCAAACGCGGCATGCGTCGCTCTCATGACGCCCTCAGCAAACCGACGCTGTCCGAAGATCCTACGACGGGGGAGGTTCATCGCCGCCATCATGTGACGCCCGACGGTTTTTACCGCGGCCGCAAGTTCGTGGACCGCTCCGATTAACCTGATACCGCTTGGCCGCCGCACACGTTCTCAACCCATCGTGAGTCGTCGTTCCGTCATCGCGCTGGATGCCATGGGCGGCGACCACGGCGCCGAGGTTGTCGTGCACGCGGCCCTTGCCTTTCTCGCCACGGCGCCGAGTGTCGACCTGATCCTAGTGGGCCAGCGCGAGATCATCGAGCCGCTGCTTGCGGCGGCGCCCCGGCACGCGCAGGCGCCACCGCTGGAGGGCCGCATCCGGATTCAGCACGCGAGCCAAACCGTGGGTATGGATGAGCTGCCGTCGAAGGCGCTGCGCGGCAAGAAGGACTCCTCCATGCGTGTGGCCATTGATCTGGTCAAAACGGGCGAGGCCGATGCCTGTGTGAGCGCCGGCAACACCGGCGCCCTCATGGCCACCGCACGCTTCGTGCTCAAGATGCTGCCAAACGTGGATCGGCCGGCCATCATCAGCGCCATGCCGTCAGTGAAGGGCAGCACCCACATGCTCGACCTTGGCGCGAATGTGGACTGCACCGCGGAGCATCTGTTCCAGTTCGCCGTGATGGGTAGCGAGCTGGTGAAGGCCGTGACCGGCCTCGAGAGCCCCCAGGTGGGGCTGCTCAACATCGGCCAGGAAGAGATCAAGGGCAATGACCAGGTGCGCCGCGCGCATGAGCTGATCGCTGCCTCCAATCTCAACTATGTGGGTTACGTGGAAGGCGACGACATCTTCATGGGTGGCGTCGATGTCATCGTCGCCGATGGCTTCGTCGGTAACGTGGCGCTCAAATCCAGCGAGGGAGTCGCCAAGCTCGTCGCCCACATGCTTCGCAACCACTTTCGCAAAAGCCTTTGGTCGCGGCTCGCTGGGCTCTTGGCACTGCCGACACTCAAGGCCTTCAAAGAGGAGGCCGACCCACGGCGCTACAATGGGGCTAGCCTGCTCGGGTTGCGGGGCATCGTTGTCAAGAGCCATGGCGGCGCCGACGCCGAGGCATTTGCCAACGCCATCCGCATTGCGGAGCATGAGATCAACGCACGTGTGATCGCCCGGATCGAGCATGAGGTGGCTGTCCATCTCAGCCCAGCGCCGATGCGGGCAAGCGCATGAGCACCTTCGCCCGTATCCTCGGCACCGGCGGCTACTTGCCGGAAAAGGTCCTGACCAATCGGGATATCGAGCGCATGGTGGATACGTCGGACGCCTGGATCCGCGAGCGCACCGGCATCGTCGAGCGCCGCGTCGCCAGCGACGGCGAGACCTGCGGCGACCTCGCCGAGGCCGCCGCGCGCCGCGCCATCGAGGCCGCCGGCGTCGCACCCGCGGACATCGATCTCATCATTGTCGCCACCACCACACCGGATCAAATTTTCCCCAGCAACGCGTGTCTGCTGCAGCATCGTCTCGGCATCAGGGGTTGTGCCGCCTTCGATATCCAGGCGGTGTGCACGGGCTTCATCTATGCCCTCGGCGTCGCCGATCAGTTCATCCGCACAGGCGCCGCGAGCACTGCCTTGGTGGTGGGGGCTGAGACCGTCTCGCGCATCATCGACTGGAACGACCGCGGCACCTGCGTGCTCTTCGGTGACGGCGCCGGTGCCGTGGTCGTGGGTGCAGCCGACAAGCCCGGCATTATCTCTTCGCATTTGCATGCCGATGGTGCCCACCGTGAGTTGTTGCAGGTGCCCGCTGGTGTCGGTAACGGCAACCAGGGCTCGCCCTACATGGAAATGAAGGGCAATGAGGTATTCCGGGTTGCCGTCACCACGCTGGGCCGCATCGTCGACGAGACGCTAGATGCCAATCACATGACCCGGGCAGATATCGACTGGCTTGTGCCGCATCAGGCGAATCTCCGCATCATTCAGGCTACTGCACGTAAGCTTGATCTGCCAATGGAGCAGGTGGTAGTGACGGTGGATCGCCACGGCAACACCTCCGCCGCATCCGTGCCGCTCGCCTTTGATGAGGCTGTGCGCGACGGCCGTATTCAACGCGGGCAGACGGTCCTGATGGAGGCCTTCGGTGGCGGCTTCACCTGGGGCTCCGTGCTGCTCCGCTACTAACACCTCGGCGACCGACCCCCCGGCGCCAGAAGCCGCAAGCTCCAACCAGACCCCGCGCTTTCCCACATGACCCGCGCAACATTCGCCATGCTCTTCCCCGGCCAGGGCTCGCAGGCCGTCGGTATGCTTGCCGAGCTTGCCGCCGTGCAGCCCGAGGTGCAGGCCACCTTCGCCGAGGCGGCTGAGGTCCTTGGACGGAATCTATGGACGCTCGTCGCCGAGGGCCCGAGTACGGAGTTGGACCGCACCGAGAATACTCAGCCCGCAATGCTTGCCGCGGGCGTTGCCGTATGGCGCTGTTGGCGGGCACGTGGCGGGGCGATGCCGGCGGCGATGGCCGGTCACAGCCTTGGCGAATACAGCGCGCTGGTCTGCGCCGGTGCACTAGACTTCCCGGATGCGGTGGCCCTGGTCGCCGAGCGCGCCCGGCTCATGCAGACTGCGGTCCCGGCTGGGAGTGGTGCCATGGCGGCCATTCTTGGCCTTGACGACGCCCAGGTCCGTGCTCTCTGCGCTGAGCAGGCGGGCAATGAGGTCTTGGAGCCAGTGAACTTCAATGCCCCGGGCCAGGTGGTGATCGCTGGACACAAGGCTGCGGTGGAGCGGGGTGCAGCTGCTGCCAAGACGGCTGGCGCCAAGCGGGCGGTGCTGTTGGCGGTGAGCGTGCCCTCGCACTGTTCGCTGATGCGCGACAGCGCCGCGGCGCTGGCGGCGCATCTGGCTGAGACACCAGTGCGCTTGCCGCGCGTGCCAGTGCTGCACAATGCATCAGCGGCGTTCGCGCCGGATGCCGACGCACTGCGCGTGCTGCTGGCACAACAACTCTACAGCCCCGTGCGTTGGGTGGAGACCATTCGTGCGCTGGCGGATATGGGCCTCAAGACGGCCGTTGAAGCCGGCCCAGGCAAGGTGCTGACGGGCCTCGGCAAACGCATCGACAAAACCATAACCACCCTGCCGGTCTTCGATCCGGCTGGGCTAGACCAGGCCTTGGAGGTCACAGCAGATGCTTGAAGGCGAAGTCGCATTGGTGACGGGCGCGACCCGCGGCATTGGTCGCGCCATTGCAACGGCACTGCTGGAACAGGGGGCTGCGGTGGCGGGCACGGCCACGACGGAAGGCGGCGCTGCGCGCATCCGTGACGAACTCGCGGCGGATGGGCGCCAGGTGATGGGCCTCGAGCTCGATGTCACCGACCCGGGCTCCGTCGAGTCCACGCTTGCCCAGGTGAGCGAGGGCTTCGGTGCTGCGCCCAGCATCTTGGTGAACAACGCCGGCATCACCCGTGACGGTCTCCTCATGCGCATGCAAGAGGCCGATTGGGATGTCATCATCGCCACAAACCTGACCTCCGTCTACCGGCTCACCAAGGCTTGTCTTAGGCCAATGACCAAGGCGCGTAAGGGTCGCATCATCAACATCGCCTCGGTGGTCGCCGTCAGCGGCAACGCCGGTCAAACCAATTACGCGGCGGCGAAGGCGGGTATGATCGGATTCACAAAGTCGCTGGCCCGCGAGGTAGGCGGCCGCGGCATCACCGCCAACTGCGTGGCGCCGGGCTTCATCGACACCGACATGACCCGGGCGCTGAGCGATGATCAGCGGCGGTCGCTGCTCGCGACAATTCCGCTGAACCGCCTCGGTGCGGCGGAAGAGGTGGCTGCCACGGTGTCCTTTCTTGCGTCCGCTGCCGCGGGCTACATCACGGGCGAGACGCTGCATGTGAACGGCGGCATGTACATGGCGTGAGACGCGTACTCCATTAAGATTCTCGATATCAACTGTTTGCGGGCGTTTCCTGAAGCGCCTTCGAGCTTTAACCCCCACAGATTTGCCACTAGAATACGGCGGTCGCGTGCTCGCGCGGCCCAAACACGTCAAGCCAGACACGGCACGAGGATTCAACAGATGAGCAGCGTTCAAGATCGAGTCACGAAGATCGTCGTCGAGCAACTCGGCGTCAAGGAAGAAGAGGTCACCCTGGAGGCCTCGTTCGTCGACGACCTCGGCGCGGATTCTTTGGACACGGTCGAGCTGGTGATGGCGCTCGAAGAAGAGTTCGACACCGAGATTCCAGATGAGGACGCGGAGAACATCACCACGGTGAAGCAGGCCATCGACTACATCAACGCACACCTGAGCTGAGGGTGCACCCAGGCTTGCGTGACTGCATACGCTCCCGCAGAACGGTTGGGGGCGCATTGGGTGAGTGGCCCAGGTACGCCCGGAGTGGGTGGAAGCCGTCGTGGACGTCAGCCGCCGCCGTCAGGTCTTCAAGAGGTGAAGCATGAGAGGTAGAAGGGTCGTCGTTACGGGCGTCGGCATGGTAGCGCCTGTCGGGCAGGACATTCCCTCCGCTTGGGATAGCATCCTTGCTGGGCGCAGCGGCATTCAAGCCATCACGCACTTCGACGTCGAGCCCTTCAGCACGCGGTTTGGCGGGCCCATTTACGACTTCGACGTCACGCAGTACATCTCGAAGAAGGACGCCCGGAAGATGGATGCATTCATCCATTACGGCATTGCGGCGGGCACGCAAGCCATTGAGGCCTGCGGACTGCCGATCACCGACGACAACCGCAAGCGCATTGGGGTGGCGGTTGGCTCTGGAATTGGTGGCATCACGGGCATCGAGAACAACTACGCGGCCTATGCAGCGGGCGGCCCGCGGAAGATTTCACCCTTCTTCGTCCCCGCCAACATCGTGAACATGGTCGCCGGTGACCTCTCCATCAAGTACGGGTTGAAGGGGCCCAATTTTTCCATCGTCTCAGCCTGTAGCACAGCGACCCACAACATTGGCGAAGCGGCTTACATGATCCGCCACGGGATCTGCGATGCCATGGTCGCAGGCGGTGCTGAGATGGCGACGTCGCCCGTGGGTCTCGGCGGCTTTGCCGCGGCCCGGGCGCTGTCCACACGCAACGACGATCCGCAGGGCGCGAGTCGCCCCTTCGACCGGGAGCGCGACGGGTTTGTCTTGAGCGATGGTGCCGGCGTCATGGTGTTGGAGGAGTACGAGGCTGCCGCCGCCCGAGGTGCGCCGATCCTCGCCGAGCTCGTCGGCATCGGCATGAACTCAGACGCCTATCACATGACGGCACCCTCGGAAGATGGGGCGGGCGCAGCAGACTGCATGCGCCTTGCGATGGAGGACGCCGGCATTGGCCCAGAGGCCATCGCTTACATCAACGCCCACGGCACCTCCACACCCGCGGGCGACATCGCGGAGACGAAGGGCATCAAGTTGGCCATGGGTCAGCATGCTTACAACGTGGCCGTGAGCTCCACCAAGTCCATGACTGGACATATGTTGGGTGCTGCCGGCGGGGCGGAAGCGATCTTTACCGTCCTGGCCATCCGCGACCAAGTTGCGCCACCCACCATCAACTACCAGACGCCAGACCCAGAGTGTGACCTGGACTATGTGCCCAACGAGGCGCGTCAGATGCGCATCGACTACGCGCTCAGCAACTCCTTCGGCTTCGGCGGCACTAATGGGACGCTCATCTTCAAGCGAATTTAAATGAGTCGAAAGGCCGCGCTCTTCGCGCAAGGCCTGAGGCGATTGCCGGCGCCTGTTGAAGTGCGGGCCGGGGTACGTCTGGCCTGCAACGACTAGGGTCAGCTGCAGAACCAGCGCCAGCGTCCTTGCCGTCATCAGCGGTGCGGGTGGGCGATGTCCCGAAGGCACACCACCCGGTTCGGACCCACCGGGGCGCCGGCGCACCCAAACCCAGCCCGTACCGGACATGCACCGCCCGCAGATGCTCATCGATGGCCGACCCGGACACAGCATCCCGGCCACCGACCGCGGCCTGCACTATGGCGACGGTGTGTTCGAGACGATCGCTGTGCGTCGCGGACAGCCCTGTCTTTGGCCGCAACACCTGTCTCGGCTGCAAACAGGCTGTGAGCGCCTCGGCATCCCTGCGCCCGACATCTCGCTCCTCACGGAAGAGGTCGCGCAGCTGCTGGCACCGAACGGCGGCGACGGCGTTCTCAAGCTCACGGTCACCCGCGGCAGTGGTCCGCGCGGGTATGCACCGCCGCCAGTGCCAAAGCCAAGGCGTATCTTCTCCTTCACGCCGGGTCTGTCGGTTCCGACCCGAGGCTCGGAAGCAGGTGTTCGGCTGACGTTGTGCGAAACTCGCTTGGGTGAGAATGCGAGTCTTGCTGGCATTAAACATCTGAACCGGCTGGAACAGGTGCTGGCACGGGCAGAATGGTCAGACCCGTCGATCGTGGACGGTCTGATGTGTGACGGGCACGGACACGTGGTCTGCGGCACCAAATCCAACCTCTATGTGCTGGACGACGCCGGCATTGCGACGCCGCCGCTCCTGACCTGTGGCGTGGTCGGCACGGTGCGCAGTGTTGTCGCCGATTGCGCGCGGGCGCTCGACATTGCGTTTGCGGAACGTTCGCTGCGACCGACCGACCTATTCGCCGCACGGGGACTGTTCATCAGCAACGCCTTGCTTGGTGCGGTGCCCGTGGCGCGGCTCGGGACGCATTGCTACAGGGTCGATGCGGTGCCGGCAGCTCTGATAGAACGGGTGCGCCAGAGTGCGCTGGAACCAGAGACACGCATGTGAAAACGATTCTTTCGACCCTGCTGGTGTTGGCCATCGTCGGTGGTGCCATGGCCTGGGGCGGCTTGGCGCTGTACCACGGCTTCTTGGCCACTCCGGTGGAGCTCGACGAAGACCAGGTGGTCTACCGCGTGCGCGAGGGCGCCACCATCCGCGGTGTTGCACACGACCTCGCTGATCGCGGTTGGATTGCAAGCCGCTTCCTGTTCACCCTGCATGCATACGAAACCGAACAGCAAAACGCCCTCAAGGCGGGTGACTACGCCATCGACGCGGGTATGACGCCGCCGGAGCTGTTGGCGCTGTTCACCAGCGGCAAGTCCATCCAATTCCCCGTCACTTTCGTGCCCGGTACTACCTTCCGCGAGGCCCTGCGCGTCATCGACGCCGCCGGCGCCTTCGACATCCAGCTCAAGGGCTTGTCCGATGCAGACATCATCGATCGGCTCGGCATCGAATCCGAGCACCCGGAGGGCTGGCTGTTCCCAGATACCTATCTGTTCAAGCGCGAGACATCGGACGTCGAGATCCTTACCCGCGCGCACGAGCGTATGCGGCAGGTGTTGGAGGAGGAATGGGCCGCCCGCAGCGACGATTTGCCCATCGAGACGCCCTACGAGGCGCTGATCCTAGCGTCTATCGTCGAGAAAGAGACCGGAAAAGCCATCGAACGCCCGCGCATCGCCGGCGTCTTCGTGCGTCGACTGGAGCAAGGCATGAAGCTCCAGACCGATCCGACCATCATCTACGGGCTGGGTGATGAATTCGATGGCAACATCACCCGGGAGCACCTCCGCCGTGAGACACCCTACAACACCTATGTCATCCCGGCTCTGCCGCCGACGCCCATCGCGCTGCCCGGACGCGAGGCCATTCACGCAGTACTGCACCCGGCCGACGGCGATGAGCTCTTTTTCGTCGCCCGCGGCGACGGCAGCCACTATTTCTCCGCCACCTACGACGAGCATCGGTGCGCGGTGCGTCACTACCAGCTCAATGACCCCTGTCCGGACTTGCGGGAGGAAGATGCCCGCAGCGGTAACGAGGTGCCGGCAGAGGACCTCGAAACCGCCGCGGCAGATACCTGAGCCGTCGCCTCACTGCGCTGTCCTCCAGCTGCTCGCCACCAGACTGGGCGCAACGTGATTCGCGGCCACTTCATCACCCTGGAAGGCATTGAGGGTGCGGGTAAAACCACCCATCGTGACGCGGTGGCAGGCCACCTGCGCGATGCCGGCCTCGACGTGTTGGTGACCCGTGAGCCGGGTGGGTCAGACATTGCCGAACGCATCCGCTGCCTGCTACTGGATCCAGCCAATACCGGGATGCACAGCCAAACGGAGCTGCTGCTCATGTTCGCCGCGCGAGCCGAGCACCTGCACCGGTTTATCTTGCCGGCTCTGGCAGCGGGCTCCTGGGTAGTGTGTGACCGCTTCACCGACGCCACCTATGCCTACCAGGGCGGCGGCCGAGGCGTAGCCACCGCGCAGGTCGCCGCGTTGGAGCAGCTCGTGCAGGGCGACCATCGCCCGGACCTAACGCTCCTGTTCGACCTGCCTGCGGCCTGCGGCCTCGCCCGAGCCCGCGGGCGCTCCGCACCGGACCGGTTCGAATCGGAACAGCTCCAGTTTTTCGAGCGCGTCCGCGCGGCGTATCTCACCCGCGCCGCCGCTGAGCCCGGGCGCATCGTCACCATCGATGCCGCGCGAGAGCGCCATGCCGTTGCCGCCGACAGCATCGCCGCGGTTGCCGCCTATCGAGCGCGTGTGCAGGCGTGATTCTTGCCGAGCCCATTCCGCTCACACTGCTGCCATGGCAGCACAGCCTGTGGCAGACCGTGCAGGCGGGGCTGCAGACGAACCGTCTTGGTCACGCGCTCCTGATTCACGGCCCTGCAGGCATCGGCAAGCGCCGTTTCGCGGACCTGATTGCAGCGGCACTCCTCTGTGCCGCACCGACGGCCGATGGCTTGCCCTGCGGGCGCTGCGATGAGTGCCATCTCCTCGCCGCGGGCAACCATCCGGACCTGACCCGCCTGGTCCCGGATGAAGAGACCAAGACCGGCGAGATCAAGGTGGATCAGGTGCGGGCGCTATGCGGCAGTCAGACCATGACCAGCAGTCGCGGCCGGCGTGCTGTCTACCGCATCGCGCCGGCCGACGCGATGAACACCGTCGCTGCAAACAGCCTGCTCAAAACGCTCGAGGAACCCGCATCGGCCACGCTTTGGCTACTGGTGGCGGAACGCCCGGGCGCGCTGCCGGCGACCGTGCGTAGCCGCTGCCAAAACCTGGCCGTCCCACTGCCGCCTGCAGCACCGGCGTTGGACTGGCTCCGCCGCCAGCTCGCAACCGGCCCCAGTGCTAGCGCGGCTGCGGAACGCCTACTCGCGGTGGCCCATGGCGCGCCGCTGCAGGCGCTTGCGCTGGCCGATGACCCAGATCTCAAGGCTCGGGACCACTGCCTGGACGCCTTCGTGCAGGTGAGCCAAGGCAGGGCAGATCCGCTGGCGGTGGCAAAGGCTTGGCAGTCCCTGCAGCCGGGGCTGCTGTTGGATTGGCTCATTGGCTGGGTGAGCGACGGATTGCGGCTGCAGGTGGACCCGGATGCGGCGCATCTATCGAGCCCAGACCAGCGACGGCGGCTGATGGCCATTGCCCCGGCGCTGATCCCGGCGGATGGCCACCGCTTTGTTCAGCAGCTCTATGCCGCGCGGGCTGAGGTGCGCTCCTCGGTCAACAAGCAGCTGCTGTTTGAGTCACTGCTGTTGCGTTGGGCAACCCTCACCCGGTCCAGGGCATGACCAATGGATCGAGCGTCCCGCACCGGCCGCCAGCGGATCCTCAGCGTCGCGATCGAGACCAAGCAGGCGCTGTACGCCGCCTATATGCCGTTCGTGCGCAACGGCGGGCTCTTCATCCCCACCAACAATCCCTATCAGCTCGGGGACGAGGTCTTCTTGCTCCTGCAGCTCATGGCAGAGAAGGCGCGCATCCCGGTGGCGGGCCGCGTGGTCTGGGTGACCCCCATCGGTGCCGAAGGCAACCGGCAGATCGGTGTGGGTATCCAGTTCAGCGACCAAGACAAGGGCGAGGCGCGGCGCAGGATCGAGGCCTATCTCGCGGGTGGTTTGGAAGAGGAGGGGGCTACCCACACCATGTGAGGAGCCGGGTGTAGGCCAACGCTAAGCCGGCGCTAGGGCGCCATCGAGTTGCGCGCCGCTGAAACCCCACGCAAGACGCCGTCGCGGATGCTGGATAACTGGATTCGCGGGCCTCAGTACCCGAGCCACAACGACTGTACGGAGCTTTACCGATGCTCGTCGACTCCCATTGCCACCTGGATCGTGTCGACCTGACCCCCTATGGCGGCAGTTTCCCCGAGCTCATGAGCGCCATCCGCGCCAGCGGCGTACGTCACATGCTCTGTGTTTGTATCGACCTGGAGAGCCTCGACGCCATGCGGAGCACGGTGGCGAACTACGCGGACGTGTCCATCTCGGTGGGTGTGCACCCCAACGAGCAGCAGACGCGCGAGCCCAGCGTCGAGGAGCTGGTGCGCCTGGCAGCCGACACCGGCGCCGTCGCCATCGGTGAAACTGGCCTTGACTACCATTACAACCAAGGCGATCTGGACTGGCAGCGCGAGCGTTTTCGCGTTCACATCGCCGCTGCGCGCCAGAGTCGACTGCCACTCATCGTGCATACGCGCGACGCCCGCGAGGACACCATCAAGATCATGCGTGAGGCGGCGGCGGATCAAGCCGGCGGCGTCATGCACTGCTTCACAGAGACCTGGGCGATGGCTGAGCAGGCCTTGGAGCTCGGCTTTTATATCTCTTTTTCCGGGATCGTCACCTTCAAAAACGCCGAGTCCCTGCGTGATGTCGCCCGACGCGTCCCGCTTGAGCGTCTGCTCATAGAAACAGACGCGCCCTACCTAGCACCCGTCCCGCACCGCGGCAAGAAGAATGAGCCCAAGTACGTCAAATATGTGGCCGAGAAGATCGGAGAGCTGCGCGGCCTTCACCCCGAGGCCGTCGCGGAACTGACCGCGGAGAACTACTTTCGCCTTTTCGGCCAGCCCCAGGCCTAGCGAGGCGATGCCTCAAACCAGCGAGCGACTCGGGCGCCTGCACGCCAGCGGTTCGCTCGCTGTCGCTCGCCGCACCCTGCGCGGAAGCTATCGGCGGCGTTGGTCCGGCGGCGCCGACGCGGCCAAGATCCGCAGCAGCGCCCAATGCTGTTGACGGGCACTGCGCTGCGGCCTCGCCGCGATGAGCGCCCGAACGCAGCGGGCGAGCCGCCCACGCGGCTGTGTGGGCGCCGTTGGCAGGGGTGCGCGGGACTCCACGCCGGACGCTGACGTGCGCTTGTGCTCCTGTTCGGTTGGGCTGCGCATGCACGCTGCTCACGCAGGCTGCGTCAAATCAATGCACCCACCAGGGTGCGGGCCGACTGCTCGACGGCCTTCTGCATGGCTGCGCCCACCAGTGCCTTGCCGAAGGTCTCCCCGATACGCCGCATGTGCTCATTATCACGGCGTACGGCCGACATGCAGCCTAAGTCTTCCAGCGTTGCGAACAGCAGGGCACGCGACACCCGGGCGGGGTCATACTGAACGATGAGACTCGCCGCGCGCGCGTTGACCTCCACACTGCGGATGCCCTCCATGGCCATGAGACGCTCGCGGGCGCTGTCAGCGCGCTCGCCGTAGCACTGGAAGGCCTTCGAGCGGATGCGAAGGCGACCGGGAACATGGTGGATATACTGGCTCATGGACGTCAATCCCGAACAGGTGTAGAAATGCAGTAACGAATGGGAACAAGTCGCATTGTACAGGCCGGGGTTTGATTAGCAACCTTCTTAGTGGCATGGTTTTACAGGTGGGTAAAACAAAATGGAGGGGCGGTCCTCGCGCTCAGTCTGCGGCGCCGCCGGTACAGAGGACACTGCGGCTGCCGAGAACTTGCTGCTCCCACCAACGTCTGACGCTGTCGAGACCGCGCGCGTCGTCTCACCCACCGTCCAGCTCCAATCTGCACCGGAAAGAGGCCACCAACCATGACCGACCATCAATGGCAACTGCTCGACCTCGCCTCGCTGCTCGCGGAGATCGAGCCGGGGAATGCCCGCTTTAAGGAGATTCTGCGCACGCCATCGCTCAGCTGCTCCATCTACCACTTACCGGCCGGCTCAACGGAGATGCAGAGTGCCCACGAAGAAGACGAGCTCTATCTCGTGCTGGAGGGCCGCGCGCGGCTGCGCGTCGGCGGCGAGGATCAGCTGGTGCACAAGGGCTCCATCATGTACGTGCACACCGCCTGCGATCACGCCTTTTTCGACATCGAAGAGGATCTAACCGTGCTCGCCTTCTTCGGTGCGCCCCTGCGCCTTGTGCAGCCCGCAGCCCGTTAGGACGGTCCTCCGCGGAGAGGATCTGCAGCCGATCGCCGCTCTGCGGGGTGCCATTATCATCAATCGGGTACGATGCGCAGCAGGGCACCATTGGGCTCATCGGTCAGTACATAGAGCTCGCCGTCGGGACCCATGCGCACGTCGCGCACGCGCTCACCGATGTCCAGCCGCTCTTCGCGTGCCACCCGCTCACCATCGACGCTGAGTCTGCGGATCTCGCGGAACTTGAGTGCGCCGGAGAGGAGATCGCCCCGCCAGCCGGGGAAGCGGTCCCCGGTATAGACAGCGAGGCCGCTCGGTGCCTTGGACGGCGTCCAGACCACAAGGGGATCTACCATGCCCTGCGCTTGCGTTTTATCGCTGATGCGCGGGCCCCAATACTCCATGCTGTAGGTCACCTCGGGCCAGCCATAATTGCTGCCGGCCTCGATGAGGTTCAGCTCATCCCCACCCCGGGCGCCGTGCTCGTTGGCGTAGACGCGGCCGCTGTCGGGGTGGCGCACAAGACCCTGGATGTTGCGATGGCCGTAGCTGTAGAGCTCCGGCTTAGCACCGGGTTTGTCGATGAAGGGGTTGTCCGGCGGCGCTTGGCCCGAGTCCGTGAGCCGCAGCACCGCGCCGAAGTGGGTGCCCAGATTCTGCGCTTGCTTGCGGATCACGTCGCCGTCGAAGGCAACCGGTGGGTTGCCGCCATCGCCGATACTGACCAGGAGCGTGCCGTCCGGCAGCCAGACCAGCCGCGAGCCAAAGTGCTGGCCGCCGGATTTCCAGTCCGCGGTCTGAAAGATGACCTCGACGTCTTGGAGCCGCGCCTTGTCGTCACTCAGCCGTCCGCGGGCCAAAGCGGTGCGGTTCCTATCCGGGTCGCCCTGGGCAAAGCTGAAGTAGACGAGCCGGTTGGCGGTGAAGTCCGGGTGCAGCGCCAGGTCCATCAGTCCGCCCTGGCCGCAGTCACCGCAAATGTCTGGCAGGCCGGTGATGGGCGTATCCACCAATTGGCCGTCGACGAGCAGCCGCAGCCGCCCCGGGCGCTCGGTGATCAGCGCATCGCCATCCGGCAGCCAGACGACTGCCCACGGATGGACCAGGCCGCGCACCACCTCTTCGGCGCGCCATCCAGTGGCGTCTGGTACATCGGTGCCGCTCGGCTCGAGGGAACGCGCCGGCGGAGAGCAGCCGAACAATAGGAGGCTGAGGACAGTGGCAATCGCCAGGTTGCTCGGGGGCATTCGGCGCTGGGTGCACTGAACGCTGTCAACAGGGGCTCGGTGGTCGTTCATGGTGATGATCTCCTCGTCCACGGATGCCGATGCCGAGACTGCTGGGTGTCGGTCGTCCTTCGACATCACGCGCATGCGTCGTCGCCTTGACCGCCCAGGCAGCGCCCGGCGTGCGACCCTATACATCGGTTTCCCATCCGCCGCAGGCAACGCCAACCGATGCGTCTTCTCGCCGATCTGCTCAGCGCGTCGCTCAACGCTACCATCATCGGCTTCGCTGCGCTGCTGCTTGCGGTGGCGAATCAAGAGCCGGACGCCGACGGCCGCCCCGTCGACGCGACCGGCGCAGCTGGGTCGGTCTACGTTGCGCTGGACGAGATCCCGCGCAGCGTGATCGCACATCTGTTCGAGTGGCGGTGGGACGACGTCGCAGAGGAGTGCGAGAGGTTTCTCGGCCCCGGGGGCTTCGCGGCTGTGCAGGTATCACCGCCGAACGAGCACCGCGTCGTCGCCGGCGGCCCCTGGTGGCAGCGCTATGAGCCGGTGAGCTATCGGCTGGACAGCCGCAGCGGCGATGCCGATGCCTTCGCGGAGATGGTGCGGCGCTGCGCCGCCGCTGGGGTGCGAATCTACGTGGACCTCGTCATCAACCACATGACCGGACCACCCTTGCCTGACGACCCAGGCTGGGGTAGCGGCAGTGGCGGCAGTCGTTACGACTACTACGACTATCCCGGACTGCTGCCGGCGGACTTCCATCAGCCACCGTGTCAACTGGATGGTCGCTGGACGGACCGAGCCGCCGTTCAGCGCTGTAATGTCGATGGCCGCGCCGACCTGGATACAGGCGCGGAACGAGTCAAGAATCGCATCGCTGCCTACCTGAATCGCTTGGTGGATTTAGGCGTCCAAGGCTTTCGCATCGACGCTGCCAAGCACATGGCCCCCACGGACATCGCCGGCATCCTGGCCCGAGTCGAAGGACTGCCCTTCGTCTACCAGTCCTTCGTGAAGCGCCAAGGCGAGGCCGTGCAGATGTCGGACTACCTCCGCCGCGGTGCCGTCACCGAGCTCGGCTACACACAACGGCTCGCCGCTGCCTTCCGTCGTGGCGACATGGCCGAGCTGCGCAAGCTGCAGCCGGGTCTCGGCGCCGACGACCTGATGCCGGCACGCCAAGCAGTCGTGTTCGTGGACAGTCACCAGACCCGCCACGCGCCGGCGGCCTTCGGCGGCGACTTTGACGCGCTGTCGCCCCAGGACGGTCAACTGTATGAGCTTGCGCAGGTCTTTATGCTCGCCTGGCCCTATGGCACGCCGCGGGTCATGTCCGGGTACGCATTCAACGACGTGGCCGCGGGTCCGCCGAGTGATGATGCCGGCGTCACGTTGCGGGTGCACGGACCAGACGGACTCGGCTGCGGCGCCGATTGGCTTTGCGAGCACCGCCAACCGGCCATTGCAGGCATGGTTGGTTTCCGAAACCAGACCGACGGCGCCGAGGTCGCCAACTGGTGGAGTGACGACGGTGGACGCATGGCCTTTGGCCGCGGCGCACGCGGTTTTGTGGTTATCAATAATACCGATGCACCCATGCGCCAGAGGCTCAAGACGGGATTGCCGGCTGGGCGCTATTGCAATGCCGTGGTGAGCCGACTGGAGTCGGGTAGTTGCCGCCCAGTCGAGTCGCTTGCGCGTCGTCAGGTCGCACCGGCAGCGCCATCGGGGGACACGCAAGAGGCGCCGCAGGTCGCGCAGCCTGAACCTGTCTCCATCATCGTGGGCCAGGACACCAGCGCTACCTTCGAGCTGGCACCGCGCTCAGCGGCGGCCATTCACGTGGGCTTGCGGCGGGAGGATTGAGGCGAAGGTCGCAAAGCGATGGGCTTTCGCACCTCGGGCTGCAACCCGCGTCGCCGCGGCCAGTGTGCGGTGAGGCGCTGACCGGGCTCGGGTTAGGCTTCGGTCAAGGCCACCTGCATCACATCGATGCGTTCATCGCGGAAACCCGCTTCACAGTAGCTGAGGTAATAGCGCCACATGCGGACAAAGCGTTCGTCGTAGCCGAGCGCCCGCACCGCGGACAGCTCGGCTTCGAATCGCTGGCGCCAAGCGGCGAGGGTGCGGGCATAGTCGAGGGCATGGAAGGAGCGCTCGCGGACCTGCAGTCCGGCGGCTGCCGCGGCAGCGTCGAACCGCCCGACCGTCGGCAACATGCCACCCGGGAAGATGTACTGTTGGATGAAGTCTGGGCTCGCCTTGTAGCCGTCGAACTCCGAGTCGGCAATGGTGATGACCTGCAGTGCCGCCCGTCCGCCGGGCTTCAGGCAGCGCCGCAGCATGGCCATGTAGTCTGGCCAATAGGCCTCACCCACGGCCTCGAACATTTCGATGGAGACGATATGGTCGAACCGCTCGGACACATCGCGGTAGTCCTGGAGCCGAAACGCCATGCGCTCGGCCTCGGGCGTCTCGGCGGCGCTTGCCCGGGCCCAGGCGAGCTGCTCGCGCGAGAGGGTGATGCCTGTGACCTGGAGCCCGGCGGCGGCGGCTGTGCGTGCAAAGCTACCCCAGCCGCAGCCCACCTCCAGGATCTGTTGCCCGGGCTTGGCGTCGAGCAGATCCAACAGACGGCGATACTTGTTGGCCTGTGCCCACGCCAGGGTGTCGTTTGAGCCCTCGACCCGGCCTTCTAGGTCCGCCTCGAAGACGGCACTGGAATAGGTCATGCTCGGGTCGAGCCAGAGCCGATAAAAGTCGTTGCCGAGGTCATAATGGGCCTGGATGTTGCGCCGGCTACCGGCCTTGGTGTTGGCGCGTCGACGGTGGCGCAGCAGGGAGGTCAGGCGATTCAGCCAACTGCCCTCGAACACTTCAACCAGCGCATGCTGATTGGCCGCGAAGCAGTGGAGGAGGGCCGTCACGTCGGGGCTGTCCCAGTCGCCGGCCATGTAGGCCTCGCTCAAGCCCACATGGCCGCGGGTGGCGATGCGTCGGGCAAAGCTCAGCGGCCGCATCAGGCGGATCTCTCCGATTGGGCCCGCTTCCGCCCCGTGCATTTCGTGGCAATGCTCGCCCACACGGATGCGCAGGTGTCCCCGCAGGATGCGGTCGAACAGGTGCCGGAAGGGCTTCAACGCCATGCGGGTGACAATGCGACCGCCACCGGCACCTGGGAGTGCAGCCTCTGCACGCTTGGAGTCGGACATCAGGTGACCTCCTGCCTGGGGGGCTCAGGTTTGTGAAAGAAGCGGGCGCCGCCGAGCCAGATCTTCAGCGCCTGCCAATGGATGGCAAACATCACCTTGTAGGTCATCATCGGCATCTGGCGAAAGGCCCGCCGAAGCGCCGCATCCGTCAGCGGCTCTCCGCCGCCGCTTTGGCTCGCAACCAATTTGAGCCGACCGTGCTCGTCGAATTGGCGAATCAGAACCAACAGCTTGTCGTCGGGCCGTGAGAGTCGGAAGCGATAGCCCCCTCGCATGTCCATGAGGGGCGAGACGTAGAAGCACTTGAGCTTTTCCGCCCGCAGTGGCCAGTCGATGGGCCGACCCTCGTCGTGTAATAGGTAGCAGTGGTGCTGGCCGAACGTATTGCTGACCTCGGCGATCACGGCCCGAAGCCGCCCGTCGGCGTCCTCACAGTACCAGAGGCTCAATGGATTGAAGCCGTAGCCGAGGACGCGGGGAAAGCAGAGTAGGCGGATGCGACCGCCGCGCAGCTCAATGCCCCGCCCCGCCAGCAGCCGTTCTGCCCATGGCCTAAGCGCTGAGCCGTCCCGGGGGCCATGGTCCTTTGGGTCGAAGCGGAAGACACGCGGCCGTAACAGCCCCTTGAGCAACCCACGGCCTGAGCCCACGGCGAGGCCATCCGGTACGGTCTCCAACCGGTCAAGATCGAGCAGCAGGCTGAATACGCGGTACTCAAAGCGATATTGCACCGGAAACAGCCGCCGGTGCATGACCCGCGTGAAGTAGATCCGGTGTGCCGCGGCAGCCGGCGTTGGGACAACGGCCTGCGGGGATGGCCCGCTCACGGCTGTTTTTGCGCGTCCCATTAGACCGCTGCTCCTGCAGCTGTAGGCTCCGGCAGGTCACCGACTGCCTCGTCAGACGGCTGCCTTGCGTCGGTGAGCCAACGTGTATCGACGCCGAGCCGACCTGCGACATCCACGGCCGCACGCAGCGCATCTTCGTGGAAGCCGTAGCCAAAGTAGCTGCCGCAGAAATAGGTGCGGTTGACGCCTTGCAGAGCGTGTAAGGCCGGTTGGGCCTGCATGGCCGCTTGGTCGAACACCGGGTGATCGTAGGTCATTGCGGCAATGACCCGCGCGGGGTCGGGCTCACGCAGGGGATTCAAGGACACGAAATAGTCGCGGCGGCTCTGCAACCCCTGGAGCTTGTTCATCCAATAGGTGACGGATACCGCGCCGGTAACAGCCGCCCCCTCGGCGGCCAGGTAGTTCCAGGCGGACCAGACGGTGCGGCGTGTCGGCATCAGGCCGGGATCCGTATGCAAGAAGGTGCGGTTTGGCTGATAGCCGAAACAACCCAGCAGCCGGCGTTCCTCCTCCGTTGGTTCGGCAAGGAGCGACAGGGCCTGATCCGCATGCGTCGCCAACACAACGCGGTCGGCCTCGAGCCGTTGTCCCGAGGCCAGGTCGACGCGGACTCCGCTGTCTGTCCGATGGACGGCCACCGCGGCGTCAGACACCATCTGCTCCGGCCCGAGGTCGGCGGCGATGCGCCGCACATAGCTCGAGCTGCCGCCAACCACACTGCGCCATAGCGGCCGTTCCAGCGGGTTTAGCAAGCGGTGGTTGTCGAAAAAGCGCGCCAGGCTTTCCGCGGGGAAGTCGAGCATCATCGTGGTGGGGCACGACCAGATGGCCGCGGCCATGGGCAGTAGGTAGTCGTCCCGAAAGCCAGCACTGAGGCGCTCATCCGCCAGGAACTCGCCGAGACTCCGCCCGTCGAATGTCGAATGTGTCAAAGAGTGGCGGCAGCGCGAGCCGAAACGGAGGATATCCACCAGCATCCGCAGAAATCGGGGCCTTAAAATGTTGCGGGGCTGTGCAAAGATCGTGCGCAGGTTGTCACCCGCATACTCGAGCCGTCCCGGGCCGATGGATGCTGCAAAAGACATATCCGAAGCTTGCGTGGCGATGCCAAGACGCTCGAACAAGCGGACGAGCAACGGATAGTTGCGGATGTTGTAGACAATGAATCCGGTGTCGACGGGCATCGGCGTCCCGTTTTCATCCACCTCAATGGTGTGGGTATGGCCGCCGAAGTAGTCGTTCTTTTCAACCAGGGTGACATGGTGGCGCTGAGAGAGCAGCCATGCAGAGGCCAAACCGGCGATGCCGCTACCAACGACGCAGATTCGATCAGTCATGTGTGACGCGTTAGGGCAAATTTGTTCGGGTTTCGTCCGGCCGGACCGGTGCGAGATCTGGACATCGGCGGCCAGTATCAACGGTGTACCATCAGGTCAGTGGGCGGGTCGGTCGCAAAGCACGGTCCGCGGACAGTCCGCCGGGGACTGGCGTTGAGTCTCTTGCCACCCGCTTCCGGCGAGCAGGCGCGTGTCGGACCGACCGGTACCCAGCAAACCAGAGCCGGTCTGACTGGGGCCGGCCATACTGGTGCTGCGCAGACGGGGGTTGAACCGACTGGTGCCGGACAGGGTCTGGTCTTCCCCGCCACCGGGGCACAGCCTTGCGAGCGTAGCACGCCTGCCACCGACGTCGCCCAGCTGGCGGCGTTCATCCAGTCGCATGCGCCACTTTTTGTCCTCACCGGCGCCGGTTGCAGCACCGCCTCCGGCATCCCCGACTACCGCGACCGCGACGGCAACTGGAAGCGCGCGGAGCCCATCCGCTACCAGCGCTTCGTCCGTGACCCGGCGGCTCGGCGGCGCTACTGGGCACGCAGCTACGTTGGCTGGCCGCGGGTGGCTGCCGCCCAGCCCAACGCCGCACACCGCGCCCTGGCCGCCCTCGAGGCACGGGGCGTCGTCAAGCAGCTAGTGACGCAAAACGTCGACGGCCTGCACCAGCGCGGCGGCGCTCGTCGGGTGCTGGACCTGCACGGCCGTCTCGACGCCGTGGACTGTCTGGACTGCGGTCTCAGGCTATCGCGCGAGCGCGTGCAGGGCCTGCTGGCCGCACACAACCCAGACTGCGTGCCAGTCGCCCCGGAGCACTCTGCACCCGACGGCGACGTGTTGCTGGGAGATCGCGCCCAAGCCCACTTCCGTGTGCCAGACTGCCCGAGCTGCGGCGGCATGCTAAAGCCCGCCGTGGTCTTCTTCGGCGAGAACGTACCGCGTCCGTGGGTCGCACAGGCGATGGGACAACTCGCCGGCGCCGGCGGTGTACTGGTGGTCGGCTCATCGCTCACGGTATTCTCCGGCTACCGCTTCTGCCGCCAAGCCGCCCGCGACGGCCAGCCCATCAGTATTTTAAACCGCGGACGCACGCGTGCCGACGACCTCGCGCGGCTTCGGCTCGACGCAGACTGCGCGACGACCCTAACCGCCGTGCTCGGCCTCATGGACACCACACCGCATGTCGCGGGCGCAGCAGCCATACCACGCCCAGGCTAACGGCCGAAGCGCACCACACCAGCCGCCCGATCTCGAAAGACCGACCGCAATCCAAACGGGGGAGCCAGCCATGCCACAAGTCCGGATTGTTAGCAAAGGCCCGCGCCTGTTGCCGAAGCCCAAGCCGCCAACGCTGCGGCCGATACAACCGCTGCGCCCGCTCACCCATCACGACATCCTGGCCATGATGGCGCCCTTTACCAGGCGCGACATGCATGCGGACATGGCCGCCAGCCGACGCGAAGACCGTGTTCTGACTTTCAAGCCCGTGTCGATCCCAGCAGACACGGACAACCCGGTTGCGCTAACCGCGCAAATCTCCCTGGAGGCGGCACAGGTGGGCAAGCACCGGCTGGTGCGCCGCGTTTGGGATGCGAGCGGACTCGAGGCGACGCTGATCGCCGATGGAGCGGATCTCGACGCGCTGCTGGAGCAGCTGGATCAGGTGCCGGTGTCCCGCCACTTTGCCGTCTATGACGATGTGCCTGTGGCACGCAGCTACGTCCTTGAACCGGTCTCGCAGGCGCTCTCGCAACGCGCCGGTGCCGAGGCGAGGCGCGCGGCGCAGACCGTCGGCGGGCGCCTCTGGCAGAAGGCACGCGCCGGCGCCGATCGCCTGCTCGGAGAACGCCTGCCCTTCCTGCGAAGCCAGGCGCCGACAGTGCCCGCGGCGAATGCGATCGATGACGAACAGCTCATCGATGCCGCCAGCGGCCCCCTGCGAGCCGTGCTCACGGAGGCCAATACGCGCGTCGGCCCCATGCACGTCAACTTGAAGGCGGACCGCTTCACGGGGATGCCCGTGGAGCTGAAGCTGCAAGCAGACGCCGGCGCCAAGCTCAAGATGCCCGAAGACCTACTCGCCGTCATCGGCTGGCAGTTTCGGCCGGTGCGCGAGATCGTCACCTACTGGCGCAGCGCGATTCGGGTCGCCCCCCATGAGCCCGCTCGCACCGCTGACATCGAAGCCAAGCTGGGCGAGCTCGTCCACCACCTGTCCCAGACGCTGGCGGCGCTGCCCAAGGAGTTCCATCAACGGCACCACCGCGCACGCTGGCGGGTCGTCTACCAGCGCGCGCTGCCGATGCTCTTTCTGCTCGGCATCATGGCCGCCACGCCGAGCATCCGCTGGCTGGACATGGCAGACGACTCCATCTTGCGCATGCTGATTTTTCACGCGCCACCCCTCATGCTCATCAGTTTCTTCATCATGCGCGAGATGCCGCGCTTCGAGATCCCGCCGTTCCCGCGCATGCTGGCGCAACGCGCGTGGGTGGAGCGGGTGGCGGACAAGAAGCACCCGGGCGCTACATCCGTGGAGGCCGCCAGCGCGGAGCGTTTCAGCGGCGGTTTCGAGCAACGCGCCGCCGAAGCCGAAGGCTAAGCCCGTACCCAGCCCAGTACCCAGCAAGGAGACAGTTTTTTGCAAGGCAACCCGATGAACATCCCGCCCGTGTCCATTGCGGCGGTGAAGGACGCGCTCATCGAGCAGTTCGCAAGCCCGATCCTGCGGCGCAGGGCGTCCATGCTCTGGGGCACCCGCGGTGTGGGCAAGTCCTCGGTGGTCCGACAAGTGGCAGAACACTTCGACGTGCCGCTGGTGGACTTGCGCTTGACGACTATCGAGCCCGTGGACATCCGCGGTGCCATCTATGCCGACGAGCACCAGTCCAAGACCGTCTGGTTCCCGCCGGAGTTTCTGCCCGGCGCGGAACAGCCCGAGGGCGTGTTGTTTCTGGATGAGCTCACAGCCGCCGACCAACGCCTACAAATCTCGGCCTATTCGCTGATCCTGGATCGCCGCGTCGGCAACTATCAGCTGCCGGACGGCTGGCAGGTCATCGCCGCCGGCAATGCCGCCTTCCACGGTGCCGTGAGCCACGACATGGGCACCGCGTTGGCAGACCGCATGTTCCATTTCAACGTGCAGTCGGTCATCGACGCCTTCTTGGGCTATGCGTTGGCCAACGACCTGGCGCCCGAGGTCATGGCCTACCTCAAGGTGCGCCCCGACAAACTGGACGATACCCACAGCCAGCTGGCCAACGATCACCTAGTGGGCGCGAGCCCGCGGGGTTGGGAGGATGTCTCTGCCGTACTGAAATCGGACCTCTCAGAGGCCGGCAAGCGTACCTTCGTCCAGGGACGCATCGGCGCCGCCAACGCCGCGGAGTTCTTCGGCGTGCTGCGGGAGCTTCGAGCGGGCACCGACGTGCTGGCGCTGTTGGCGGCCGAGCCGGGAGAGGCCACCGCGGTGTTGCTGCCAGGCACGCTCGATGGGCTTTACGGCATGGTCTACGCCCTGTTGGCGGCCGCCACGGACGACGCGCGCATGGCACGGGCGCTGGCGATCATCGACCAGTTGCCGGACTTGCAAAGCGACGAGCCCTTACCCGTCCGCGAGGTCCAAACGCTCGGCATGGAGTTGCTCTTCGAGACCGCGCTGGAGCGGGGCCTTGAGGGTGCCGTGCTCTCGAGCCCGGCGTACCGTCGTTATTCTGAGTCCCGCGAGGCCGCGCAGCAGGCCGCCTGAGCCTGCAGCGCACATCCGAGCCCGCACGCCACGTATGGCCGACGCCACCCGCCGCCGCCAGTCCGCCGTCTATGAGCACCGCGGCACCCGCGCCGTGCAGCGCATGGTGGAATACGCCCCCTCCACCGGCGGCCTCGCGCTCTGGATCCGCCACATCGACGCCGAGGCCGACGGGGAGACCCGTCTCGTCGCCGCCAACGATGGCGTCTCCATCTACTACGGACCGGACTTCGAGGACCTCTCGCTGGCCGTACAAACGGGTGTCGTCGCGCACCAGGTGCTGCACGTGGCCCTGCGGCACTCACAACGCCAGGCCGAGTTAGAGCGTCTCACCGGCGATGTTGACCCCGAGCTCTTCAACATCTGCGCCGATGCCATCATCAACAGCACCCTCTCACACCTGAACTGGCTCGAGCTGCCGACGGGGTCAGTGCTGCTGGAGGATCTATTGGCGGGCGCCTTGATGCGCGCCGAGCAGACGGAGAAGGCCCTGCTGGAATGGGACGTGGAGCGGCTCTACCGCGCCGTGGATGATCGCCGCGCGGGCAATAGCGGCAGCGGCGGCCGGCGCGGCGGGCGCGGCCAGCGGCAAGACGACGGCGGCGCGAGCCGCAGCCGAGACAGCGCCGAAGCGGGCCGCTCCGAGGCCAAAGAGGATGGCCCGCGGGCCGCCCGGGCACGGCACC